>JACRFU010000025.1 GCA_016212585.1 Candidatus Magasanikiibacteriota bacterium | reverse complement strand
GAAACACAAGCAAATCAACGCAATAATGGATTATGGAGCGCGGTTTCATAAGATTATGTCCATAGACCTCAAAATTTACTCAACAATTCTGTCTCGAACTATGCGTATTTCGTTACAAAAGCGCATTCGGCGACAGACCCAGCATATGAAATCAAAAGCATTTTTTCCTTTGTTTGGCGAGGATTTAAGATTAGTGAGCGTGTGTCCTTTGTGCAAAGCAAAGAAAGAAGCAATTAAAACGCAAGTGGTAGATGAAAATGAAGAAGCACATTTGCTCCACATGCAGTGTGGCGAGTGCGGTAGTGCTGTCGTGGCGGTTGTGGTGCATGCGTCAAGCGGGCTCAATTCCGTGGGCATGTTAACAGACCTCACATACGACGATGTGCTCAAATTCCGCGCCGCGGCGCCTATTGAAATAGACAATATTTTGGCATTTTATGAAGCACTTAAGAATCAGGAAAAGTTTTTGGAACACATTGCTTAAACAAAGCGGAATTTTGGTTTAAATAAGCTTGCAGGGTTATCCGCCTTGACAAAAAGGCGGTTTTATTTTACTCTATAGTTCACACCATTATTTAACTTTTGAAGTCCTCAAAGCTTTCAATTACGAAATGGCGTTGAGACAAAGATTATGAGGGGACTACGGAGCTAGGGCGGCGCGAGTATTGAGCAAAAATTTAACAGAATTTTTGCGTGCCCCGAATAATTTTTGCCTCAAAAAGACATTTCGTAATTGAAAGCTCAAAGAAGCATTTTCCTAATTACAACGCTATGGAACCAATCATATTGCAAGCTCAACTCCGCACGGCGGTTAAAAATCAAATTAAATCCCTCCATAAGAATCGTCAGGTTCCAGGAGTTTTGTATGGACACGGCATTGCCAGCCGCAATATTGCGGTTGATTTGGTTGAGTTTGGCAAGGTATATAAAAAAGCAGGCGCAAGCAATCTCATTGATTTGCAATTGGGGAATGAAAATCTCAAAGTGGTGGTAAAAGATTATCAATTGCATCCTTTGAAAACAATTTTTACTCATTTTGATTTGTATCAGGTGCGCATGGATGAAGAATTGGAAGCTGAAGCCAAAGTGGTTACGGCAGGCGAGGCTCCGGCGGTTAAAGGATTGGGCGGTATTTTGGTAAGAAATATGCCGACGCTGACAATCCGCTGTTTGCCGCAGAATTTGGTTGGAGAATTGACGGTTGATATTAGCTCGCTCAATGAATTTGGGCAATCCATCCATGTAAAAGATATCGCAGTACCCGCAGGCGTGAAGATTTTAGGTAATCCGCAGGATGTAGTAGTAACTATTGCCGCGCCGCGCTCTGAAGAAGAAATTACCGCCGCTTCCGGCGCGGTGGTGGAAGATGTAACGCAAGTCAAGGTAGCCGCGGACGAAAAGAAGAAAGCAGAAGAAGCCGCCGCCGCGGCCGCAGAAGCAGACGCGAAAGCGAAAAAGTAAACCTTTGAGAGAAGGGCTCATGTGCAATTAAATCTCAAAAATTATTCAACAATTTTGTCTCGAAATATGCACATTTCGTTGCAAAGGAGCATTCGGCGACAGACCATTTATACATTCTATAAGAAAAAACGTCGCGTGGTGATACATGCGGCGTTTTTATGTATCGGGTTATTTTTTACATGGAGCATGTATGTATGGGGAACGGCGTTTGGGTGGTGGGATAGTACTCCGCGCGAAACAGCAGATTTTTTGGGCACTGCCGCACTGAAAACAAACACATCAAGCACCGTAGAGCGTTTTATTGACGGGGCAGAGGTGGAGCCTGAAATGGCGAGCGGCACACTGTTTGCGGTCATGATTGATAACGCTCCGGAAGCTCAACCGCCCGCGGGGCTTGAACAGTCGCCGCTGGTAGTGGAAGCTCCCGCAGAAGGGGGATTATCGCGGTTGCTTGCATTTTTTTTGACTGGACAAACCGTGGACGCAATCGGTCCGGTACGCAGCGCTCGTCCGTATTTTGTGGATTTCGCACGAGTGTTTGACGCGTTGTATCTGCATGTGGGCGGATCACCCGCGGCGCTTGATCGCTTGCAAGGAACATCGTGGAATGTTGATGAGTACAGCAATGGACAATATTTTTGGCGCTCCGGAAAACGCGCGCGTCCCCATAATGTGTTTACCTCAAGTGAAAATATTCGCCGTTTTGCGCTCAAAAAAAACGCGACGGACGCGTATCAGCCAATATGGTTTTTTGGTGATGAAGCCTCGCCGGAAAAACGCGGCGGAGGGAGTGTATTGGATATTAATTTTGGCGTGACGACGGTAAGGTGGGTCTATAATAAAAATGAAAACGCGTATGAACGCTCTGTGTATGGCGCGCCGCACATAACGGTTGATACTAATCAACTGAAAGCGAAGAATGTAATGGTGATCACCACTCCTTTGCGCGTGCTGGATGCCGAGGGGCGGTTGGATATGAAGACCGTTGGAAGCGGTACGTCGCTTTTTTTGCAAAACGGCCAAAGTTTTGAGGGTACCTGGCAAAAGCTTTCTACCAATAGCTCCTTAAAGTTTTTTGACAAATCCGGCAATGAAATGCGTCTCGTGCGCGGTACCATTTGGATTGAGGTGGTGGGGGATGGTGTGGTGTGGAGCAATAACTAGAATTCGGTACGAGCAAGGCGCGCTCGATTATTTAAATCTTTGAATATATTTATGCACGCGCGGGAGAAATAGGTTGCAACGAGCGTGGGGAAATGGTGAGAGTGAGAGGAGTCAATTTCAGACCATAACGTGGCAGGCGGATAGCTTGTTTTTTTTAATTGTTGCAAAAGTGCGCGGTAATACTTGAGACCGTCCGCGCCGCCGTCAATCGCGGTACGCGGTTCAAACGCACGCACTTGGCGCTCTGATCGTTTCCAAATTTTTGTGGGAACGTAAGGAAGATTTGCAACCATAATACAAGGTTGTTTGAGGCGCGGAAGTTCTTGCGTGAGCGGTTTGAGCAGGTTGCCGTGCAAAAATTTTACGCGTTTAGAAACTTGATTATGCCGCGCATTTTTGCGTGCAACAGTAAGCGCGCCCAAAGAAATATCAATTGCCACTGCCTGCGCGCGGGGGAACTCGCACAAAAGTGTGACCGCAAGCGCGCCCGAGCCGGTTCCTATATCTACAAATGTTCCGTTCCATGAATGAGGAAGCTCTTGGGTGAGTTTTTCAATGATAAGTTCTGTCTCTGCGCGGGGGATTAGGGTGTGGCGATTAACGGCAAACAAGCGGCCATAAAATAGTTGGGAGCCGCGGATAAACGCAATGGGTTCGTGTCGGAGCCGACGCTTGAGCAATGCGCGCGCCGCGCGAGCGTGTGCCAGTGACAGCAGATCAAATCCATGCGCGAGTACATATGAACGGTCTTTTTTGAGCGCTAAACTTAAAATCACTTCCGCGTCTAGATGAGGAGAAGGAATAAGGGCTACGGCGAGCTCTTTTTCAAACATTCGCAGAAATTCAAAAATCGTCATGTGCCTCTTAATTCGCGTTGCGCGTTTTGGAGCGCGGCAATGAGCGGTTCAAATGCTCCGTTCATTATTCCGGGGATATTATGCCATGTTTCTTTGATGCGGTGGTCTGTCACACGATCTTGTGGAAAGTTGTAGGTGCGGATTTTCTCGCTTCTGTCTCCGGTGCCAATCTGCGCTCGGCGCGCTTCAGTAAATTTTTTCATGCGGCGATCTTCTTCAAATTGATACACGCGCGCCCGCATAATTTGCATGGCTCGCTCGCGGTTTTGCTGTTGTGAGCGTTCGTCTTGGCAGGACACAGTAATACCGGTTGGAATATGTACGGCGCGGATGGCGCTATAAGTGGTGTTAACGGATTGTCCGCCATGACCGCTCGCGGTGGAGGTTTCAATTTTTACGTCTTTGGGGTCAAGTTTGAAATCCAATTCTCCAAGTTCCGGCAGAACCGCTACCGTAATGGTGGAGGTGTGCACGCGTCCGTTTTTTTCCGTTTCCGGCACGCGTTGAACTCGGTGCACGCCGCTTTCAAGTTTTAATAAGCGATAGGCATTTTTGCCTTTCACTGCAAAAATGATTTCTTTGAATCCGCCAATTTCACTCCGAGAACTGGAAACTACTTGATGATTCCATCCTTTGCTTTCCGCGTAGAGCGTATACGCGCGGTACAGTTCGCTGGCAAATAGTGAGGCTTCGTCGCCCCCGGCGCCGGCGCGTATTTCTATAATAACATTTTTTTTATCCAATGGATCCGCGGGGTGCAGTGTTTCGTAAAGTTCTTGCGTCAGCCGTTCCTTTTCCAGTGTCAGCGTATCAATTTCTGCAGTGGCAAGCGAACGCAACTCCGCGTCGGTTTCAGTTTGCAATATCGCAGACGCGTCGCTTAATTCAACTTCTACCAAATGAAGGTTGTTTCCCATCTCAACAATCTCTTTGATGTCAGTATACTCACGCGAGAGATCTTTTAGTTTTTGAGTATCCTCAAGCACCCGCGTGTCTTGCAGGGCGGTCTCAAGTTCCACAAATCGTTTTTTGCAGTTTTCCAGTTCGGTGATGAAGTTTGTCATAGTGGTAGTTATAGCGCGTCTGTTTGCAGTCCCATTCATTATGGGCCTGTCGCCGAATGCGCTTTTGTAACGAAATGCGCAGATTTCTGGACAAAATTGTTGAATACATTTTGAGGTTTAACAGTGGTTAAGCTGAAAAATTTTGAAATAATTTTGTCCGAAAGATGCGCATTGCAGTCAAAGTGGCATTCGGCGACAGACCCATTATAGCAAAAAAAACATAATCCCGCATACGCATGAAAGCGGTAACGGGATTAAGAGTAGAGATGCGTTGAAATGTTAATCGGCGTCTTTTGCGGTAACAGTCTTTTTGGCAATGCGCGCGGCTTTCTTGGCTTTTTTGCCTTTGCGCGCGGCAGACGCAACAGTCTTTTTTGCGGATTTTTCTTGGAATTTTTCCACGCGGCGCGCGGTGTCCAAGAACTTCTGTTTGCCGGTGTAGAAAGGGTGGCAATTACTGCACAACTCAACCTTGATTTTTTCTATGGTAGAGCCGGTAGTCCATGTTTTGCCGCAGGCGCAGGTAATTTGAGCCTTGGGGTAGTATTTTGGGTGAATGTCTTTTTTCATATTTTTAGGCTGTTTTGAGGTGTTTAAGAGATAAGAATAGTATAGGCTAAAACGGGAAATGAGTCAAGTTTATATACCCTAGGACCTACGCATTTGAGACAAGTTCAAGGAAAAGCCGAGTATCGGAGCAAGCCGTAGTATACCTACGACGAGCGAGAAACGCAGGCTTTGACGAAGAAATTGGCCAAATGCGTAGGTCCTATACCCGTCTGGTACACTTCCTTGACATCAATCTCAAAATACCCTATGATACGGGTACTTAAATCACACCTTTGCGTAGTATAAAGGATTGCAGCCAAATGCCATTTCTACTGCAATTTCTGAAAGGCTCTGTATCCTCCCCACGCGTCCGTTGGGGCACAGGGTTCGCGCACAAGGGAGGCACTGCTCCATTTAAGGGGCGGTTAAAAAGGAATACTTTTATGCCACAAGTACCAGAGCTCTTGGAGCTCCTCAAAGCAGGTGTGCATTTTGGCCACCAACAGTCTCGTTGGCATCCCAAGATGGCGCCTTTTTTATTTGGCGTCCGCAACGGCGTCCATGTGATAGATTTGGAGGAAACACAAAAAAAGCTCGCCATCGCGCTTGCATTTTTGAAACAATCCGCGGCAGAAGGGAAAATTATTTTATTTGTGGGGACAAAAGATCAGGCAAAAGAGATTGTGCAGAAATACGCCATAGAGTGCGAGATGCCGTATGTTACAGAGCGTTGGTTGGGAGGGCTTTTGACCAACTACACCACCATCGGGGCGCTGTTGAAAAAATTTCGTAAGCTCAAAGCGGATCAGGCATCTGGTGAGCTTGCGTCCAAATATACCAAGAGTGAAGTATTAAAATTCAGCAAGTATATTGTAAAGATGGAAAAAACCCTTTCAGGATTGGTGCATCTTGAACACAAACCCGATGTGTTGTTTTTGGTTGACATCAAAAAAGAGAAAACAGCGCTTCGCGAAGCGGGTATGACGGGAGTCAAAACCGTCGCGTTTTGCGACAGCAATGTAAACCCGGAAGCGATTGATTACATTATTCCCGCAAATGACGACGCGTCAAAATCCATTGATATAATAACTCGTTTGGCGGCTGAGGCGGTAAAAGAAGGAAAAGCGCAAGCGCGCCAGCTGACCAACGCCGCGGCGTAAAGCACAGAATGCAAGGAGGATATGTTCTTTATTTTTTAACATTAACAATTATGGCGCTTGATTTAAAACTCATTTCTGAGATCCGCGAGATTACTGGCGCGGGTATGAATGATGTAAAAATTGCCCTTGACGAAGCGGACGGGGACAAGGAAAAAGCAATTGATATTCTGCGCAAAAAAGGCGTTGTGAAAGCCGCTAAGAAAGAGGATCGCGCCACTTCTCAGGGTGTTGTGCATGCGTACATTCACGCGGGAGGCCGTGTAGGCACGCTCGTAAAACTTATGTGTGAGACAGATTTTGTGGCGCGCACGGACAAGTTTCAGGCTTTGGCGCATGACTTGGCAATGCATGTGGCGGCGGCAAACCCGCTCTATATGGCGGAAAGCGACGTGCCGGAAGCGGTTATTGAAAAAGAAAAAGAAATCTATCGTGAACAGCTTCGCGCGGAGGGCAAATCAGATGCTGTGTGGGATAAGATTTTAGAAGGTAAGCTCCAGAAGTTTTTTGCTGACGTGTGTTTGCTCCAACAACCATACTTCAAGGAAGAAAGTACAACGGTTAAGCAGGTGGTTCAGAACGCTATCGCCACTATGGGAGAAAATATACAGATTGGCGGATTCTCACGGTTGAGCCTTTAATAAATTGGGACTGTTGAATAATGGGACTGTCGCCGAATGCGCTTTCGTAGCAAAATTTCTGAATTTTGAGATAGAATTGTTGAATAAATTTTGAGGTTTAACAGCAGTTAAGCCGAAAAATTTTGAAACAATTATAGCCAAAATTCAGAAATTGCAGT
>JACRFU010000027.1 GCA_016212585.1 Candidatus Magasanikiibacteriota bacterium | reverse complement strand
TGATAATCATCTTGTCAAAGCCTTGTTCCATGAGTTTCTTCATTGCTTCCTGCTGATCTTGGGTAAGATTGATGGTGTCTGGGAGAGATACCCAGTCTATGTTCTCTGCTTGGTAGAAGTCTCCCCAGTATTTGAGTTGCTTTTTGAGGTTAAAGGTGATTTCTTTGCCTTCTTTTGTGGTGGCAAAGAGGATGTTAGGGGTGGGAATTTCTTCAAGATCTTCAGGGCGCGCGATGAGAGAATCAGGGTATTGTGGTTGTTCCGGGGGCATAATTAAATATCATTTAACAATTATCTCAAGTATATTTTCCGAGTTCACTGATTGAAACAGAGCGCTAGGATACGCTTTTGAAAATTGCGCAGGCACCGAGGCAATATCTTTCCACTTGCATTCAAAAGCGGAGATACGAGTGCCGCTTTTTTCCACCACATCAATTTCAGCTCCCGCGCGCGATCTCCAAAACATTATTTCCGGTGGAAATATCTCAAGGGATCCGCTTTTCATACGCTCACTCACAAAATAATTTTCAAAAATCGCCCCGCGATCTGCGCGCGTTTTCATTGGTGACGCAATATCCACAAGCGCGTTTCGTACTCCCGTATCAAAGAAAAACACCTTAAATCCTTTTTTTATTTCATTGCGAGGATTATTGGAAAATGAATGAACGATTCGTATAATGAATGCTTGCTCCAAGAGTCTGACATACCTCTGTATAACCGAACGGCTCACCCCTAATTGATTTGCAAGTTCATTGAGTGATACCAGTGAACCAATTTGTAACGCAAGTAATTTTACAAGGTCCTCAAATACTCGAGGATTTCTAATGGCTTCAAAGGTAAAAACATCTTTATAGAGATACTGTGTGGCAATATTTTTTAAGATTGTTTTTTTAAGATCCAAAGAATTTTCCGCTACTATTGCCGGGTAGGTTCCATATAACATATACTGCATGAGATCATCGGCAGTAATATGTTTTGACATGCTAATTTCAACAAGAGACAACGGCAGTAGCGTAAATTCAAAAATTCTCCCGGTCATCGGCTCGTTTATTTTATTCGCCAAATCAAACGATGACGATCCGGTAGCGATAATTTGCACCCCTGGATAGGTATCGTGAAATACTTTTAAGATAGTGCCAATGTCCTGAATAGTTTGTGCTTCATCAAATATGACAATCTCTCTTCCTTTTGTCAATGAAAGTAACTCATCCGGTCGTCCGACGATAAAATGCTTGCGGATTTCAGCAAGTTCACAATCGTAATAAGCTCCATCTTCTCTGTATTCTTGTATCAATTTTTTGGCCAAAGTTGTTTTACCGGACTGACGAGAACCAAGAATTGACACCATTCTTTTTTTAAATAATACAGCTTTGATTCGATCCTCTATTAACCGTTTGAATAGCATACAGGTTTTAATAGCCTTGTCCGCCAATAGGCTTTCGTTACGAAATTGCCAAATTTTAAGGCAAAATTATTGAATAAATTTTTAGGTCTAACAGATGTTAAGCCGAAAAATTTTGAAACGATTTTGTCCGAAATCTGAGCGTCGTAACCAAAATGGCATTCGGCGACAGACCCATTATAGCAAATTGCTCTTAAAAGATCAAATTGTACAAATTCATAAAATGTGGCTTAAACAAGCCATAAATTCCAAACCTATTTGTTGCATACGAGGACGAGGCGAACCGCGAGACCACCATACGCATCGCCGAGAGGATCGTCGCCCACATTGGAAGGCCCGCCAGTACCATGACCGCCGCCAAACAAGCCTTTGCGAACGCCATTGTCCTTAAGATAATAGTTGTTAAAGTTGGTCCAAAGGGCTTTTTGTCCCCAGGCTTTGGTAGGAGCAAGACGGGCATATTCATCTTGGGCAATACAGCGAAAGTGAAATTGGCTGGGATCCACGCCAAGTTTTTTCAAAAGCAGTGTATGTTTTTCTGTGGGAATATGCGACACCGGGTCGCCAACCCAAAGTGCAGTGTCCAAATCTTCCCGTCTGATTTTGACCGTTGATTCCTTGCCAAGGAGCTCTTTGAGCAATGGGGATATGAGTTTGGTTGCAGCATCTGGGTCTTCCCAGTTGGTTTCTTGCCAGGAGTCAACCAGTAATACCATGTCTTTATCAAAATGCGGCATAGCAGGCTGATCAGAACCTTCCAAATTTTTAATGATCTTTCTTTTTTTAAGACTGGTCAAATACCAAAAATCGCTGTTGCTTAAATCAGCATCGGCAAGTTTTTGGACGATCACGTCTCCAGTGTTTTTCAACACGCACGGCATGGGAATATCCGGACATTGGCTTTGCCAGTCTTGCACGAATTTCTGCTTTCCGGCATCGGTTTCAATATCAATAGTGCCGGAGATTACCTGCTCTATAAGCTGTTGGGCACCGGCATTGCCTTTGATTTCAACCCGCTCAAGCCCTAAACTGCGGGCTTCTGTTTCGTTGTATGCAAAATCAGAGGAGTTGGGGATTTGTTCAAGAGCATCAAGAGGGGCGATGAG
>JACRFU010000023.1 GCA_016212585.1 Candidatus Magasanikiibacteriota bacterium | reverse complement strand
TTTTGCAGCGAAATGCGCAGATTTCTGGACAAAATTATTGAATAAATTTTGAAGTTTAACAGGAGTTAAGCTGAAAAATTTTGAAATCATTTTGTCCGAAAGATGCGCGTTGCAGTCAAAATGGCATTCGGCGACAGTCCCATTATACCATAGTGGAGTAAAAAATGACAGAAAAAATCTTGTACAATGGGTCTGTCATCTACAAATCGCGTCTTTGAGCAATGTGCTTTGCCATTCAAATGCCTCTTTAGCGGTGATGCGGAGTTTTTTCATGAGTATAATTTCTTGGCTTATCAAACGCAAAAGGTGCAACTCAAATTGCTCTTTTTTGTTATACAATTTTTTGTAGATCGGATGATCACTGTTGACATAAATCAAATTATCTTCCGTAACTGCTTCTTGCGCTTCCGCTCCCAAAGACACAATCGCCACGCTAATGCCAAGTTTTTGAAGACGAATTCTCTTGATCACTTCCGGTTGGGGCATGGGTTGTTTAGGTTGTTCGGTTGACTTTTGACGCGCTTGTTTTTTTGATTCCTCCGTATCTTCTATTTTTGTTTTTTCATTTTTTAGATTTTCATCCGCGGCAACAAGAGCGCCAGCGGTAAGCTCGCGCGATAATTTTTTTCTCACCGCAATAGTGCGCCCGCTTGGCGTCAATTCTGGATGAAGCTCCATCGCAACGCGGATCTTACTCAACGCATCTTTGAGTTCCGTATTAATCTTTTTGAGATGTTTCGCGTCGCCATCATGCTTCAAATCTTTTAATACTTTCTCCAAATCCGCGCGCACAAGCTGATAAAAAATTTTAAATTCCGCGCTATCGCGAATAAAATCATCACGGCCGCTCACCACCTGTAAAAAATCCGCGTTCACTTCACCCGCGATACGATTTAATCCAGCGTGATAGATTTTTTCCAAATCAAAAAACTCCCTTCTCACGAGAGCTTGCCGCACACGGCATTCTATCCCATGCTTGTCAAAAGATGATGACCGCAAAGCTATAACGATTTCGCCTTCAATAGCGCCATACAATGTTTTATGTAATATGGGCACGCGTCTGCCCGGTATATACCGCGCTGTAATTTTTTTATTATTCAAAAAAACGGAAAACTTTTTCGCCCTAAGAGGAACTGATTCTTTTAAAAATCGTTCAACATCGGCAAACGAAAAAGCTTTTTTAAGTTTTGAGAGGGTGACGGTCGTGCCTTCTTTTTCTAACGGAGAAGACGCATATTTTTTGATTGGCAATTCCCACTCATCATTTTTTTGCCACTCATTACGATCAAAAACCACTGAATAGACATAACCGCCTCTGTTACTTTCAACAGAAAAACATTCTGCCGCGGCCAAGGCTGCAAACTTGCCGATACCAAATTGGCCTATC
Organism: Candidatus Magasanikiibacteriota bacterium; assembly: GCA_016212585.1. Classification (GTDB taxonomy): domain Bacteria; phylum Patescibacteriota; class Patescibacteriia; order Magasanikbacterales; family UBA10146; genus UBA10146. Next base: position 5,283 of record JACRFU010000023.1, on the reverse strand, counting down.
CGTTTCCTGCCAAAACGCGGCGATACAGAGTTCACTCTTTTTTCCTCTGAACCAACAGTAAAAAACTGTCCCAAACCCTTTTCATTCATCCCGCTTCCATTGTCTTCTATAAGCACCTTGTCGGCATTAAGAATAACGCGCACTTCCGTGGCGTCCGCGTCATAAGCGTTATTTACCAGCTCGCGTATAAGCTCAATGCTCTCCACATACATGCGTTCACCCAAGGTGAGCAAATGGCTCTTATCTACGCTTACTTTGATTGTTTTTTGCTTATTAAACATAATTTTATCTTATTTTACTTTGGCGTACTACAAAAATTTTGTCAATATCAATTCTGCCTGCGCGTTCTTTGCGAGTTTTTTGATATAATTTTTTAGAGCGCACAAACAAACCTGAATTTACATCAATTCTGAAACGCAATGTGCGAAAGATGCTAAACGCGCTTCTTTTTCATCGCGCTTTTTTATCTCCACCGCATTCTCCGCAAGCGTTTTCGGAGACACAATCACACGGTACGGAATACCGATCAAATCCGCGTCGCTCAACTTTTCTCCGGTTGAGGCTTTTACGCGGTCATCATAAAGCGCTTCAACGCCCGCGCGCGTTAATGTTTCATACAATTCATCCGTCTTGGCGCGCGCAGATTCGTCGTTGCCAAGCGCCATAAGATGCACCTTAAACGGGGCAACAGACTCCGGCCATATCATGCCTTTGTCATCATGGAATACCTCCACCAGCGCGCCCATAAGACGCGAGATGCCAATGCCATAACAGCCCATAATCACGGGATGTGTAATGCCTGTTTCATCTTTGTACTTAAAATCAAACGCACTGGTATATTTTGTTTTCAATTTAAAGATATTCCCCACTTCAATTGATTTCTTTTCCACCATGGGCGACGCGCCGCACTGCGGACACCGCGCATGATCCATACTGATTTCTTGATTCACCGCTTTGTTGCATTTTTCACAAAGATAGATAGTATCTTCTCCAATCGGGCAGAGCGTCTGAAATTCATGGGAAATGTCTTTGGTAAACATACCGCCGGACGCGGAAGCAACAACGGTAAGATCGCCCAAACCCAAGCGCGTGTACACTTTGTGATATCTTTCCAAGGCGCGTTCGTAAAATGTATTCAAATCATCTTCCGACGTGTGAAAGGAGTACATGTCTTTCATCATAAATTCGCGGCCGCGCAAAAGTCCGGATTTGGCGCGCGGTTCATTTCTGAATTTGGTCTGTATCTGATACACCGCGGTCGGCAAATCGTTATAGGAAAAAACAAATTTCTGGACTAGCGGCGTTACCACCTCTTCGTGGCTCGGGTTTAACACGAGCGCTGACTTGCTATGACCCTCCGTACGGAACAGCACATCAATGGTGTCACGCCCTGTTTTTTTGTAATCCGCCTCGCTTGTTAGAGTAGGCATCAATAATTCTTGCCCGCCCAAGGCATCCATTTCTTCACGCACAATGTGCTGAATTTTTTTAAGAACACGTAATCCCAGCGGCAAATAGTTGTATACACCCGCCATCTGCTGATACACAAAACCGGCGCGGGCCAAAAGCTGTGCGTTTACGCTTTCCGCTTCCGCGGGCGATGCTTTGCTGGTTTTGGTGAATAGTTGAGATAATTTCATAAATTGACGAGTATGTTGAAATTATTTTTCCTAGTCGTTTAATGTACCTTTCTTGGGCATTGAAACATTTTTAACTCCGGCATTTTCCACGTATTCTTTATTGGACGGAGACCACTATCCTCTATCCGTTGCTGCGGTGTCCGGTCTAATAATACCTGAAAGGTGAAAATTATTCAAGGTTTTTAAGTGCCATCTTCTTCAATTCCTTTAATTCATCTCGTAAAATCGCCGCAAGCTCAAATTCCAAATTTGTTGCCGCTTCTCTCATTTGTGCTGATTTTTCTTTAATGATGCGGTCAATTTTCTTGCCTTTGTCCCCCGCCATTTCCAAATCTAAAATGCGCTTTACCGCGGAAACGCTTTTATTGTTTGCACGCTTGCCTTTTGCCTGTCTCTCCGCCGACAACCCAAACTCTTCCAGCCAATTTTTGACCGCCTTCTTAATTGTTTGCGGAGTTATGCCATGCTTTTTATTATATGCAATCTGCAAAGCGCGGCGGCGGTTTGTTTCATTGATCGCGCGCGTGAGCGAACATGTCATATGGTCTGCATACAACACCACTTGCCCCAACACATTGCGCGCCGCGCGGCCGATGGTTTGTATGAGCGAAGTTTCACTGCGCAAAAACCCTTCTTTGTCCGCGTCCAAAATCGCCACCAGTGTTACCTCTGGTAAATCCAACCCTTCGCGCAACAAATTAACACCCACCAGCACATCTGTTTTGCCTTTTCGAAAATCATGCAAAATCTGCACGCGCTCCAAGGTATCAATATCGCTGTGCAAATATGTTGCTTTTATTTTTTTCTCTTTCAGATGCTCCGCCAAATCTTCCGCCATCTTCTTGGTGAGCGTAGTAATGAGTATCCGCTCGTCTTTGATAACGCGTACCTGCGCGCGCGCTATCACGTCGTCAATTTGTGAAATATTTTTTTGTGTTGCCGTCACAGGATGTATGATAATTTCCGGATCTATGAGACCCGTTGGGCGGATAACCTGCTCCACCACGCATGAACTCTTTTTGTACTCATAGTCTGCCGGCGTCGCGGACACATACACCGTCTGCCCTTGGCGCGCCACAAACTCATCAAATTTCAAAGGCCTGTTGTCCGCGGCGGAAGGCAGACGGAATCCGTGTTCAATCAGAGAATGTTTGCGCGCCGCGTCTCCCGCGTACATGCCGCCCAATTGCGGCACGGACACATGCGACTCATCAATAAACATCAAATAATCCCCTTTGCGCTGGTGATTGAAATAATCCAAAAGCGTATAGGGCGGCTCGCCGCGTGCGCGGCCGTCAAAATGGCGTGAATAATTTTCTATGCCGTTGCAGTAGCCAATTTGTTCAATGAGTTCCAAATCATAGCGCGTTCGGCGCGAGATTCGTTCAGCCTCCAATAATTTTCCTTCTTTTTCAAATTTTTTCAGCTGTGCGTCCAATTCTTCCCGAATGGTTTTGACCGCGCGTTTGCGATCCGGTTCAGAGGTTACATAATGCTTGGCGGGGAAAAGCCATATCATTTCCGGCATACCCATGACCTTGCGAGTTACCGAATGATACATGGTAATCTCCCCCACGCGCGCTCCGACAAATTCAATGCGATAAATCACCTCTTGATTAACCGGCATAACCTCAAGCACGTCGCCGCGCGCGCGATAGCTCCCGCGCTTTAAATCCGCCGTGGTGCGTTCAAGGTGCATATCCACCAATTTGCGCGCGAGCCCCATGCGATTCAACGGTTCGCCGCGCGTAATTTGCACGCTTCCGCTCTCATAATTCTCCGGCGAACCCAAACCGTAAATACATGAAACCGACGCCACAATAATGACATCCTCGCGCGTAAGCAACGCTTGCGTTGCCGCATGGCGCAGGCGGTCAATTTCTTCATTGATCATCGCTTCCTTTTCTATATAGGTGTCCGAGGTTGGCAAATATGCTTCCGGCTGATAGTAGTCGTAATAACTCACAAAATATCCCACCGCGTTATCAGGAAAAAAATCGCGAAACTCGTTGCAGAGCTGCGCCGCCAATGTTTTGTTATGCGCAATCACCAGCGTTGGTTTCTGAATGTGCTGAATGACGTTTGCCATGGTGAAAGTTTTTCCAGATCCCGTTACTCCCAAAAGTGTCTGGTCACGGAAACCCTTGCGCGCTCCCTGCACTAATTGTTCAATCGCCTTTGGCTGATCCCCCGCCGGCTTGTACGATGTTTTCAATTGAAATGGCATGTGGATAAATTTGACTTCAGCTTATAATTCTGAATTTTGGCTATAATTGTTTCAAAATTTTTCGGCTTAACTGCTGTTAAACCTCAAAATTTATTCAACAATTCTGTCTCGAACTATGCGTATTTCGTTACAAAAGTGCATTCGGCGACAGACCTATTATAGACAAATTTGCCACTCTCCTCAACAATCGTTTACTGCTTATCAATCTCAGTTGAGATAAAACAGCAGAAAACTGTTTTCCATTTAACTCATATTTATAATAATAACGATTACCTTCTTTTATTTGAGATGTAAGTGGCAAAGCCCATAACACATACTGATTAAATTTTTTCAATACCACTACGGGACGCTCAAAATTGTCATTTTTTCCATCTTCTTCGTGCCCGATATTGGCTCCCAGACTCGCCCACCAAATTTCACCTTCTCTAAAATAGAATACTCTTTCGGTAACATTAATTTTAATTTTTAACCTTGTCCACGCTATAAACTTTTTTATCATTCTCTCCATAGTTTTGTAGAAATACAAAAAGTACTCTTATTCTAGCTGAATATGGATTAAAAATCAATCAATTTTTTTAGTTTTTGCTACACCTCCGCATTCTCCCCCACCATTGGTTTAAACACTTCCACGCCGGGCAAAGTTTCCTTGATTTTTTCCTCCATACTATCACGGCTTGCCTGCTCGCCGTGGACTAAAAATATTTTCTTGGGCGGGCGTTTTGCGTCCGCCACCCAATGCACCAGTTTGTTTTGATCCCCATGCGCGCTGTAGGCACCAATGGCGCGCACCTCCGCATGTACCGGCACGGTCTGCCCGTATATTTTTACCTCTTTTGCGCCTTGCAAAAGCCGTCGTCCAATGGTGCCCTCCGCTTGATAAGAAACAATCAACACCATACTCTTGGGGTCGCTTACATATCGCAGAACATGATGCTGGATGCGCCCGCCATTGATCATGCCGCTTCCGGCAATAATGATTTTTGGCCCACGCACATCGTTTATGCGTTTTGATTCGTCGCTTGTTTTTGTTATCCCCAACCCGGGAAATTTAAAAAAATTATCTCCTTTGCCCACCAAATAATGCGCCGCTTCATCATAATATTGCGGATATTTTTCAAACACCTCGGTTGCGGCCGCCGCCAACGGGCTATCCAAAAAAATCGGCACGCGCGGGATGAGTTTGCTTTCTACCAGCTGATTCATCTCGTACAAAATTTCTTGCGTGCGTTCAAGTGAAAACGCCGGAATCATCAAAATCCCGCCACGCTTCATGGTATCCACAATCGCGCCTTGCAAAAGATAAATACGCTTTTCCGGATCTTCATGGCTGACCGCGCCATACGTGGTTTCCAGCACCAGCGCGTCCGCTTCTCCGAGTGGATGCGTTTCACGCACAATCGGTACATGGCTGTTGCC
>JACRFU010000021.1 GCA_016212585.1 Candidatus Magasanikiibacteriota bacterium | reverse complement strand
TTTTGCAGCGAAATGCGCAGATTTCTGGACAAAATTATTGAATAAATTTTGAAGTTTAACAGGAGTTAAGCTGAAAAATTTTGAAATCATTTTGTCCGAAAGATGCGCGTTGCAGTCAAAATGGCATTCGGCGACAGTCCCTTTATGTATTTGGCAAATTTATTAGTCAAAGCCCACGCTTCTCGCTCGCCGTAGGTATATTGAGTCTGCCGCCAAATACCATTTTGCCTTCAAAGTGTTGAAAAAATTTGACTTTTTTTGTTTTTTTTTGCATAATTATGGTCACCATGCAACGGATGCGATTCCGAGCGTTTTAAGAGGCCTCATCGTCTAGTGGTTAGGACACCAGGTTTTCATCCTGGTAACAGGGGTTCGATTCCCCTTGAGGCTACCATAATTCAAAATTGCGGCGCTTTGTTTATGTTTCACGGGTCTGTCGCCACATGCCATTTTGCCTGCAATTTCTGAATTTTGGCCATAATCGCTTCAATATTTTTCGGCTTAAACACTGTTAAACCTCAAAATGTATTCAACAATTCTGTCTCAAAATTCAGAAATTTCGTTACAAAAGCGCGTTCGGCGACAGACCCCTCACAAAAAAATAAATGAGCTGTATATTTAATATAGCTCATTTATTTTTTTACTCCAACACTTTGCCGCTCATCTGCACTAAATAAATTTTTGATGCATTTTCATGATGTGGTGTCCGCAGCCATTAATCCTTGTAAATACTCCACTAGCGGTCTTACCTCTTGAGGCAGTTTGTCTACTGTTGTTTTTCCTTCTTGCGCGCGTTTTAGGTCAGAAGTTGCAATGGAGAAGTGAATTTGTGTTGGGTCATCTTGATTTATTGTCACGCTTCTTTCTGTGTCTCTTCCGTCGTCACAAGCCCAACAATCTGAGAGTGTCCATTTTTTGTCATTACGCGAAACCTCACGATAATCCTCATGAATATTGTAATTATAGTAACCGGACATTGCTGTCCAGTACTTTCTGTCTTTTATCCTTTGCACTAAATAGTTAAGTGGGGCTTTTTCTGTTCTATCGTGATCATTAGGTTCAGTATCAGCAGGAAAATGAGTCTTGATGGTTATGCGTCCAAGAGCGTGTTGAACTTCTTTGACTAAGTCATAGCCAGCGTCTTGTTCATCTTTAGTTTGAGTCGTACATACTAGAGATGTGCGGTAATCTGGACTGATGATTATTGTTTTCTCCCCAAGTGTTACCATTACCTCTTTGTCGTTTTCGAGAGCTTGTTTGATGTGTTCTGAAAACTGGAAAATTTCCCTCCTAGCATACTCATCTGGTCGTGATGATATGACTAATTCATCTAATGTACTAAAATTAAAGGTCTCTGTCTCTTGGTCTGATGGGTGGTGTGATTCTTTTTTCTCCATATTCGTGGGTTGATAATATTTTTTCAACTTACAACTTATTTCTTCTTCAGCGCGTCTTTAAGTGTTTTGCCGGCTTTGAATTTTGGCACCACCACGGAAGGGATTTGGATTTTTTCCGTTGGTTTTTGAGGATTCACGCCAATGCGCCCGGCGCGTGAGCGGGCGGAGAATGTGCCAAAACCGGCAATCGTAACCTCTCCACCGGCTTTCAATGTATTAATGGTCAAATCCACAAACGCTTCAACAAATTGTTCAGCATTGGTCTTGGAAAGATTCGCTTTTTGCGCGAGCAACGCGATGAGCTCTGCTTTGTTCATAGTATGAAAAATAATTAAATATGTTTAATAAATTTTTGAATTAATTGTATTTTTTTGCAGGTGTGCGTTTTTTCATCCATCTCCGCGTACACGGCGTTCACCTGCGCGTTGCCTTCTTCCGGCCATTCAAAACGCGGTCGTTTTTCCGGATCAGGATTGGGGTTCAAGAAACGCGCCAAGGCGGCTTCTTTTTTTACTCCAATCACTTCGTCATGCGCGCCGGTCATGCCAATGTCTGTGATGTACCCCAAACCTTTTGGCAAAACGCGCGCGTCTGCGGTGGGTACATGCGTGTGCGTGCCAACCAGCAAACTGGCGCGGCCGTCTAGGTGCCAGCCCATGGCATATTGTTCAGAGGTTGCCTCGGTATGGAAATCCACAATCGTTGCGTCCAATTTTTCTCCCTTATACTCTGCCAAAATTTTATCCACAGCTTGAAATGGGGAAGTAGCGGCAGGTTCTTTAATAAACACCTGCCCCAATAAGTTTATCACAAGTATCTTTTTTGTGTCAACAGTAAATACTTTCGCGCCAACCCCGGGCGCGCGTGTGTCTGCCAAATTGGCAGGCCGCACCATAAGATTGTCCTGCTTGGCAAGATATTCCGCCACGACTGGTTTATCAAACCAATGGTCTCCTGAAGTAAAGCATTGCACCCCAACCATTTCCATTTCCGCTAATGTTTTGGGAGTTGAGCCGGTGCCGTGCGCGATATTCTCCGCGTTGATAATCACAAAATGCGGCTCGTATTGTTTCTTGAGCTCGGGCAAAGCGCGTTTGACCGCCTCGCGGCCAAGACGAGCTACCACATCGCCAAACATGAGAATTTTAATCATAGCGAATTTTGAAGTAGGGGCTCAAGCGCATTATGCAACAGTTCCGTAAAATTATCGCGCGTATTCCACAATGCGCTTCTCGCGGATCATGGTTACTTTTATTTCGCCCGGATATTGCAATTCTTGTTCAATCTTTTGCGCAATCTCGCGCGCCAAATTAAACATGCTGGCGTCGTCAAGCTCATCCGGTTTTACAAACACGCGAATTTCGCGCCCGGCTTGAATGGCATAGACCTTGTCAATACCCGGGAATGAGCTTGCGGTTTTTTCCAAATCTTCCAGACGGCGGATATATTCTTCATAGGTGCCTTTACGCGCGCCAAGCCGTGCGCCGGAGATTGCGTCCGCGGCTTTGACGATTGAACACATGATGGTTTTTGGCTTGTCTTCATGGTGGGCGAGCGCGGCATAACAAATTTCTTCGTCAAAATTGAATTTTTTGAGAATTTGATAGCCGAGTTCCGGATGTCCGCCTTGCGTCTCATGGTCAATGGCTTTGCCAATGTCATGAAAAAATCCCGCCTTCTTGGCGAGCACAAGGTCAAGTCCAAGCTCCGAGGCGATCATACCGGCAAGATATCCCACTTCTTTACAATGCATGAGCACATTTTGTCCGTAGCTCGTGCGATATTTCAAACGACCGATAATCATTATCATTTTTGGGTCAAGCCCTATCATACCCAATTCATACACGGTTTCTTCTCCGACTTTTTTGATGTCGGTGGCAAGCTCCAATTTTGCCGCGTCTATGAATTCTTCAATGCGCGCGGGCTGAATGCGCCCGTCCGCGATAAGTTTTTCCAGCGCCATTTTTGCAATTTGGCGGCGAATCATGTTGAATCCGGAAATGGTGATGACTTGCGGAGTATCATCAACAATGAGCTCGCATCCGGTGAGCTTTTCAATTGTTTTGATATTGCGCCCTTCTTTGCCGATAATGCGTCCTTTCATTTCATCATTGGGCAGATCTAAGGATGTGGTGGTAGTTTCCGCGGAGTGGGACGCGGCATAGCGCTGTATGCATGAGGTCATTAGTTCTCTTGCTTTTCCTTCAAACGCGTCGGAACCTTCACGGTCAAGTTTGATCATGCGGCTCGCGAGGTCTTCTTTGGATCGCTGTTCCACCAGTTTGAACAATTCTTCACGCGCCTGCTCTTCTGAGAGCCGCGCTACCGCTTGCAATTTTTGGATTTGGTCAAGTTTGACTTGTTCCACATCCGCGCGGATTTTTTCTACCGCGGTAAATTCTTGCTGGAGTTTTTGTTCGCGATTGCCAAATTCTAAAAGTTTCGCGTCAAACATGTTCTCGCGTTTTTCCAGATGCTGTTGGATTGAGCGCAATTCCACGCGGCGAGCTTCTTCATCTTTTTTTGCTTGGTCAATAATTTTGCTCGCTTTGTCTTTTGCGTCCAACAACAGTTCTTGTTGTTTGTTTTTTGTTTCAATGAGAATTTTTTCCGACTTTGCTTCAAGCGAGTTGGCTTGCGCTTGAGCGACTTTTTTGCGCCATAAGTAGCCGACCGCAAAACCAATGGCCACGGCAAGCGCGGTGATAAATAGGAGAATGAGTGAATTCATATGTTAAGAGGTTCAAAAGGCGTGAAGCGATCTACCGCAAAAAAGCACATTTGGCGTACACCTGTGCGTTGAGAAAAGTTCTAAACTGTAGAGAAGAATTAAGCGCGTGATGGAAAAGAAACAACCGCCTGTAAAAAGGCGTTTTGGCTCTGTGTGAGCGTGCGATGTTTCAAAGTATCCATAGGGAGACAAACGATACGGTTTTATGCGCGGAAAATGCTAAATTCATCAAAATGAAGTAACTTTTCTCAATGCGGTGTGAGCTATCAAACCTTGGTAAATTAAGTAACTGGAGATACTGTAGCATAGAAGGCAGACAAATGTCAATGTGCGTATTTTCCCGCATGGTTATGTATAGACATCATATTGTCCGACATACACTTTTCATTTTTTTTCTCGTTACACTTTGATAAGGTGGAACAAAACAAAATTTTTTATATTTTTGATTAGGGGAAACATGGTGTCCTGCCGTATTCTCGGCAGGACAATTTTTAATGAAAAATAAAAGAGCTCACTTACCGAGCTCTTGAATTTTAAAAGGTTATCTTTTTCTTTTAGGCGCACGTTGTGAAAGAGCACTCCCCGCAGCAATTTTTGATGAGCGCCCCGTACGCTTGTCTCTCAAAACTTTGCTTGCAGCTTTACCTGCTCTTTTAGAAGTTTTACGATTTTTAGTCATATTAATATCATTTAACGCCACACACCGACTGGAATGCATTCCTTATACGCTTTTCTTTCGCAAGCCGCATGGCTTGATTAGTCTCATGATGAAACCACAGATTGAAGCCAGCATTTCTGCTCCAACATGCGCTTCGTTCGTGATTTGGAATTAGACCTTTAAGGTTTTCTGTCTCCCCAACATCTACTATGGTACCATTTGTGTCTACTATGAGATAAACTCCCGCAACCTCATTGAAGATGTTGTTGCTTATTGCCCATGGACCGTTATAGGTGTTCCCCTCGACTATTGTCGTGTTGTTTGACATACTAAAAAAATTAATAAATAATGAGTGTATTGTAGCGCTTTCTTGCCTATGTGTAAAGTATATGGTACAATTACATTGTGTAATAATAAATTACATTCGTAACTATAAGTAACAATTTGAAACTAACTATTTCCACCAATACACATCTAAAATTGATGATTATCTGGTATAATATGTATGCCCAAACAAAACAAAGGTGACACTGAAAAAAAAATTAAAACAGAAATTGCTGCAAATATTAAAAGGATACGACGCAGTACTAGAAGTTATCTCACAGCAAAAACCGTAGCAGACAAATTAGGAGTCAGTCGTGTAGCGTACACACACGTAGAAAATGGGAAAAATCATGTTAATGGTGTAACTCTGTGGAAGCTATCAACTTTGTTTGGATGTGACATAAAAGAATTTTTTCCAATTACCCCAGATGGATACGCACTGAGCCCAAAAGATATCGAGAATATAAAAAAGAAAGATGAAGAAGCAGTTCATTGGGCGCAAGAATTATGGGGGCTACATAAATAAACAATATGTATACAAAAGCAAAACAAGAAGCCGAAAAAATTTTCCAAGATTTTGCTATTACAATAGCTCCGATAGATGTAAAAAGTATTGCTGAAAAAATGGGAATCGAGATCAGCTATGCACCGAGTGCAAAATATTCAGGCATGTTAATTCGCAAATCTGATAAAAAGAGTTTAATGGGCATCAACAACAATGAGAGCACCGGGCGTATGCGTTTTACTATTGCTCACGAACTTGGACATTATATACTCCATCCGAGAGACAGTGTGAATATTGACTACAGAGATAAACATCACTCTATACAAAAATCTCAAAAAGAAAAACTGGCTGATTTTTTTGCTGCTAATTTGTTGATGCCTGAATCTTTGATAAAAAATGATTTTAATTTTGCAACAAAAAAGGGTATTTTTTTTGAAGATGACCTGATAAATCTTGCCGACAAATATCAAGTCAGTGGGGAGGCAATGAAATGGAGGCTAGTAAATTTGAATCTTATACCCGTTGAGTAAACCACTAACTTTTCTAAATATGGCAAACGAACGGAAAACCGAAATAATCACAAGAGATCACTTTTCCAAATTTTTGGATTCTATTGATATTGAAGAACAACGCTCGGATAATCCAAAAATTGATAAGTTATTAAAATCTGCCTCAAAAAAAGGTGGTGGAAAAGGTTATCCTGAATTTATTATTAGTTACAAAACTAATCCTGATTTATTGATTGTTATTGAATGTAAAGCCGATGTAACCAAACATGAAAGCAAAGATCGTGATAAATATGCAGATTTTTCGGTTGATGGTACTTTACTTTATGCTTCTTATTTATCAAAAAGTTTTGATGTCTTGGCAATTGCAGTAAGCGGAGAAACAAAACAATCATTAAAGGTTTCTCACTTTTTACATTTGAGAGACGAGAAAAAAGCAACTCAAATTTTCGGAGATAAATTTTTATCCGTTGATGATTATTTGAACGGATATTTGAAAAGTCCTGAAAAATTTAGACAAGATTATAATTCACTTTTGGATTTTACAAAACAACTTAACGAGAAACTGCATACTTATAAAATCCTTGAAAGCCAAAGGAGTTTGCTTATTAGTTCAATCTTGATTGCTTTAGAAAATACTGCTTTCAAAAGATCTTATGCTTCGCACAAGAAAGCTGAAAACCTTGCAGTTTCTTTGATTCAAACAGTTTCGTACGAATTGGAAAGTGCAAATATTACAAGCAAAAAACTAGAAAATCTAAATACTCAATTTAGCTTTATCAAAACGGATACTTTTTTGTCTAAAAAAGAAAATGTTTTGAAAGAAATTATCGATGAAATTGACGAAAATATAAATGCCTTTATCAAAACTCACAGATATTTTGATGTTTTAGGTCAGCTTTACATTGAGTTTTTGAGATACGCAAACAGCGATAAAGGTTTAGGAATTGTTTTAACGCCTCCACACATTACCGAACTTTTTGCGGATTTGGCACAAGTTAATAAAAATTCGATTGCTTACGATAACTGTACTGGGACAGGTGGATTTTTGATCAGTGCGATGAAAAAAATGATCGCAGACGCAAAGGGTGATGAAACAAAAATTAAGGAAATAAAATCAAAACAGCTTATTGGAACGGAATATCAATCTCATATTTTCGCTTTGGCGGTTTCAAATATGTATATCCACCAAGACGGCAAAACAAATATTATAAATGGTAGCTGTTTTGATGAGGAAGTTATTGAAACAGTAAAAGCAAAAAAACCAACGGTTGGCTTTTTAAATCCCCCTTATAAATCAAACAAGAAAACAGATACTGATGAACTGGAATTTATTTTAAACAATTTAGAATGTCTGGTTGATGGTGGAACCTGCGTTGCAATTGTACCAATGCAAAGCGCACTCGACCAAGGCGGAAAAGGGCTGGATTTTAAAAAGAAACTTTTAGAAAAACATACGCTTGAGGCAGTGCTATCAATGCCAAACGAATTATTTAATAATTCAAAAGTAGGAGTAGTATCTTGCATCATGATTTTTACAGCACACAGACCACACCCTAACCACAAAGAAACATACTTTGGTTATTACAAAGATGATGGTTTTGTAAAAAGAAAGGGCAAAGGTAGAATCGATGCTTATGGGAGGTGGGAAAACATAAAGAAAAAATGGCTAACAAATTTCATGAACCGGAAAAATGAGCCGGGCTTCAGTAGAAATCAAATTGTAACAGCAGAAATGGAATGGGCAGCAGAAGCATATATGGAAACAGATTATTCTGTACTAACAGAAAACATATTCGTTCAAGAGTTGAAAAAATATATATCATTTAAAGTTTTAAATTCATGAAATTGGTGCCATTAAACACAATTTTTGACGTTCGATATGGAAATCAATTTGATTTATATAAATTAGATAGTGATTTTGATAGTGATATAAATTTTATCTCACGCAGTAGCCAAAATCTTGGTGTTATTTGCAAAGTATCACAGTATAATTTTGTTGAACCCTTTGAAGCAGGATTAATTACAGTGACACTAGGAGGTACATATTTGTTAAGCTCTTTTGTCCAACAAGAAAAATTCTACACAGCTCAAAACGTCAAAGTTCTAAAGCCTAAAAAACCGATGACTTTTAGCGAAAAAGTGTTTTACTGCAAAGCAATAGAGTTAAATAGAAAAAAATATACATCTCACGGAAGAGAAGCCAATAAGACTTTAGATACATTATTAGTGCCTGCAACAGTTCCCTATAATTTTACACGAATAAAAATTGAAGATGTTGATAATACAAAAAAAACACCAATCTCTACTAAAAAACATGAACTAGAGATTCAAAGTTGGAAGTATTTTGAATTAAAAAATCTTTTCGAAATAAAAGGAAGCACTACAACACCGTTATTGGAACTAGAAGAATATGGTGATGGTAAATATCCATACGTTACGACACAAGCTACCAATAATGGAATTGAAGGATTTTATAATTTTTATTCAGAAGATGGAGATGTTTTAACAATAGATAGCGCTGTACTAGGATACTGTTCATATCAACCATTACCATTTTCAGCAAGTGATCATGTAGAAAAATTAGTGCCTAAATTCAAATTAAATAAATATGTCGCAATGTTTTTGGTAACTATTTTGAATTTAGAGCAATACAGATATAACTATGGTAGAAAATGCAGTCAAGAAAGAATGAAAAAAATAAGCATAAAATTACCAAGCAAAAACGGAAATCCTGATTTTGAGTATATGGAGAATTACATTAAATCTCTATCTTATTCTTCAAGTTTTTAATCAAATTAAAAAATAAGGTTTGGGGCGGAGGAAATTCACCCCTTCACTTCCCCTCTTCCCTCCGCATTGCTCCCTATGGTCGCAACATCAGCTATGCGCAAACATTATGAAAATGCACTCCAAGAATTTACCTATTGAAAATTTTAAATGCATTTTCATAATGTGATGTCTATAGCAGGCGGAGGACATTGCGCGGGAATAACCTTATTGACTGTTAAGCCATAAGAGTATATAGTGGTATTGTCGCTTAAAGTGCAGAAACCCATTTTTAGTCTACTTCATGAATGTATCAGAACTTGCCCGCCAAGTGCGTGTTACCCCCAATGAATTGTACGAACTTTTACCAAAGTTCGGTTTTCATATTGGCAGAAGCGCCATCAAAGTTGATGACCGTGTGGCGCAAAAAATTATCCGCGACTGGACGCGCATGATGCGCAATCACAATGAAACATTGAAAATGGAAAAGGCTGCCGCCGCGCGCAAAGAGCAGGCGGAAAAAGTGCGTGCTGAAGCGCGCACCATAACTCTGCCCAATGTTATTGCGGTAAAAGATTTTGCGGGACGGATTGGAATGCCGGTTACGGATGTTATCCGCGAGTTGGTCAAAAACGGCATTTTGGCATCGCAGAATGAACGGATAGATTACGCGACGGCAAACATTATTGCCGGAGATTTTGGTTTTAACGTGGAGCTGGAAAACACAACCGCGGAAGAAATCAAAGAAGACGAGGTCTCGCTTGACCGGCTGAAAAATATTTTGGAAGGTCAGCACAAAGACACGCTATCGCCGCGCGCGCCGGTGGTGGTGGTTATGGGGCATGTTGACCACGGCAAGACAAAATTATTGGACGCGATTCGCAAAACCAATGTGGTTGATACGGAAGCCGGCGGTATTACACAGCATATTGGCGCGTATCAGGTGGTGAAAAAGAAAAAATCACTCACCTTTATAGACACGCCGGGTCATGAAGCGTTTACGGTCATGCGCAGCCGCGGCGCTAAGGTGGCGGATATTGCCATATTGGTGGTGGCGGCAGACGACGGCGTACAGCCGCAGACGCGCGAAGCGGCAAAAATTATTGAAGCGGCAAAATTGCCATACATTGTGGCGCTTAATAAAGTAGACAAACCGGAAGCGGATGTTCAAAAAACAAAAAGCCAGCTTTCAGATATCGGATTGATTCCGGAAGATTGGGGCGGCAAGACCATTTGTGTTCCCGTGGCGGCAAAAACCGGACAGGGGATAGATGAATTGCTTGACATGATTTTGTTGGTCGCGGATTTGGAAAAAGAAAAAATTGTCGCAAACCCCGTGCGCGACGCGGTGGGCACGGTTATTGAGTCCCACATTGATAAGGGCGAGGGGCCGGTGGCTACGGTGTTGGTGCAAAGCGGAACATTGCATCGCAATGATTATTTGGCAGTAAGCGGCGGTCTGTATGGCCGCGTGCGCGCCATGAAAGATTGGCAGGGTCATGTGGTTGACGCCGCGCCGCCCGGGATGCCGGTGAAAATTTTGGGGTTCAAAGTAACACCCGCGGTGGGGGATGTTTTGGAAGCGCCCAAAACCGCGGAAGGGTTGGAACGCAAAATGCGCGCGGATTATATGATGCGCGACAGCGCTACGGCGTCTCAAGAAGTGGTAACTGCGCAGACGGACGAAGTAAAAGACAAAAAATTATTCAAAATTATCATTCGCGCGGATGTGTTGGGTTCTCTTGAAGCGATTGTAGGCGCGTTAGAGCGTTTCCGCCATCCGGAGGTGGGGGTGGAAATTGTGGCAAAAGGCTTGGGAAGCATTACGGAGAGTGAGGTGGGCACGGCAGAAGCAACCGGCGCGCGGATTTTTGGCTTTCATGTGCCGCTCGCGCAAGGCGTGGAAAAATTGGCGCGCGATAAGAAAGTGGTCATTCAGCATTACAAAATTATTTATGATTTGCTGGATGAAGTAAAGCGCGAATTGCAAAATGTGTTGCCGCCGGAAGTTATTGTTGAAGAAATGGGAGTGTTCAAAGTCATGGCGATTTTTCGCACGGAAAAATCAAACCAGATTGTGGGCGGACGTGTGGAAGACGGCAAATTGCGCCCGGGTTTGAAATTGCGCATGAAGCGTGGCGACGCGTTCTATGGTATGGGGGAGATTGTCAAAGTGCAATCCGGCAAACAAGAGGCGCAAGAAGTGGCGGCCGGATCTGAGTGCGGCGTGCAGGTGAAGACGAAAGAAAAAATTGAAATTGACGACGTGTTTGAAGCGTACAGAGAAGAAGTGAAACAGAGGGTGTTGAAGTTGTAGTGTTAAAAATTTTTTCAAAAAATGTCGCATAGAATTGATAATCTCATATTTTTTCAAAAAAATGACAAATTTTAAAATATGGTTTATAATAAGGATATAAGCGAACTCATAGCGAGTTTCCCCCAAAAAACACCCTAAGATTCATTACACTGTAGGCAAGATACTTGAAACCGTTGTGTGTTGATTCAAGTTTCTCATACCGTATCGTGAGCTTCCTGTAGGTGTCTTGCCAAGCAAAAGTC
>JACRFU010000024.1 GCA_016212585.1 Candidatus Magasanikiibacteriota bacterium | reverse complement strand
CGCATTATTGATGCAGAGGTGTTTGTAAAGATTCAGGACGAGCTTCTGAGGGAGAAGGAGATGTATCAGGATCGCTTGGCAATACTTGAGGGTAAGTCAGACAAATTCGTGCAGAAATTCAATGAGCTACTGGACTTCACGGATCACGCAGAGGAAGTTTTCCATAAAAGTAGTGACTACCAAAAGCGTACCATCATGAAGCTTTGTTTCGATGGGTTCATCGTCAAAAATCAAAAACTGACGCCCATTTGGACGCCAGTCTTTGATATCTTGATGGACTTACAAAGTCCGACTCAAGTTTCCAACATCGAACCGCCTAAGCCTCCAAAAGGCTCAAAAAGCCTTGCAGTTGCTACGGTTCAAAGTTGGAAATCTGGCGGAAGGGGAGGGATTCGAACCCTCGATACCCTTGCGGGCATGCCGCCTTTCCAAGGCGGTGCACTAGACCACTATGCGACCCTTCCGTATATTTGAATTATTTCTTTGCTCCCCTCTTTCTCAACAAACCTATTAAAACTCCGCCAATCACCACCAGCACCATTGACCCGTATTGCGCGGGTGTTAACCCCGCATAGCGCGCGTCTGCCCCCGCCACATCCGTGGCACGCAAAAAATCAAGGAAAAAACGGGTAACACCGTAATATAACAACGTTGCAATTGCAAAAACCGGCGTCTTGTATTCTTTCTTACGCAGAATAAAAAACGCAACAGCAAGCGGAACCAACGCAAAAATTTCCAATATCCCAAGATCAAACCGCGCGCCTCCCGGGTATTGTACACCAAAAACCGAGCTCGTCAATCTGCCCGGATGTTCGTGAGTAAAAACGCATCCAAAACGCCCCACTATCATGCCAAAAGGAAACGCCCACAACACTGCCTCCGCGGCTCGCCAGAAATCAACTTTTTGCACGCGCACAAATATCCAAAACGCGAGCGCTCCGCCGATAAATCCCCCAAAAGAAGACATCCCCCCATCCCAGACGCGTAAAATTTCTCCAAGGTGTTTTGAAAAATACGGCCATAAATAAAAAAATACATGCCCTAGTCGCGCGCCTGTCAACGCACCCAGAATTACCCACGCGCCAAGATCCCAAATAAAATCAGAGGCCGATGCTTCTTTTTTGTGGGCAAAAGCGAGTTTCCATCGCGCCAAAAAAATACTCAATAAAAATCCCAACGCGACAAAAAGCCCCCACACTTGTAAGGTGAAGGGACCGAATGGTATAAAATGCCATTCAAAGTAAGGAATCATACTTATTTAACGCGCGGAATTAACTTCATGACCTCGTCCACAGAATCAACCGCACGGATAAAATGACGATCCTCGGACTGTATGGTATTAAACTTTTTGTATAAAATTTCATCAACAAATTCAATAAGCGGCTTCCAAAACTTTGAATCAAACAAAAGCATGGGCATAGGTTTGATTTTTCTGGTTTGCATAAGTACCACCACTTCAAAAAATTGATGCAGAGTGCCAAACCCACCGGGGAACGCGGTAAATGCGTGCGATGGTGCGGTCAAAATTAATTTGCGGGTAAAAGGAAAGAAAAAACCCTGATGGCGCGTCAAGTATTCATTGCGTGACTCACGCCCGTCAAAACGCAATGTCAGCCCAATAGACTCGCCTCCCGCCTCAAAAGCACCTTTATTTGCCGCTTCGGGCACGCCGTGACCCCCGCCGGTCTCTACGCTAAACCCTTTCTTAACCAATCGTTTCCCCAATTCATACGCCTCACGGTAATAAAAATTATCTTCTTTAATGCTCTTGGTGCCAAGCACGGTAATCTCATTTTTGAGCTTGCTTAAAAGCTCAAACCCTTCCACCAGCTCCGACATAATGCGGAAAATGCGCCAGTCGGTGCTTTCTTCAATACGCATTTTGCACACGGAATTATCACAATCAACTCCGCTATCATGTGGTTCGCGTTTCATTGCCTCGCGCAGGTATTCCCACGCTTCTTCCGCGGTTTCAACCACCTGAATCAAATCCAAATCTTTTTGTTTGAGCGATTGCACCTCCGCCATCGCTTGTTTTTTTAAAAATTCCAGAAGCGGCGCCCAAAACTCTTTACCCACCAACACAATTGGCACGTTTTTTGCTTTTTTGAGTTCTATGTTATCCAAAACCTCAAACAATTCATCCAATGTGCCAAACCCGCCGGGAAAAAACACAAAACCGTGCGCGGGAGTGGTCATCATCACCTTGCGCGTGAAAAAATAGTAAAAACCGGTGGAGTGCGTGGTGTATGGATTAAGCACTTGTTCAAACGGGAGTTGAATGTTTAATCCAAGCGATTTGCCGCCCGCTTCCATAGCACCTCTGTTAGCCGCTTCCATAATACCCGGTCCCCCGCCGGTAATAACAGGATGCCCGTTTTTTGCTAGCAAAGCCCCAAGCTCACGCGCGATTTTATAATATTTTGACCGCGGGTCAATGCGCGCGGAACCTAAAATACTCACCTCGTTGTGCGATTTGTTCATGAACTCGTATCCTTCTACAAATTCGGACATGATGCGGAAAATACGCCACGTATCCCTAAAATTCACCGGCTGGCGATATTGCGCGTAGTTGGTGTGCCAGCGATGAATATCTGTTTGTTTTGATTTGGATTTTGGAGGCATAAGAATTAAAGTGACGGTTGTTTAAGAAACCATTTATTTATCTGTTCGTAGGCGTAGCCCAGCTGAAGGACTTCAAGTTCATTCAAACGCGGTCCGATAATCTGCAACCCAACAGGCAATCCGACTTTGGTAAATCCGGCAGACACGGAAAGCGCCGGAAGTCCGGCAAGCGCCGCGGGGGAAACAAACACATCGGCCAAATACATGGCAATAGGGTCTTGTGTTTTTGAACCCAATGGAAACGCCGGCGCGGGGGTGGTGGGAGTGAGTAAAAGATCAACTGTTTCAAACACTTTGTCAAAATCCTGCCGTATGAGCGTGCGAACTTTTTGCGCGTGCGCGTAATACGCGTCATAGTAGCCGGACGAAAGCGAAAAAGTGCCAATCATAATACGGCGTTTGACCTCTGTGGGAAACCCTTGCGCGCGGGATTCCGCGTAGGTGTCAAACAAATTGTCCGTTTGCGCTCGCACGCCATAGCGTATGCCGTCCATGCGCCCCAAGTTAGAGCTATCCTCCGCGGGGACGATAATATAATAAACAGGCACGGCAAATTTGGTATGAGGCAGACTTACTTCTGAAACCTGCACTCCCAGATTCTTAATATCCTCAATGGCTTTTTCAATGATGTTTTTTATTTCTTCTTCAAGCTCGCCGGTAAAATATTCCTGCGGCAACCCCACGCGAAGCTTTTTAGATAATTTTGAAATATGCGTGCTGTATGCAGGCACCTCGTCTTCTACCGTGGTGCCGTCAAGTTTATCTTTGCCCGCCATCACTTCCATTAAAAGCGCAACGTCTTGCACCGTACGAGCCAAAGGTCCCACCGTGTCCAAAGAAGATGCCATGGGCATAATACCGTAGCGTGAATTGCGCCCATAGCTTGGCCGCAAACCAGCCAGTCCGCAAAACGCCGCCGGCTGGCGAATGGAACCGCCAGTGTCTTCCGCTATTGAAAACGCGCAAAAATTTGCGGAAACCGCCGCCGCGCTTCCTCCGCTTGAGCCACCCGCTACCATTTTGGTGTTCCAAGGATTCAGTACTGGTCCGTACTGTGAATTTTCATTTGAAGCGCCGTGGCCAAACGCGTCGCAATTATTTTTACCCAAAATTATTCCTCCCGCGCTTTTTAATTTTGCAATAACCGTTGCGTCAAATGGTGGAATATAGTTATCCAAAATTTTTGCGGAAGCGGTAGAACGAATTCCCTCCGTGCAAATTGCGTCTTTTACCGCAAACGGTATGCCAAAAAGGGGTTTGTCCTCCGGATAGCCGGCTCGCGCAATGTGCTCGTCGCATGCATCTGCGTGGTCGCGCGCGTTTTCTTTTTCTATGGTAATAAAAGAATTGAGCGTACTATCAATTTTTTCTATGCGATCCAAATACGCATCCACCAATTCTCTGCAAGAAAACTTTTTGGCACGCAAACTTTCTCGCGTTTCTTCAATAGTGAGTGGCAGCTGTTCTATCATAGTTATGAGTCTTCATTTGTATCTCCAAAAATCGCCGGTGTGGCAAGCAGGTTGCCCTCCCGCTCGGGAAACTGCGCGACAATTTTTTGCTGAATGTCCGTGGGGCACGCACGGATTTCATCTTCACGCCACACATTGGAGAGCCCTGTTACTTGATGTGTTGGTGCCACGCCATGCGTGTCCACGCTCTGCAATTGCTCTACAAAATGCAAAATGTCAGACAATTGCTTTTTGAGAGCCGTACTTTCTTCCGCGTCAGTCGCTAAACGGCTCAACCTCTTAATTTTTTCTATCAATGCTGAATTGAACTCCATACATTTGACTGTTTATATCAATTCATTTTCAATATTAATTTCACCATGCAAATCTTCCAGAATTTTGTGCTTAATCTGTTCGTATGAAAACTTTTGAGCCAATAGCCACGCAAGTTTGGTGGTAATTGATTCAATGCTCATATCATGCGCGGGGATAGCAAGGTCTCTATCCTTCAAAATTTTTCCCGATGCATTTACCTGAAAGCTTGCAACACCGTTTGGCGCTTGGCTGGTAACCACTATGGGAATTTCTTTTTCTTTCAGATATTCAAACCCACTTAACAAATTGAGACTTGCGTCTCCGGCACCAAAAGCTCTAAAGATAAATGCCTTTATCTTGTTATTTTCAACGAGCGATTGAAAAATATTCGGAGACATTCCCGGAAACTCTGTGAGCGAGGCAATATGTGCGGTGTCAAAATCTTTTTTTACGCTCAAAACTCTTGATTGTATGGCCAATGGCTTTACTTTTGACAAATATGAGGTGTATTTGTCCAGCGCTGGTTCATTAATTCGTATGAAACGCCCAATTTGTCCCAGTGACCCGGTCATAAAAGATTTGAAAGGATCATAATCAAAGTCTGTTCCTTTTTTGATTCTCGTTCCTTGTATAATAGCGCTTCCAAAAACGCTCAAAACACCTTTTACCGGATGATAACCCCACACCGCAAGTCTTAAAGAATTCACTAAATTGGTGGTGGCGTCAGACCCCAAGTACCCCAGTGGAACTTGCGCTCCAGTTAATATAACCGGTTTATTAATGTTCTCAAAAGCAAAAGAAAGCGCGGCACCGGTGTACCCCATAGTGTTGGTGCCATGCAAAATTATGAACGCGTCAAAATCGTCATACGACTCCGCAATCTTTTCCGCCAAAGCTGTCCAATTCTTTGGAAGCATGTCCGAACTGTCAACATTGAAAAGCTCAACAACCTCGGGCTCAATTTCAATGCTCCAGTTCCTCTTTAAAATCTCAATGGAACCCTTAAGTATGGTCAAAAAATCATCAGGGGCGGAAGTAACATGCGCTGAAACCTTATTCTTAGCAACATTTCCTGCGATGGTACCTCCGGTTAAGATAAGCAGTACTCTTTTTTTAGTGTAGGTGGTCATACGATTTGTTATTAAGTTACGATCTGTTCAAGTATACGATAAAACAAGCTGTTTGACTAGCGGCCGGCAAGCAGGTGTTTAAACGCCTCCTCATGAATGATTTTAACCCCCAATTTTTGCGCTTTGACAAGTTTTGACCCCGCTTTCTCCCCCGCCACCACATAATCTGTTTGAGCGCTTACCGAACCGGCCACATGCCCGCCAAGCGCACGGATTTTCTCGCTTGCAGACTCGCGCGTAAAACCCGCAAGCTCGCCGGTCAACACAAACGTCTTGCCGTCAAACGGCCCTTTTTTGGGCGCTAAAAATTTTTCAATCACCACGCCGCGGTCAAGAAGATCTCCAATCAATTTTTTGTGTTCCGTCTCATGAAAATATTCGTATAAACTTTTGCTGATTACCGGCCCAAGATTGGGCAATTCGTTCAGATCCTCACGTGTTGCGTTGCTTAATTTTTCCAGTGTGCCAAACGCGCGGGACAAATCAAGTGCGGTCTCCTCGCCAACATGCGGAATGCCGAGCGCAAAAATAAACCGCGGGAGTGTTGTGTGTTTGCTTTTTTCTATTGACTGCACCAAATTTTCCGCGGACTTTTCCGCGAAACGCTCCAAATCTTTCAAATCGTCTTCTTTTAAAATAAACAAATCCGCGGGAGTCTGAATCAATCCTTCTTCAATCAATTGTTCAACAATTTTTTCTCCCAAACCGTCCATGTCAAACGCTTTTTTGGATACAAAATGAATGATTTTTTCTTTCTCTTGGCCAAAACAACGCGGATTACTGCAATAAATCGCGGAGGAATCTTCTTGTTTTTTGCCTGTTGTAATTTTGCGCCGTTCAATGCGCGAATGACACAAAGGGCACACGGTGGGAACTTCAATACGCTTCTCGTGACCAGTGCGCAGTTTGGTTAAAACTTGTATTACTTTGGGAATGATATCTCCGGCTTTTTCCACCACCGCCGTATCCCCTATTTTAAGCCCCAAGCGCTCAATTTCATCCGGATTATGAAGCGTCGCATGCGTGACAGTTGAACCCGCAAGCTGTACCGGTTCCATGGTGGCAACCGGCGTGAGTGCTCCGGTGCGTCCCATTTGCCAATGCACCATTTTAATTTTGGTAACCCCCTGCTCTGCGGGAAATTTGTATGCAATCATGGCACGAGAAGTTTTTCCCACCACTCCCAAACGATTAAAAAGTTCTTCCTCCTGCACATTGACCACCACCCCATCAATCCAGTAGGGCAATTTTTCACGTTTTTTCATTATCTCATCGCGATATACACTCATTTCTTTGAGATTTTTGCACACGCGACAAAGCGGATTTACTTTCAAACCAAAAAATTTCATAATCTCATGCTCCTGCTCATGTGTAACTTGTCCCAAATCAGTCACGAGCGCGTACGCGTAAAAATCCAATTTTCGCGCGTGCATAACGGAAGAATCAAGCTGACGGATACTACCCGCCGCGGCGTTGCGCGGATTGGCAAATGCTTCTTCCCCGTTTTTTAGTGCAACGCGATTTAATGCTTCAAATATTTTTTTAGACATAAAACACTCGCCGCGCGCTTCAAGCGATATGGGTTTGGCACAGAAGGTACGAAACGTGCGTGCATCTAAACCGGCGCCATAACGCTTCAAAAATTCATCCACTTCATGGGCAGTGGGTTCTTTCAAACGCAACGGTATAGCATCAATTGTTTTTAAATTTTGTGTTACATCTTCACCCACTTTTCCGTCTCCGCGCGTTGACCCGCACGCCAGCACGCCATTTTCATATTCAAGCGAAACCGCAAAACCGTCCATTTTAATTTCTGCATAATACACAAAACGCGTGTTCGGGGCAACAAGCTTTTGGTTGCGGTCTTCCCAATCCTGCAATTCTTCATCGCTAAACACGTCTTCTATAGAAAGCATGGGCGGAGCGTGCGGCACTTTTTTGAATCCTTTAAGTGCCTCACCGCCCACGCGCTGTGTGGGAGAATCCGGCGTAATCAATTCAGGGAATTCCTGTTCAAGCGTATATAATTCATGTTTGAGTTTGTCCAATGCCGCCTCCGGCATGGTTTGTGTATCAAGCACATGATACAAATACCGCTCATGTTCAATAACCTCGCGCAATTTGATAATCCGCAAAGCCGCTTGTGTTTTTGTCATATTCTTCGGATGTACCAATCAATAAGTTGAGAGCCGTACAGTAAAGCAATAAAAGTAGAAACCGCAAGATAGGTGCCAAACGGCGTTTTTGAGCTTAATTTTGCCGTGCCCAAACCAATGAGCACAAGACCGATTCCGGCCCCCAAAACATACGCAATAATAAGCGCCGCCAAAATGTGCGGCCACCCAAGTAGAATTCCCATTAAAACTCCCAAACGTATGTCGCCGTCCCCTATCCATCGCCCTTTTGAAAAAACATATTGCGCGGCAAAAAAACCTCCGGCCAAAAGCGCGGCAAACAAAAGCGAACTAACCAACACACCGCGCGTGATTTGTAAAACCATGAACACTGCAATTGCGGGCAAGGTAATCACGTCCGGCACAATCTGATACTCATGATCAATCACAAAAAGCGCCACCAGCACTCCCGTTGCCAAAACTACAAATGACACATCAAGCGCCGCGGCAAAATAGTCTGGGCGGGCAATCCACGCAAACACTAATGCCGCGGCCGTTGCCAATTCAAGCACAGGATACCGCCAGCTGATTTTCCGCAGGCAATATCTGCACTTGAAACGCAATAATAAAAAACTTACGACTGGAATGAGGTCTGTCCACGCAAGCGTATGCAAACAATGCACGCACAAAGAACGCCCCTTGAGCGTGATGCCGTTGGGGATTCTCCAGACAATCATGTTGATAAAACTCCCAAGCAAAAGCCCTCCAATAAACAAAAAAATGCCTGTCATAAAAGTGCCTTTATCATACCACATTAGTGGTCTGTCGCCAAATGCGCTTTTGTAACGAAAACGAGCCTCTTTTTTAAGGAGACTCGTTAAGAAATCCGAAAAAATACGATCTTTATTGAAGACCTGAAGGTGCCTGTGTGTGTGTTCCCGCCGCTAAACCTCCGCTTGCTCCCTCAAGTGAAAAAACAATAGAATATGTTTCTCCATTCGCTGAAGCATATGTGTAAACGCTTGTTGATGGCGGAGTTGGACTTGCGGGAACTGTTGCCAAGTAGGTGGTGCCTGTACATTGTGTTGCCGCGTTAAAGCCATTCGTGCCAAGACAAACCGCGCTTGAACCTCCTAATGTAACTCCAGCAGATGTAGGATACGCGTTTTGATCGGTGAAGTAAAGTTCCAAAGCGGTACTCATCTGTTTGACATCTGCCAAACGTTTTGCGTCACGGGATTTCTGACGAGCAGAACCGAGCGCGACGACCGCCAGGGTGGAAAGCAAAGCAATAATTGCAATGACAACGAGCAATTCTATAAGTGTAAAACCTTTTTGTTGCTTCATGTTTTCACCCCCTTTCTTTTTGAAGATATAATTTCTTAAATGACCTTTTACTCAATTAAATTGCGGCGCGTTCCAGAACTTTTTTAACCTTTTCAACTGTTTCAGACGGCTTAAAATGCGCCTTAATAAGATAATCCGCGGCGCCTAATTGCAACCCCCTGTCTACATCGTCTCTCTGGCCCAAATTGGTGAGCAGTATTACGGGAATGTCTTTTGTTTCCGGATCTTTCTTAAGTTTTTCCAATACCGCAAATCCGTCTAATTTAGGCAAAAGCACATCCAACAAAATAATATCTGGTTTTTTTGTTTTTACCGCTTTGAGCGCTTCTTCTCCGTCGCCTGCAACCGCGACTTGATATCCTTCTTTGGTGAATTTAGTCTGATAGATGTTGGACAAAAACGAATCGTCTTCTACCAGCAAAATTTTTTGTGCTTGTTTTGTAGACATATACTTTAACCATTTTCAGTATATCACACTTTTGGGATTTGCAACAATCTACGCAAAGCCATTCCAAGAGCAACCGAAAAACGCGGACCGATTGATTCTAAAACAGGCTGAAGCTCAGGATCATAAATAACACGGGACCACGGGTCCCCCACATAAGTTTTGATGGCAAAACGGTCGCTCAATAACGCGTCAAATTTTGGCAAAAGCGCCGCGCCGCCGGTTAAAATAATTTTTTCAGGCCGCGCTGTTTCTTGCTCTTTTTGCTTGGTATAAATCTCCAATGAATAACTCACTTCTTCAACAAGCGGCTCAAGTGTTTTTTTGAGCAGGTTCAAAAGCGCGTCGCCGCCGCGCTCGGCCGCCATATCGCGTTTAACGGCTTCCGCTTGACCCATATCCAAACCAAGCTGAGCGGCAATTACTTCTGTGCATTGGCGTCCGCCAATGTTGACGCTTCTAAAAAATATGGGAACACCCTCATCTATAATAAAAAAATCAGTTTGTTCTCCACCCATATCTATCAAGAGCGCGGGGCTTGTGTCCGTGCCCACGAGCGCGGTAATAAGGCCAAAAACCTCGCTTTCCAAGCTCAAAAGCTGTAAACCGGCGATGCGAAAAATTTCCGTATATGCGGCAATGAGTTTTTTGGAAGTTGCGGTTACCAAAATGTGCTCTACTTTGTTGCGTGTAGCTTCTTCTGTTTCCTTTGCGTCTTTTGTTTTTTTTGCCGGTTGTATTACTTTCCAATCCAACACGGTATCAGCAATAGGCTGTTTAAGAAATTTTGAAACTTCACGCTCCACAAAAAGCTGCTTGTCTTCTTTTTTGAGCATAGGGATCGTAAAATAGCCGCTATACACCGTGGCGGCAGGAAGACTGGCAAATGCACGCCTGGAAACTGTTTTTGATTTTAAACAAATTTGCTTAAGCCACGCGCCAATATGGTCAACATCCAATAATTGTTCACTGTCCGCGTGAATAGCGATGGATTCGTCCGCAAATCCATAGGTAAATAAGTGCGGATGTTTTCCGCGCTTTAATAATTCAACAACTTTTATTCCGTGCGATCCAATATCTACGCCTAAATAGCTTTCTGGTTTGCTGAATGGCCACATAGTACTAAAAATTTTTGAAATAATTTTGGCCGAAATATGGAAATTGCAGTCAAAATGATATTCGGTAATAGCCCTTCATAGTATAGCATATTTTAAATAATAACGGACGCGTACCAAAAAAGTTATACACAATTGTATTTAAGCGCTCAAACCAAGTATACTATCTTATGGGTCTATCTCCGAATGCCATTTTGACTGCAACGCGCATCTGCAAAAGCGCATTCGGAGACAGACCCATTATATGCTCTCACTCTATAATACCCTCACTCGTAAAAAAGAACTTCTTAAGCCGCTCAAAAAAAGCTGTGTTTCGCTTTATACCTGTGGACCGACAGTCTACAACTTTGCGCATATTGGCAACTTGCGCACATATGTGTTTGAAGATATTTTAAAGCGCGTTTTGCAATACAATGGATTGAAAGTCAAACATATAATGAACATTACCGATGTGGGGCATTTGACCTCCGACGCTGATGAAGGCGAGGATAAAATGGAAAAAGGCGCTACGCGAGAAGGCAAAACCGCATGGGATATTGCAAAATTCTACACCGCGGCGTTTATTAAAGACTTAAAACTTTTGAATATCTTGCCAGCGGACAAAATGCCGCGCGCCACGGATCATATCAAAGAACAAATCGCTTTGATAAAAATTTTGGAGCGCAAGGGTTTTGCTTATAGAACTTCTGACGGCATGTATTTTGACACCGGCAAGCTCGCGGACTACGGCAAGCTCGCGGCGCAAAATTTTAAAGACAAAAAAGCTGGAGCGCGCGTTGAGGTAAATAAAGAAAAGCATATGCCATGGGATTTTGCCTTGTGGAAATTTTCTTCTAAAGGCGCTAAACGCCAAATGGAATGGAAATCGCCGTGGGGCGTGGGGTTCCCTGGCTGGCATATTGAGTGCTCGGCAATGGCGCGCGCGTATCTTGGCCAGCCGTTTGATATTCACTGCGGAGGCATAGACCATATTACCATCCACCATACCAATGAAATAGCGCAAAGCGAAGCGGCATATGATACTCCCTTGGCACGCGTCTGGATGCATGGCGAGTTTGTGGTGATTGGCGAACAAGAAAAAATGGCAAAATCCGTGAACAATTTTTTGAGGCTCGACGCACTAATGAAAAACGGGTTCAGTCCGCTCGCCTACCGTTATCTTCTTCTTGGCACGCATTACCGATCACCCCTCGCCTTTTCGTTTTCTGCTCTTCAAGCCGCTCAAAACGCGTTGGACGCGCTCTATGACGCTGTCCGTGATTTTG
Organism: Candidatus Magasanikiibacteriota bacterium; assembly: GCA_016212585.1. Taxonomy (GTDB): domain Bacteria; phylum Patescibacteriota; class Patescibacteriia; order Magasanikbacterales; family UBA10146; genus UBA10146. The sequence goes on along the minus strand of JACRFU010000024.1, from coordinate 17,441 downwards.
AAAAACCGCGCATAGGGTGCGCGGAGTTTGAAGAAAAATTCAAATCAGCGGTAGATGATGATTTAAATATCCCCAAAGCGCTTGGTGTTATGTGGAATTTGATGAAATCTGCTTATCCAAGCCACGCAAAGGCAAAATCTCTGCTCAAATTTGACACGGTGCTGGGGTTGGGGCTTGCGCGCGTGCTTGGGCGCCACTTCATTATTCCCGCGCGCATACGCGCGCTTGCGCAGGCGCGTGAAAAAGCTCGTCTGGCGCGCGACTGGGAGGAATCAGACTCGTTGCGGATGCAGTTAGAAAACGCAGGGTATCAAATAGAAGACGCGCCAAAAGGATACAGAATCAAAAAAACGCACTCGTAAACTCGGGTGTGTTTTCAATTATGTAAAATCTTACATCCACTTGCGGAGCTTGTAAAACGCAAACATTCCGCTACCTACAATGCCCATTACTATCACAATCCACAAAAACCCAAACGGCCAATCAATAAAAGGCGTCCCTGGAGCGCGGGCGACAAGTATAGTGGCAACCAGTGTGAGAGAAAAAATAATAGATGTAAACAGCGTAAACCTTTGCATTATTTGGTTGCTCCGCAAGTTCAAAAGCGATGTATGGCTTTCATGAATTGCGTCTATGGTGTCGCTAAAATTCTCCAGCATGCCCCAGATGTCTTCTGTGTGCTCAACCAAATCATTAAAATACAAAGAAAGCTCCTCCACGGAGAAAAGCTTGTCTGCTTTTTCTATGAGCTGTTTAATGACCCGCGTATGACGGTTCATAGCTTTTCTGAAATTGACGATATTTGTCTTAATGCGCAAGACTTCATTGATATTTTCAATCTTTTTAACCTCAAAAATATTCGACTCTACGGCGTCTATGTCGTTGCTGATGTGAGTAATCATTGGAAAGCAATAATGTTCAAGTGTTGAAAGCACTTTATACAACAACACACTTGGCGAATCCGGCAAAATTTGCGCGGGTATTTTTTTCTTTTTGCTTGGAGCATGCTCGCGGAACAACTGATCCAGCGCAAAAAGCGGCGCTGAAGAAAAGGTAAGCAAAAAATCTTTGCCAATGACAATATCAACTTCTATAGGAGAAATTTTTTTTGTGGCGCGGTTGTAAAACGGAAAAAGCAATATCAAAAAAAGATACTGCGAGCGATCCTCCAACTTGGGGCGCTGAAGCGGCGGTAAAATGTCTTGCACATCAAGCGGGTGCAAACCAAAACGCTTCCCGACCTCTTGGGATAGTTTTTCATTTGGCGCGACTATATGCGCCCATGTCAGCGTACTATTTTTAATTTCTTGAATAGACTTGTCCATAGATGCATATAGTATAGCACACTTTTACACGGAGTCTTATGTGCTTGTGGAAAAATATAATGGTACGGTAAACGTTTCTCTATGTATCCTTCCACCCGGAAAATCGTAATACCCCATTGTCGTATTCTTTTCTCATACAATGAGGCTGTTTAACAATGCAAATGTTCATTTCTGCAAACCCAACAATATAATATCACCTATATTTGTGCCAGTGGAGCCAGTAATAATCAGTTCATGCAATGGTTTGAAATAATTGTAAGGATCATTATTGAGCGCCATTTTTTCCGCATCCAAACCAAGCGTGTTTCCACGTATAAGCGTTTCTGAATCCGCAATAGCGCCACCCACCTTCTCCAGTGCGATGCCGTCAATACCGTCGGTGTCAAATGAGGCAAGTACTTCCCCTTCTTTCAAGCGTGTCAAGCTTTCTATAACCACTTGTTGATTGCGCCCGCCAGCGCCATTCCCCCGCACATGCATGGTTGTTTCTCCTGTAGCAATCAAAAGCAAGGGCTTGCCAACACACGCGTGTGTTTTTTGAAATGCGCGAAATTTTTTGAACATCCGTTTTACCGTAACACTCACCTCGCCTTGCAAGGCATGTGTCCATGACAAAACCTCATATCCCTTTTTCCGCGCAGTCGAAACCGCAACAGTAAGCGTAGACTCGTGCCCCCCAATTAAAAAATTGTAAACGCGATTACTGCAAAATACTTTATGATCCGCCTTGGGAGTTTCTGGACATTTGCCGCGCTCTCCTTTCTGTAAATGCGTACGAACTGAAATTGGTGTTTTCTCCCACAATCCGTGATGGCGCAAAATTTCAATGGCTTGCCCAAAGGTGGACGAGTCCGGCACGGTGGGGCCGGAAGCAATGGTCTCCATGGAATCACCCACCACATCGGAGAGATACAAACACACCATCTTGGCATTTGCGGTACTGCATGCCAACTGTCCGCCTTTTACGCATGAAACATGCTTGCGAATGACATTGATTTCATCAATGCTTGCTTTTGATCTGATGAGCAATTCCGTAAGCCTGATAATTTCCAGCAAAGTGACACCCTCCGCGGGCACATCCAACATTGCCGAACCGCCGCCGGAAAAAAGCCCTATAATCAAATCGTCTTTGCGCGTGCCTTTCAAAATTCGCAAAATTTTCTTTGCGCCCTCCACTCCATTTTCATTGGGAAACGGATGCCCCGCGATACAATGACCGATTACTTTGAGTTTGCACGCTTGTTCCAGCACTCCGATGGCAATAAACCCATCGGTAACCCGCTTTCCTAAAATATCTTCTATCGCGCGAGCCATTTCATAAGTACCTTTCCCAGCACCAATCACTAAAATACGTTTAAACGCGTTCAAATCAAGCGCGAGTTTCCCTTGCACAGAAAGTTTTTTCCCGCCGGTTATGCGCAGAGCTTTTTTTACAATTTTATACGGATTGCTTTCCTCAACCACTTTTTCAATAATGTCTAAAATATCTCCGCGTAATTTTTTAGTAGCGGCGCTGGAAGCGTTATTCAAAATGTATTTCCGCTCTTTAATTATGGACATCACACTATGAAATCGTACTTAAATCACCCATACTCATTCCGATTTTACCGCATTCGGCGGTGTTTTGCCTTGCAACGCGGCAATGATATTGCGCGCCGCGGTTACCGACATTTCAGAACGCGTCGCAATGGTAGCGGACGCAATATGCGGTGTCATAATGATATTATCAAGTTTGCGCAACTCCATGTGATCTTTTAAATCACAGTCAATGGCCGGTTCGCATTCATACACATCCAGCGCCGCGCCGGCAATCTGTTTTGTGGAAAGCGCCTGCAATACCGCCTTTTCTTCAACCACAGGCCCGCGCGCGGTGTTAATGAGATACGCGGTTTTTTTCATTAGTTTTATATTTTTGCGATTGATGAGATAGTGCGTTTCACGCGTCAGAGGCACATGAAGCGTTACAAAATCCGCTTGTTTCAAAAGTGCCTCAAGGCTCAGGTGGCGCGCGTTAAATTCTTTTTCAAAATCAAGATTGCGATGCTGGCTATTATATATAAACTTCATGCCAAAATTTTTAAGTCTGCGCGCCACGCCGCTTCCAATGCGTCCCAATCCCACAATGCCCACGGTCTTGCCATACAAATCTTGCCCAATCAAAAGCATTGGCTCCCATCCACGATATTTATGCGCGCGGATAAACCGCTCGGCCTCACCCACGCGCCGCGCCAAGGCCATCATAAGCGTGACGGTAAACTCCGCAACTGATTCTGTGATTTCCGGCCCGGGAGTATTTGAAATAAACAGTTTACGATCGGCGGCGGCTTTTAAGTCTATATTATCAAACCCCACCGCGAAATTGGCAATTATTTTCAATCGCGGACTACCGGCGTCCATTATTTCTCCATCAATTTTATCCGTAAGCAAGCACAAAAGCGCGTCTATGCCTTTCATTTCTTTTAACAACTCGCTCTTGGTAAGCACGCGATCATGCGGAGAAACCTTGACCTTGTAGCCTTGTTTTTTTAACAATGTTAAACCCGCGACCGGTATCCGGCGCGTTACAAAAATGTTGTATTTTGGCATATGAATTAAAAATTAGTAACGATAATGTTCCTGTTTGTAAGGTCCTTCAACCGGCACTCCCAGATACTTTGCCTGCTCGCTTGAAAGCTTGGTCAAACGCGCCTTGAGGTGCGCCAAATGCAAACGAGCCACTTCTTCATCCAGCGCTTTTGGCAAACGATACACCTGCCCGCTTGCGTATTCCCCTTTGTTTTTCCACAACGCCAATTGCGCGAGCACCTGATTGGTAAACGATGCGCTCATGACAAAACTCGGATGCCCTTGCGCGTTGCCCAAATTTACCAAGCGCCCGCGAGAAAGCAAAATCAATGTTTTGCCGTTTTTCCATGTAAAGCGATCCACTTGAGGCTTGATTTGATCTTCTTTAATATCTTTTTGCGAAGTGAGCCACGCCACATCAATTTCATTGTCAAAATGCCCGATATTGCACACCACCGCGCCGTCTTTCATCTGTTTCATGTGCGCGCCGGTAATTATTTTTGTACATCCGGTGGTGGTTACAAAAACATCTCCCACACCAGCGGCTTGTTCCATGGTAACCACTTCAAACCCTTCCATAGCGGCTTGCAAGGCGTTGATGGGGTCAATTTCCGTAATCAACACGCGCGCGCCGTAGCCGCGCATGCTTTGCGAACATCCTTTGCCCACGTCGCCATATCCCGCAATTACCACCACTTTGCCCGCGAGCATGATATTGAGCGCCTGCTTAATGCCGTCCGCCAAACTCTCACGGCATCCATATTTATTATCAAACTTTGATTTGGTTACGGAATCATTCACGTTGATAGCCGGAATCCCAAGCGTCCCGCTTTGCGCCATCTGATACAGGCGATGCACGCCGGTGGTAGTTTCTTCTGATACGCCTTTTATTTCTTTTAACATCTGCGGATATTTTTTGTGCACGAGCAAAGTAAGGTCTCCACCGTCATCCAACAATAAATCTGGTCCCTTGCCACTCTTGAACTTCAAAGATTGCTCCACGCACCACCAATATTCTTTTTCTGTTTCCCCTTTCCATGCAAACACAGGCACGCCCGCTCGCGCCACCGCCGCAGCCGCTTGGTCTTGTGTTGAAAAAATATTACAGCTGCTCCAGCGAACCTCCGCGCCCAGACGCGTGAGCGTTTCAATCAAAACCACGGTCTGCACGGTCATATGCAAACATCCGGCAATGCGCACTCCTTTAAATGGTTTGGCGGCAACATATTTTTTCCGCAAAGACATAAGGCCTGGCATTTCTTTTTCCGCGATTTCAATTTCTTTGCGCCCCCATTTGGCGAGCTTGATATCTTTTACTTTGTAGTCGTGCGATGGCATAGAAAAATAAAAATTATGAATTTATCATTTTAATGTTTTTTATCCAAAATTTCAATTATTTCTTTCACCAAATCCGGGTGCAGGTGTTCGGCTGATCGGCCAATTTTATCATCATACATCTTAAACCACTCCGGATGCGCGGCTCGGTATTTCTCAGCGATTGTTTTAATTGATTTTTTAGATCGTTTTAATTTTTTTATTAGTTCTCCAATTGTCTTCCACCCCTCTGGTGCTTTTTTTCTCGTTGACATCTCTCGCTTTATCTCGGCAATCAAATCCGGATGAAAATGTGCATTTGATCGGCCAATTTTATCATCATACATCTTAAACCACTCCGGATGCGCGGCTCGGTATTTCTCAGCGATTGTTTTAATTAATTTATCAGATCGTTGTAATATGTCTGTTAGTGTTTCGGTTATCTCCCACCCCTCTGGCGCTTTTTTTCTTTCTTTAAAGATGTCTTCAACAATCTTAACTAATGTTGGATGAAAAAATTCACGCGTGACTCCTCTAGTACGATGTTTATACTCTTTAAACCACCCCGGATTATCGTCACGATATGGTGCGACGGTCGTTTTGACTACTATTTTGTTTCTATTCACTTTCGAAGATAACCCGGTGATCGTCTCCCACCCCTCGGGTGCTAGTTCAGTTGGCTCTTTTTTGTCTTTTGAAATTTTTTCCTCAACCTCGCCATTGTTAATTCGGTCTTTTATTTCCGTTTTCCACTCGGATGAAGTTTGATTGTAAATCACCACACTCACTTGTTGCAAGCCTAGTTCTCTCAGTTGGCCTTTGGTCATTGACGCGTATTTTTTCCAATCTGATTGGCCGTGTTCATCAATTTCTAATTTATGCACAATAAAAGTAGCATTGCCTTCTTCATTGCACACCAGCACTAATTTATTTATGGTCGGCAAGACAAATGCCTTGTAGCTAAGTGTGCGCATCATATCCGGCGTATTGATGCCGTCATGTATCTCATATGGTAATTTTAGGTCAGTTAACACCTCTATTAAATAGCGAGTGCGTGGGAAAATTTGTTTTGTTTCCAGACCCCCTCCATTGCCGGATATTATTTCTCCCGTATCCGGCGGCACGATAACTCCTGCACCCATTGTAAATTCAGCGGGTAATGTTAAATCTTGCAGCTCCTTTTTATTTTTTAAATCTGCCACAAACTCTCTCACATCCAAATGGTAAACAGGCGTACGGCCATGCCCGCCAGCGTCAACCATTGTAAAAAAATCCTGCGCTCCAAGCAATTCGGCGATGGTACCAAGCGGTACTGACGGATTGTGGGCAATCAGCTCATTAAGCTTTGTGGTTATCCGCAACGCTAAATCTTCTTGTCCATGTTCTCTTGCAAACTCTGGATTGGGCATTTTATAATTATTAAAAATTTTAAATCCATTATTAAGTGCAATTTGGCAAAGTGATGCCCATAGTGGATCTGTCGCCAAATGCCATTTCTACTGCAATTTCTGAGTTTTGGCCATAATTGTTTCAAAATTTTTCGGCTTAACCGCTGTTAAACCTCAAAATCTATTCAACAATTCTGTCTCAAAATTCAGAAATTTCGCTACGAAAGCGCATTTGGCGACAGACCCATAGTATACTTCTTCATAAAACTTTTTTCAAACTCCCACGCACGCACGCGCCTCTCACGCGCTTAAATTTTAAAACAATGAGAAGCGGGATACCCCGCCGCCGCAACCGCTTTAACATACGCGCTCATACGGAAACGCGGAGGAATCTCCAAAAACATCTTGAGGTGGTGAACTTCAAACATAAGATGGTGGGTAAAAAATTGCTGAAGCGCTCCAAGCAATTCGTCCGGCGCGAGAAGATGCCATATTATAGACTGTGAAATCTTTTCTGTTACTATTTTGAGCGTGTTGCCCAACCCCGACAAATCATTTTTTTTGTACGCGTCGCGCATGCTCCATGGCAATGTTTCCATAAAAGACAAGCCTGTTTTATCGCCTATCGCGCACAGTGTGGAACGCTCACCTACTTCAATAATCCCTTTGAGCGATGCGGCGACGGAAGTACTTTCCTGCTTTTCATGCTCCGCGAGCATATACGCTATGCTCGGCATGTCCGCGGCAACATGCGTTAAACGCAATCCGGCGCGCGCATACACCGCTTTCCAAGAATCCAAGAATGATCGCTCCAACGCATAATAACCAAACATCAAACGCTCTGGTTCTTTTGTTTGAGAGCGTTGCACAATCCATTCTTTATCACACACCTCGCGCGATGGCACGCTAAACCGGCTATAAATATGATTTTTCAAAAGCACGCGTGCTTGCTTCTGCGCTGTTCCTTTGGGAGCCTCAAAAAAACCAAACGTTGTGTTTGACAAAGGAATGCTCATGACACATTCACAATTTTTGATCTTGAGCGCATTCACCATAGAGCGCAAAGCATTTTCCACTTGCTCCAAATCAACATCCACGTGCTCGCCCGCGCGCGTATGCTTTTGCCGCGTCTGCGCGTATTTATGCGCTTGTATATGATGCGCGTGATGCGTACACGAAACAATAGTAACCGCTTCCTCGGTTACTGTAGTTCCCAATTGAATTGATGACTGCAATATGCCCATACAATAAACTTGCCCCCAATTAAATATATCACCGCCCCTTTGAGCGATGATATATTTTATGTTTCATGTTACTCGGCCAATTTATTGATACCGGAAACCACCAATTGCCCTGCTACCAGTTTGCCCATAACCGCCACTTTGTCTCCATTTACAAATCCGCGACCTGCAAGCGTTGCCACAAAATTGCTTTGAGGATTGGTAACCATTGGATAGGTTTGATTATCAACGGTGAGCTGCGCAACCGCGGTGGTAAGAATGAGTGTACCGGAATATGTTTGAATGCCCGGAGTGCCAGAGATGGGCGCGGTGGGAAGTGTGGGCGGCTGTTTGCCGTTTGAATTAATAATCGGCGCGCCTTGCGTTTTTTGCATAGAGCCCACTTGTTTTGCAAGCCGGCGATTCCATGCATATAGAATGCCCCATACCAACAAAATCACTACCGCTAACGCGCCGATGAGTATAAAGAGCTGTTTTTTGGTCATAATTTTTAAGGTCTAGAGCTCAATGTATTAAAAAGTATGGGATAAGTATAACAAAAAGCTTAAAAAAATACAAACGAAACAAGACGCAAAACCAGCATCTTTTTTTATTCTTTACAATTCCACGCATGTACCACCTTCTCCACCTCATCAGCACTCTGTGTTGTCATAAGCTGTATGCGCAGTTCACGCGCGCCGTCAAAACCGGAACAATACCATGCCAAGTGTTTACGCATGTTCAAAAAACGCTGATCCGGTGAAACTTTTTCAAAATATCGCGCATGCTCTATACATGCTTGTAATTTTTCTTCACGCGTTGCCGTATGTTCCGCAAACACCCACGGGTTCCCCTCTACGGCACGGCCAATCAAAACGCCATCCACGCCGTACTGCGCCACGCGTTCGTGCGCCTCTGCCACCGTCCGCACATCGCCATTGCCAAAAATCATGGTGCCGCTTCCGCGCGCAATCTCTACCGCGCGGCCAATGGCATCCCAGTTTGCCAAACCGGTATACAGCTGTTTCAGTGTACGGCCATGAATCGCTATTGCTACCGGTTCCACTTCAGACAAATGTTTTATCCATTCTTCTATCACCACGGCGTCGTATCCAATACGTGTTTTTATAGTAAGCGGCAATACGCGACGCACAGGTGCGCCGCCCAAATGCGCCCACTCTGTTTGCGCATACTCAAGAATCGCGGAATGCAAACCGGCCTGCGCAACCTCCATCCCGCGCCCCCAATCTTCCAGTCCACGGCGTGTAGCGCAAACAATTTCTTTTGCAAGTTCCGGCGTGCGAATCAACGCCGCTCCGCTCCCCGCTTCAGCGATATTTTTTGCAGGGCATCCCATATTGATATCCACCCCGTCAAACCCAAGCGCGGCCGCCGTGAATGCCGCTTTGTAAAACGCTTTCGGATGATAGCCAAAAATTTGCGCCACAACCGGCCGCTCAAGTTCGCTGTAACGAAAATCCCGCATCAAACGCAACGCGCCAGCTTCTATCCCTTCTGCGGAGGTAAACTCCGTATATACCACATGCGGATGTCCATATTTGGCTGACATAAAACGAAAGGCGGCGTCCGTAACGCCGTCCATTGGTGCAAGCCCTATTATTGGTTTTTTCAATGTCGCCCAAAACCCTCTCTCCATATCTTAATGAGATTATTTCGCCGCATTCAAATTGTCAATATCCTCCTGAAACCCTTTTGTAATCGTCATAACATTATCTCCGTAAAAACGAAATGCTGGATTGGTGCCTCCGGAAAAATATCGCATTGCCGCGCGCCACTCCGCGTCTTTGGTTTGTGCCGCCGCGCCGTTTGATTTGAGCAAAATCGCCGAAGCAATAAACGCGTCGCGTGTGTCCCATGGGTTCGCCGTTGCTTGTCCCGTGATTGCCGTTACCTCGTTTCTGTGGCGAATCCATGTTGAAGGAATAAACTGCGCGGGACCCATAGCGCCGCCCCACCCAATTTTTTTGCCATTTCTCGTCATGGGGCATGAAACCGGCATCGTATCTGGATCCAAACCAAGCTCCTCCGTGATTTGTTTGAACAACGGCTGATCCCTTTCTGGCTTCATTACCACGCGCCAGCTTTTCTCCGGCGGATCTCCCGGTCTGTTGCAGGTACCAACATTGCGTCCCAAATTTGATTCTTGTTTAATAATAGCAAGCAAAAACGCGGGGCGCACGCCAGTCAGATTTGAAGCCCACTGCGCAAGAGAAACCGCCTCTCCAAAATTTATTTGTTTAGACACACCAACCAATTCATAAATACGACTCCTGATTTCCGCGGCGCGCTTGCGCACATCAGACAAAACTTGCTGATATTGCTTCTCGCGTCCGCCTGTTTCTTTGAGCAGAGTATCCTGCTCGCGTTTTGACTGATCAACCGCCTGCTGTTGTAAAGATTGTATGGAGAGCAAATTACCAACCGATGTTTTTTGGTCCTGCAACTGCCCCGCTTTATCATCCAACTCTTTTTTCAATTCTTTGGTATTTTTCAAAACATCTCGCAAACCAATCTGCAACTGATCCAACTGGTCAATCTCAAGAAAAAAATCAGACAGCGTGTTGGCAATAAGCATAGTATCCAAAAAAGTTATCTGATCGCTCTCATGAACTTGTTTGATGAGCTGAGCGAGAAGCGCGCGATGCTGATCAATTTTCTGCGCGGTTTCATCTACTTTTTTCTCTGTTACTACCAGTTTGTTTGAAACATCTTTGAGTTTGAGCGTTGTGGCTTTAATCTGCAAACCCAATTTGTCGCGCTGTTTTTTAAGCCCCGCAATTTTGTTTTGCAATGTTTTTTTCTGCGTCTGCGTGGTTGCAAGCTCTCCCTCATACTGTTTTATCTGATCTTCAATCTGCTGAAGTTCCTGCTCCAATTGCGCCTTTTCGCTTGCAGTGTCCGCCTGCGCGCGGCGCGTATAGCCAAAAATGCCTGTTATCACAAACACGCATACTATGCCAGCGACAAATGTACCTCTAAAAATTCGTAACTTAAATACGTCCTGCATACCTACACAGTCTAACAAATTTTCAATAAGCGAGCAATAAATTGCCTCTCTCGCCGTCTTTGTGCTAAACTATGACCATGGGTCTGTCGCCGAATGCCACTTTGGTTGCAACGCGCATCTTTCGAACAAAATTATTTCAAAATTTTTCAGCTTAATTTGCAATTAAACCTCAAAATTTATTCAATAATTTTGTCTCGAAATCTGCGCGGTTCACTGCAAAAGCGCATTCGGCGACAGACCCACCATATGTTCAGCACTCTTTTACACACGACCTTTGGCGAGCTTTTGTGGGATATCATCTTATTCCCTTTTTGGTGGTATAGCTTTGGCGCGTGGCATGCTTTTCAATGGGCGATTGGGTCAATAAGAAACGAATTCAACCAGCTCAATATCGGGTTGTGGGCAAAAAACCTTTTTACTCCCATGTACGGCCAATATGACTGGCAGGGGCGGCTCATAAGTTTTTTTATGCGGCTTGCCCAAATTATCGGCCGTTTTATTTTCTTGATTATTTGGATGATATTTGCCGTCACGCTTTTTATTGCCTACCTCATTCTCCCTATCGCGGTTGTGTATTATTTAATCACACTTCCTATTTTGTAGACGCATATGGGCTTATCACCAAATGCCATTTTGACTGCAATTTCTGAATTTCGGCCAAAATCGCTTCAAAATCTTTCAGCTTAATAACTATTAAACTTCAAAATTTATTCAGCGATTTTGTCTCGAAATCCAAAAATTTCGTTACAAAAGCGCATTTGGTGATAAGCCCATATGCAACTTCAAAAACCTTCCCCCCTTGAATTTTTCTCATGTGGCGTGTGCCGTACCATGCCGATTCAAAGCAAACTTTGCTTTTCATGCAAAGGACTCAAACGTGTGGTGAAACAAGACGGATTTTATTTATGGTGGGACTATGAACTCACACCGTCTTCTATTTTTGGGCGGCACATTGGCAAGCAATTTCAAAACACGGCCAATGCTCTTATTCTTGTAGGAATTTTGGCGCTCACCGGTTTTACGTTTTGGGACACCTACGCGCTTTTGCAAAACATAAGCGGCGGCATTCTCTCTCTGCATTTTGCAAAAACATTTCAAACGCCGCTAGTGCGCCTTTTATGGGCGATTCTTTTGGGAATGTTTTTATCGTTCCGCATCGGCAAAAGTTCCACAAAAATTCAAATGCCTATCGCCGCAAAAGACGGCAAAAAATTTGATGACGCCCCGCCTTCTTGCGAGGACGCTTTGCGCCATAAAAAATCATGTTTCAACATTGCACTCGCCTACTCCGCGGAAGGGAAAAAAGTGCTGGAAGAAAGCGTAGGGCTTGCCGCAAAAGCCGGCGCCAAAAGCGTTGAGCCGTTGCATATCTTTACCGCGCTTTTGGGGAACACGCGCGTTGCAAGCGTACTCTCGCGCTTTGGGTTGCCCACCAAACAACTGCGGCAGGATATTATCAAATCATGGGGAGTCTCTCACGAATCGCGCCAGATAGAATTACCGGATGATTTTTTTCAAATTATTTTCCAAGCGTTTTTGAATGCGTATCATAACAAATGGAAACGCACCGGTCCCACCGAGCTTCTGGTAGCAGTGGTTACGAGCAATGAAAAACTTCAACAATTGTTGTTTGATGCAGGCATTGATTTAGTCAAGCTGGGAAACGCCGTGGAGTGGATGCGCATCCGCGAGCAATTGCGCGACCGTTGGAGAAGTGTTCACGAGCAAGGTTCGCACCGCTCCGTCACCGGCACTAACCGCGCCATGACCGCACTGGCAACCCCGTACCTTGACCACTTTTCGCGCGACATCACTTTTGCGGCGCAAAAAGGATACACAGAACTATGCATCGGCCGCAACAAAGAACTTGAATCTGTTTTTCGCGTGTTTGAAAGCGGCGCGCGCGGCGTGTTGCTTTTAGGTGAAGCGGGCGTAGGCAAAAATTCTCTCATAGAAGGCGTCGCGGAACGTATGATTGCGGACGAAGTGCCGGAAACCCTGTTTGACAAACGTCTGATAGAACTCCATGTGCCAACTCTGCTTGCGGGCGCCTCCCCGGCAGAAGCCGAAGCGCGGCTCATTCATATTTTTAACGAAGTCATCAGGAGTCAAAACATTGTGTTATACATCCCTCACATTGAACAGCTTATTGGCGTGAGTCTTGGATCCAACGCTTCAAGCATGGATCTTTCAGACGCGCTCGCGCAACAAATGCAGAGCGGACAGGTAACGGTGATTGCAACCACCACACCGTTTGAACACCGCCGTTTTATTACGCCGTCTTCTCTTGGAACGTTGTTTCAAGTGGTGCATGTGAAAGAGCCGGAAACCAATGAAGCAATTCAAATTCTGCAAGCTAAATCAGGCACCATTGAATACAAAAATAATGTATTTCTTTCTTACGGCGCGCTGGAAGCCGCGGTAACGCTTTCGCATTCCTACATCCACGATCGCTACTTGCCGGAAAAAGCGCTTGAAGTAATCGGCGAAGCGGCCACTGGCGCTCGTTCACAAAAAGGAAAAAACCATTTGGTGACGGCAGAAGATGTAGCGCGCGTGGTGTCTGAAAAAAGCAAGGTGCCGGTGCAAAGCGTTACGGTGGAAGAAACAGACAAACTGCTCAATCTTGAAACGGAAATGCACAAACGAGTAATCGGCCAAGAAGAAGCGGTCAAAGTTGTTGCGGCGGCACTGCGCCGCGCGCGCGCGGAACTGCATGCAAAGAAACGCCCCATTGCTAACTTTCTTTTCATTGGGCCAACCGGCGTGGGCAAAACAGAGCTTGCCAAAACGCTTGCCGAAGTATATTTTGGGCGTGAAGATCTCATGATCCGTTTAGATATGTCCGAGTATCAAAATTCAAGCGATACGGCGCGGCTGATTGGCACCACCAATGAATCCGGCACCGGCGTACTCACGGAAGCGGTCAAAACAAGCCCCGCCTCGCTCATACTCCTTGATGAAATTGAAAAAGCGCACCCCAACATTCTTAATATATTTTTGCAAGTCATGGACGACGGACGACTGACCGACAGCACGGGGCATACCATTGATTTCACCAACAGTATTATCATTGCCACTTCAAACGCAGGAGCTGACCATATACAGGAGCAAATGCGCACTGGCACGCCCTTTGCCGATATACAAAAAGATCTTTTACACGGCGGGTTGAATCAATACTTTAAACCGGAATTCATCAACCGTTTTGACGGCGTAGTAGTGTTTAAACCGTTAGAAAAAACAGAGATCAAACAGATCGCGGCGCTTATGCTCAAAAGCATTGCGCACGGGCTTGAAGAAAAAGGACTTGGGTTTGAGTTTACGGACGCCGCGCTGAGCGAGCTTGCCGACGTGGGTTTTGATCCGGTGTATGGCGCGCGCCCCTTGCGCCGCGCGATCCAAGAAAAAGTTGAAAATCCACTTTCCGAATTTATCCTGCGCGGCGGCTGGCAGAGACGCGACATTGCGGTGCTTGACGCGGGCGGAAAACTTTCTATTAAACAATAACCGAACTGTTTTGCGCTTGATTTCGCACTGGCGCGCAGATTTTTATAGTATGCTCAAACGATTATCCATTAAAATTTTAGGTCGCGTGCAAGGCGTCTTTTTTAGAAAAAATGCAGAAACGGTGGCGCGAGGTCTCGGCCTCGTTGGCTATGTGCAAAATATGCCGGATGGCAGTGTAGAGATTGTGTGTGAAGGTGAAGAATCAGCGCTCAAAAAACTTCTTGAGTGGTGTTACCGTGGGAGCATACTCGCTCATGTAGACGGTCTTTCATTTGCATGGGAAAAACCGCACAACGGGTTCAACAATTTTTCCATACGCTACACCAACTCATTTTTGAGAGATAAAATCGCCGCCATCAAACAACTTTCAAAACACTTGGTTGAACACACAGCTATTCCCTCTGAAAAACTTCCCCGCCATGTGGTGATTATTCCAGATGGCAATAGGCGATGGGCGCGTGAAAACGGAGTTCCCATCTGGCGCGGACACCAAAAAGGAATGGATCGCGCGGTTGACCTTTTACGAGAAATGCGACGTTTGGGTATCAAGTATGTTACTTTATGGGGATTCTCAACAGAAAACTGGTCGCGTAAAAAAGATGAAGTGGAAAAACTCATGGGCATTTTTTTAGTGACCATAAAAAAATTTCGTGCCGAGGCACTTAAAGACAATATTCGTTTTCATCATTTTGGCCGGACCGATCGCTTGCCGGAAACTCTGCGCGCGGCGATTACTTCACTTGAAAAAGAAACCGCGATCTTCACTGAATTTCATTTTGGGCTCGCGTTGGACTATGGCGGCCGTGATGAAATTTTGCGCGCGTTTGAAAAATTAAAACAAGGTGGTGAGTCTATCTCCGAAGAAACAATCTCCAGAGCTCTTGACACCAAGGGGTTTCCTGACCCAGAATTAATCATACGCACCAGCGGCGAACAGCGGCTCTCCGGCATTATGCCATGGCAAGGGGTGTATGCCGAACTTTATTTTGCGCCCGTGCACTTTCCTGATTTTGACCAGCATCAGCTCCATTTCGCGCTTGCAGACTTTGCGGCGCGCGAACGGAGGTTTGGCGGGGGAAAATAAATAAGCCTAGAATATGTTCGCTCATCTGCTTAAAAAGCGAGTATTGCAGCGGTCTCGATGCCAAGTTTGACAAATAAGCGGAGTTGTGCTATACTTCTCCATTAACTTACACATGCGCTTTAAAGCATGTGAGACTCGACCTCATTGTTGTCATATATTAGGTAACAAAAAGGATACGGGTCACCTAATATTTTTTATGACACAAGAAACAGAACACCGGAATGGTTTTTTTGGGCTTGGTATCGCGCCCAATCTTTTAGATATTCTTGCCCGCTTGCGCTACACCGAGCCAACACCGATACAATTGCGCGCGATTCCTATTGGAATTCAGAGTAAGGACATGGTGGGTATTGCGCAAACAGGAACCGGAAAAACGCTCGCGTTTGCCATTCCCCTCTTGCAAAGACTTTCCGCCACCAAAGGCCGAGGCTTGATTTTGCTTCCTACGCGCGAACTCGCGATTCAAGTTGATGAAACATTGCAAAAACTCGGCCGTTCTGTTGGTTTGCGCACCGCAGTGCTTATCGGCGGCGCGTCTATGCACATGCAAATTAGCGCGTTGCGCAGAAATCCGCATGTGATTGTGGCAACACCAGGGCGCTTGAATGACCACTTGGAACAACGCACCGTCACGCTTGAAAAAGTAAACACGCTTGTATTGGATGAAGCGGATCGAATGCTTGATATGGGCTTCTTGCCGCAAATCAAACGGATATTGCAAACCGTGCCCAAAGAACGGCACACCATGCTTTTTTCCGCGACCATGCCTTCCGCCATCACACAGATTGCCGCCGCGTATATGCAATTGCCGGTACGCATAGAAGTTGCGCCATCTGGCACCGCCGCGGAACGCGTGGTACAAGAGATATTTATTGTATCCAAACAAGACAAACTCCGCTTGCTTGAAAAATTATTGCAAGAGTACACTGGCACCGTACTGGTATTCTCACGCACCAAGCATGGCGCTAAAAAAATTGCCCACGCTATTAAAAATATGGGCGTACGGTCTTCGGAAATTCATTCCAATCGATCGCTCGCCCAACGGCGCGACGCGCTTGAAGGATTTAAATCCGGCAAATATCGCGTATTGGTTGCCACAGACATCGCCGCGCGCGGCATTGATGTTACCAACATTGAGTTGGTTATCAATTTTGACTTGCCAGACCAGTCTGAAGATTATGTACACCGCATCGGCCGTACCGGACGCGCCGGCCGTGAAGGCAAGGCGATATCGTTTGCCCAACCGGACCAAGGCAGAGATGTGCGTGACATTGAACGGCTTGTGCGCACGCGCATTCCTATAATCAAACTGCCGGAATTGCCCCCTGCGCGCATACAACCGCAAGACTTTAAATATGATATGCCTTCTGACCGCCCGCGTTCGCATCAAAGGCCATATCATGGACAAGGCGGCGGATCTCGCCCGCGGCACGGTGGCGGAGGCGGACATAGTCGCCAAGGAAGCTCTGGTCGCCCTTACAGACACCATTAAAATCAATAGCCCTGTTGTCCCCAATAGGCTTTCGTTACGAAATTGCTAAATTTTGAGACAAAATTGTTGAATAAAAAAACAGTCCCGCTTGAACGGGGCTGTTTTTTTATGTATGTTATTTTGAACACATTTTGCAGTCTCCTTTATGGCCTGCCAAAAGATAGATAGCCGCCAAACCAACAAGCACATAAATGACGCGCGAAACGGTTGCGTCTTGGCCTCCAAACCAAACACCAACATCCCACTTAAAAAGACCAACAAGAAGCCAGTTTAAGCTTCCGATGATGACCAAGAGAAAACTAAGACCGTGTAACCCTTTGTTTCCTGACATGGTTTCCACCCCCTTTCGCTATAGAGTTTAATTATGGGTCTGTCGTCGAATGCCATTTTGGCTGCAATGCGCATAGTTCGGCCATACTTGTTTCAAAATTTTTCAGCTTAATTTGCAAGTATGGACATAATCTTATGAAACCGTATCAAGAATTCATTAGTGCGAATGATTTGCGAAGTGTTGGAGT
>JACRFU010000001.1 GCA_016212585.1 Candidatus Magasanikiibacteriota bacterium | reverse complement strand
TGAAACACAAGCAAATCAACGCAATAATGGATTATGGAGCGCGGTTTCATAAGATTATGTCCATAGACCTCAAAATTTACTCAACAATTCTGTCTCGAACTATGCGTATTTCGTTACAAAAGCGCATTCGACGACAGACCCTTATATATAATATAGCATGTTATAAAAACGAAAGCGAGCAAATCATTTAAAAAGAAAAATAACCTTAAAATTAAGGTTATTTTTCTTGGCTCGGGGAAAGGGATTCGAACCCCTATTCACGGCTTCAAAGGCCGCTGTCCTACCATTAGACGATCCCCGAACATAAATTGTTTATACTCTCAAATACTTGTACAACGCAAGACTGGTTGCAATCACATTCAAAACCGCGACCGCCAAAAACTCTCCGCCAAAAATTTGCAAAAAATTCGCGTTAAAGTAGCCAGTCAAACTAAATCCCGTCCCGCTAAAAAACTGCGCGATATACGGGTCTATAAAACGCAAACCAATATACCATATAATCACTGTTAAGACAACCGCGCTGAAACTGTACAAAATCGTCTCAATCCAAAACGGTCCGCGCACAAACCAGTTCCCGGCTCCCACGAGCTTCATTACCCGAACTTCTTCACGGTGCGTATACACATTGACGCGAATCGTATTAAATATAATCAAAAATGCTATCACGGTCAAAATAATGCTCACCGCGACAGCAGTCTGCTGTGTGCGGCTTGTCAAGAATCCCAAACGTTTGATAACGGCCGCATGGTCGTCAAAGGTCTTTTTTTCAATAATCGTATTGTATTCGGAATTTTCAATCACGGACAGCACCTTATCATAATCTTTGGTTGTCTCCGCGCGTACCACTAAACTGGCACCCAAAGGATTTTCCTTGAGCTCATTTAGTGAGGCTATAATATCCGGATTGTTTTTATGTTTTTCTTTAAATTGTTCCAGCACTTGATCTCGCGTGAGATAATCAACACCGGCCACCTCACGCACGCCTTCCAGTGTTTTTTTAAACGCCAGTATTTTGTCTTCCGTCGCGTCAATTTTAAACAGCAAACTGATGTCTACGCGCGATTCCACCACTTTAAGCGCGGTTTGCGCGAGCGCGCTCACGGAAAATACGGTGTTCACCGATACAATCGTCAATACCAAAATGAAAACGGTAGTGAGGGACAGCCCCAAATTACGATAAAAATTCTTCAAAGCAAATTGTACGGTGCGTGTTAAAATGACAAACATATATACAATAAATTACAAAACGTATTTCCCGCCTTCTTGATCCGATACCACCGTACCGTGCTCCAAAGTTACCACGCGACGGCGCAAAGAGTTGACCACTTCTTTATTGTGCGTTACAAGCACTACCGTAGTGCCAAATTCATTAATTTTTTTCAAAATTTCAATGATTTCATGCGTATTGATGGCGTCCAAATTACCGGTAGGCTCATCCGCAACCAAAATTTTTGGGCGATGCACCAGCGATCGCGCAATGACGGCGCGCTGCTGCTCTCCGCCTGACACTTGATGCGGATAGCGATCGCGCTTGCCCTCCAACCCCACAATTTGCAACACTTGAGGCACAATTTCATTAATGCGCTCATTGCCAATGCCGCATACTTCCAGCGCAAACGCGACATTTTCAAACAGTGTTTTGTTGTGCAATAATTTAAAATCTTGAAATATCACTCCAATCTGCCGGCGCAATACTGAAACTGATTTTTTTGGAATACTTGCGATATCCCACCCGCTCACTTTTACACTTCCTTTGCTGGGGCGCTCTTCCGCGATCATGAGTTTGACGAGCGTAGTTTTGCCGCTTCCGCTTTGCCCCACAATAGACACAAACTCACCATGTTCTATCTGGAGATGAATATCCCGCACCCCAACGCTCTGCGGTTCGTAAATTTTGGATACATTTTTGAAATAAATCATCTTTTTAAAATTACTATGGAGCCGAAGGTGGGATTCGAACCCACGATCTTTGCTTTACGAAAGCATTGCTCTACCAACTGAGCTACTTCGGCATCAAAGCGGGTGACGGGAATCGGACCCGTGTCTCAACCTTGGGAAGGTCGCATACTACCATTGTACTACACCCGCGGACTTTCCTGCCGTATACCTCCTACTCTATCCTCACCCACTGCTTAACGATGCTTTGTTTGAGCAAATCCTCCAAAAATTGATCCGTATCCGCGCGTATCAAGATATGCGCGGCGTGAGCGCGCGCAGGTTTCCCTTTTTTTTCTTCACGCTCAAGCAACTTAATAATATGAAACCCAAACTGGGATTGAACAATATCGCTTGTTTCCCCTGGTTTGAGCGCAAATGCAGCGTCAGAAAATGGTTTGACCATTGTTTCAGCTTCAAACCAACCCAAATCTCCGCCTTGCGCCGCGCTTCCGTCTTGACTGTATTGTTTTGCCAAATCCTCAAACTTTTCTTTTCCTTCTTTAACTTTTGCCAATACTTCTTCCGCTCGAACTCGTGCCTTTGCGTTCATCATGTCTACCGTACTTGTTGTTGAAAAAACTTTCTGCTGTAGCAAAAACGGCATAATTACGCGCTGTTTAAACTCCGCGCTTGACCACCCATAACTTTCTTGAATCATCTTGTTCGCGGCATCTTCACTCCCTAGCGCCGTGGATAATTTTTTAAATTCTTCATCAGTGTCTTTGGACGATACCGACATGTTATTTTTTGAGGCAAACTCCCTCAAAATCGCGGTACGCACTAAACGATCCCACACATTTTTTCTCAACTCCGCATCTGATGGCGCGGCAATGATAGGATCTTTTTTCTTGCTTGCAGAATAAAAATTTTTAACTGCTTTTAAATCATCTACATAACTCGCATAAGAGATGCTCGTTTTGTTCACAAAACCCGCCGGCAAATGCACTACGCGCGCGAACCGCAATGAGGTGTTGTCAGTCAAATTATTGCGCACAATGAGATAACTCCACGCACCCATGCCTGCCAAAATTACAATAACCAGCCCCGCAATTACTCCTTTTAAAAGCACCCCTGCTTTGTTTCCCGATGGTTTGAGAGGGATGTTTGGAGACGGTTCCGATGGCGTTTCAACGGAGGGTTCATTAGTGGCGTGAATATGAAAATCTTGAGAGTTCTCTGTCATACAACTTTTAAGTTAAGGGTCTGTCTCCGAATGCGCTTTTGCAGTGAAACGCACAGATTTCGAGACAAAATTATTGAATAAATTTTGAGATTTAACAACAGTTAAGCTGAAAAATCTTAAAATAATTTTGTCCGAAAGATGTGTGTTGCAACCAAAATGGCATGTTTGCGGCAGACCCGTTAAATAAGCATAAAAAATAAAAAACATTTAATTGATATGAAAAAAATATAGCCACCACACGCTGGCGTTTGAGAGAGTTCGTTCTGCAGTACGCACCGTAGTTGTCGCGTTCCCCAACTCTAAAGATCCATCTCCAGTATTAAACAGTATGACTGATTCTCCGGGTTTTTGCAACCCAAATTTAAGCCGCGCCTCTTTTTCCACAAACGAATCACTCTTAATATCTTGCAAACGGTCAAGCAAAGTGAGTTTATTCTGCTCTAATTGCGCCTTTTCATGCTCAAGCGACTTGATTTCTTTGCGTACCGCATAATCTTGCACAAACGCTTTCATAAAACCAAATAAAAATAAAATAGCTGCCGCGCATATAACAAACGCAAAAATTAATGAACGCAGAAAGTGTTTTGTTGGATTGCCGCGCAAGATCATAGATGTTTCATTTTCAATCAATGGGCATTAAGAATTTTTTGACGCGTCAAAAGAGCATCTTGCACATCTTCAATTTCTTTCGCGCTCAAATAGGCAATGGATTCAAGCGCGCGTTCCAAATGCCCTTCTTCTCCAATACTTCCGTGCGTTTGTTCGTATGATTCAAGAATATGAGATAGCTGTATCTGTATAGCGTCGGAATTGCGTAAAGGATGTGATTCAAAATCATACTCCTGGCCATGCGCGGATGTTTCAAATTTGATTACGCCAATATGAAAAATTGTCGCCCACGCGCCCTTAACTTCGCTCCCGATGGACTGAATTTTATTCCACCCGATTTCATGCAGTTCGCGATTGAACAAACCTGTTCGTTCAAAGTCTATAATGCGATCGCTGGTAACCAGCAATATATTACTGCGCCATAAAAAAATAATACGCGCAATTAAAAAAAACGCAATAACAATCGGAGACGCAAAAAGGTAAACACCCCAGCGTTCAATTTGAAAAAGCCTGAACATGAAAAAAAATGGCGCGCCAATAAGCAAGCAGATGCCAAAAATCTGCCCCGCGTAAGCCCACAAGGACTTGCGCAGAGTTAATAGAATTTTCTCATTTTCTTTAAGTGGGATGTTCATATTTTTTAAAAATTTAAAAGTGTTTCCCTAGCTTTAATAGCTCATCTTTCGAAACAACGCGATCGTCCCACGGTATTTTTTTGTCTCCCGCAACGCACATCGCCTGCTCGCACCCTTTGCCTGTTATGAGCACGGCATCCCCTTCCTGCGCTAATGAAAATGCGTGCGCAATTGCTTTTTGGCGATCAAGTATCTGCCACAAAGTCAATCCTTCTTGTTTGCCTGCGCGCGTCGCGGCGCTTGCAACATCGCGCATAATTTCTTCCGGAGGCGTATCGTAGGGGTCTTCATTGGTTACCACCACATAATCTGCTTTTTTACCCACCAATGCACCCACCGTAAATCTGCGCGCCTTATCCCGCCCTCCACCTGTTGAACCAAGCACATGAATTATGCGGCGCGGATTAAAACCCACGACTGTTTTATAGAGCTCACTCATTGCAACCGGCTCAAACGCGTAATCAATAATCACTTTAAACGGCTGTCCCGCGTCTATACACTCAAGGCGCCCGGGAATTTGTGATAATTGCGCGACTGCGTTTTGCAAAACAGGCCATTCAATACCCAAAACGCGCGCTACTGCCAACCCCGCGCCTACATTCATTATAGTATAAGTTCCATATAAAGGCGACTGAAACGCCTGCCCTTCCACGGTAAAATCCGTTCCTTCCTGTGTTACTCGCACATCTGCAAAGTTGACCACCCTGTCTTCTGCGGATTCTTTGTACCATGGCAAATCCTTGTGGCCAAAATACAAAGTCATCACACCATGTGCCGCGCGCGCAAAATACGCCGCCTGTTCATTATTGCCGTTCAAAATTGCAGTTTTTGGAAACACCGTGCCACGCAATTTTTTAGGAGCGCATCGTGCTAAATGTTTAAACAATTCAATCTTTGCATTTCTATAATTCTCAAATCCTCCGTGCGCTTCTATGTGTTCAGGGTATAAATTGGTCAAAAGCATTACATCGTAATTGATAAACCTGTGCCTATACTGGAGCACTGCCTGCGAAGTTGTTTCTATAATCGCCACATCGCACCCCGCGTTTACCATGCGGCGCAAAAACCTTTGCGTTTGCATGCGGCCAAGCGTGGTCATCTTGCGGTCATTCAATTTTTGCCAGCCATTGATATAAAATTCAATAGTAGACAGCGCGCCAACTTTGTAGCCCGCCTGTTCAAGCAACTGGCGCAAAATGTATATAGTGCTGGATTTGCCGCTCGTGCCCGTAACACCAATAACAAGTAACTCCTTGCTTGGCTGGCGATACCACAATGCGCCCAACAACGCCATCTTCCAATGATACAAAGAAAAAAGTGTAGCCGGTAATATTTTTTTTATGTACTTTTTGAGCGCCATGTTACAATTTTCCTACCAAATGCAAAAAACGGACTTTAAAAAATACTTTGAGAATCTGGCCATACATATGGAGTGAAGACCAAACTCCTTGAAAAAAATTATACTTCGTTGTCTTTTGGACTCCGTAAACGCCGTGCAAATCAATAGTTTCCACATGCAAACCGCGCACTTTGCAATAATAATTCAACGCTTCTTCTATCTGAAACCCTTTGCGCAATTCTTCCGGGATGTCTTCAAATACTGAACGTAAAAGCGCGCGCTGGCCGGTCAACTGTACCAGCGGCACATTGCCGTGAAATGTGTCATTTAGTTTGTACATGGCACGCCAACGGTCTGTTACGCCAATGGTCATGTCCGCGTTTCCTTCCTGCACCGGTGCGAGAAGCGCGCGCACATGTTCCGCCTGTAAACCGCGCAAGTCTGCGTCAAGGAATAACAATACATCCGCGTTTGTCGCGCGCGCGCCGATTGACATGGCACCGCCTTTTCCAATATTGTGCGGCAATTCAATCACATGCGCTCCGGCACGGCGCGCCGCCAACGCCGTATGATCTGTAGAACCGTCGCTCACTACAATTACCTCATCCGTCACGCCCGCACGCCGCACCGTATATACCACGTTGGCAATTGTTTTTTGTTCATTCAATGCGGGAATGATAGCAGTCACTTTCATATTTATTTTCTTGCGCGCAAAGAAACTTCATACATTACCTGCTCCATTTTATGGCGCGCTTGCTTGGCTTGATCAAATTTTGTACGCAAATAGCCGGTCAAATTAAGCTCAATCAATACCGCTACTATTGCTTCAATCGCTTCTTGTGCCCGTTTGACTTCATGAAAGTCACGAGAAGTTGCCTTGCGCACGGCATAGCGGACTATCTCTCCCACCGCGTCCGTCAAACCTCCGAGATAAATATCACTATCCGCCTGCCAGTTTTTGATAGGACCAATAGCTTCTTTGTACAAAAATTGGCGATACAATTCCGCTTCCACATATTCTTCTTGCGCGGCCTTAAAGCTTCCCTCGCTGTCCAGCCGTTCGCTCAAATACTTTTTTTCAATTTCTTTTAAATTCTTGAGCGCGCCGTTGAGCAAATCCTCGCCGGTTTTCCAGTCATCGCGATGAAAAGAAAATATCGCGCGTTTTGACGCATGCAGGGCGTCGTTGGAAAGTTTTTGCAATTTGCGTTTTTTCTCGTCCAAACTCACAAACTGATCCTGCAATTGCTTAAAATATTTTTTGTTGATCATACACATAAATTATTTGGTATAATTTGCTCTCTTTTCAAAACTATTCTTAAGTTCTTGATTGGAACTCCTTGCAACAAGATCCTCCAACGGTATATTTTTAGCCCCACCTTCTGATGTTTTTTTTATGCACCAGTTGTATAAACCCTTAAAACCATTCTTTTCCAACCACTTGGAATTAAGTTTACCTCTTGTTTCTTCAGGAAGTTCTTGCCACTTCTTGAAAGCTTCTTCCAATTTAGCTAATGCGGAAGCTTCTGTATAAGG
The DNA here is from genome assembly GCA_016212585.1 of Candidatus Magasanikiibacteriota bacterium. Lineage (GTDB taxonomy): Bacteria > Patescibacteriota > Patescibacteriia > Magasanikbacterales > UBA10146 > UBA10146. Next base: position 351 of record JACRFU010000001.1, on the reverse strand, counting down.
TTCCTCTTGTTCTTGTTTTTCAAAACTATTCTTAAGTTCTTGATTGGAGCTCCTTGCAACAAGAACCCCCAACGGTATATTTTTAGCCCCACCTTCTGATGTTTTTCTTTTGCCCCAATTGTATAAACCCTCAAAACCATTATTTTCCAACCACTTGGAATTAAACCGACCTTTTGTTTCTTCAGATAGTTCTTGCCACTTCTTGAAAGCTTCTTCCAATTTAGCTAATGAGGAAGCTTCTGTATAAGGTTCCTCTTGTTCTCGTTTTTCAAAACTATTCTTAAGTTCTTGATTGGAGCTCCTTGCAACAAGAACCCCCAACGGTATATTTTCAGCCCCACCTTCTGATGT
>JACRFU010000020.1 GCA_016212585.1 Candidatus Magasanikiibacteriota bacterium | reverse complement strand
TGACTGCAATACGCATAGTTCGGCCATAATTGTTTCAAAATTTTTCAGCTTAATTTGCAATTAAACCTCAAAATTTATTCAACAATTCTGTCTCGAACTATGCGTATTTCGTTACAAAAGCGCATTCGGCGACAGACCCATCAAACCTTTCAAATTGTCAAAGACTATTTCGCGATGATCACTTTTGCCGCTTGCAGAACCCGCTCACCTATTTTGTATCCCCCGCTCACTTCCGCGATAATCTGTCCGGACGGGACTCCGGCATCTTCTCGCTCCTCCACTGCCTCATGCACGCGCGGATCAAATTGCGTGCCCACCGTGGAAATTTCTTCTATGCCTGTCTGCCTCAAAACTTCTTTGAACTGCGATTTAATGTGCTGTATGCCGTCCATCCATTGCTTGAACCGTTTGCCTTCCTCGCTTTCTGAAAGCGTTGGCTCATGCGCCGCCGCTTTCTTGAAATTATCATAGATGGGAATAAAATCCATAACCGCCATAGTGCGCGCGAACATACCCATTTCTTTCCGTTCACGATCCACTTCCCGCTTCAAATTTTCGTAATCCGCTTTCGCACGCCGCCATCCGTGCAGGTATTCTTCCACTTGTTTTACCAAATCATCAGCACGCACGCCGCCACTATTATCTCCCGCAAACTGCTCACTCGCCATGTCAGAACTCTGTTCTTGAGCCACGCCGGATAGCTCCTCAATCTTTGCGCTCTCTGTATCAGCAGCTTGATTATTGGTGTTATTCATTTGTTGCGCGTCATCGCTCATATTGTTATCAATGCATTGAATTAAGTAATTGCGTCGCGCGATTCATGAGCGTCAGCGTATATTCATAGTCCATGCGCGTTGGCCCCAATATGCCCATAAATCCATATTGAAACGGAGACACCACAAGCGCGCACGACTCGCCAAACGGATTCTCTTGGCCAATCAAAATATGTGTTTCGTCCGACGCCACCATATTTGAAATTTCACTCATCACCTGCTCACATTGGTCAAGCAGTTGGGATACATAAGCCACCTGTTCCTGCGCTCGAAATTCTGGCTGACTCAAAAGATATGAAAGTCCGGTATAGTACAAATCGTTTTCATCCAATGAAACAATAACCGCTTCATGCGTTAACTCCGCCAATGCTTTTGCGACGCGTTTTGTCACTCGTTCCGTGTCCGCAACCGCAATCGCGGATTGCAAACGCTTCTCCGCTTCTTGCAACAATGCGCGGGCTTCCAAAAAATTATCCACATAAAAACGATATCCTTTTTCCGTAGGTATGCGTCCGGCGCTCGTATGAGGCTGGCTAACATACCCTTCTTCTTCAAGAAAAGCCATCTCATTTCTGATGGTCGCGGATGACACATCAAGTTCGTCATCCATGCCAACAAGCGCGGATGAACTGATAGGGTCTGCGCTTACAATATAGAGTTTCACGAGATGTTTGAGCAAATGCTCCTGCCGTGAGTGCATACTCTGCTAATATGAGCTAATTTATGGTATTTTTATTGATTTAGCACTCAAGTCTTTTGACTGCTAAAGACACTATAAAACACTTCACATATTTTGTCAAGATTTTATGGGAGACCGTTACAATACTCAATAAATAAGCCTAGAGCATGTTCGCTCATCTGCTTAAAAAGTGAGTATTGCAGCGGTCTCTTGGAATCTACAGTTGTCCACAGATACTTGACAACTTTTTAATATATGGGACTGTCGCCGAATGCGCTTTCGTAGCAAAATTTCTGAATTTTGAGATAGAATTGTTGAATAAATTTTGAGGTTTAACAGCAGTTAAGCCGAAAAATTTTGAAACAATTATAGCCAAAATTCAGAAATTGCAGTAAAAATGGCATTCGGCGACAGTCCCAAATCATGTTGGCTCGCTCATAAACCTGCGCAAGACATGGAAAGTTCACGGAGCAACGGACACTTTTTTTGGCATCATCCGCTAAACCGCGGCTGATGCCGCACTCATCCAACCAACCGGAGATATAAACAAATAATCCGCACCCAAAAGATACGGATTGATCAGCTTCATATTTGTTTTTTCTCCAGTTTTTTTATTAGACTTGTCCCAAAATAGCATTTTTAGGGTCTGTCGCCGAATGCGATGCCCGTAACAAAATGCGCAGATTTCGAAACAAAATTTGGCAATTTCGTTACGAAAGCATATTTGGGTACAAGCCTATTCCTCCTTGACCACTACTTTCCCCACGGCAGAGTCTATCTCACTCAATAAAACATTTTCAACATAAATGCCGCGCGGATAAAAAATACGCTCCAATTCATTTTTGATTTCAACCTCAATGCGGTCGCGATGGCCGGAAATCAAATCCTGATAATTATACCTCGACACCACCATGCGCACGCGCGAACGGATGGTTGGGCGAACAATCTTTACCACAAAATCTTCCCCAATGGTCTGCCAGATAGCGGGAATTTGGTGTACATCAAGGCGCAAGAGCATGGTGCCTTCCAGCGCAATTTTTTTGGCGTCAAGTGTTTGCGCGGAAACCGGCGCGTCACCCAATGCTTTTTCGTTTTCCGGATTAAAATTTTTGCTAATGCTGTACTCCAGCGTCTGCGTATTAAACAACTTTGCTTTTTGCCAGAAAGGAATCTTCAAATGAAGCCCTGGCGCCAAAACTTTTTTTAATACGCCGCGGCCAAGGTCGTATACGCACGCAACATACCCCGGCGGAACATAGATAAATAAGCCTTTTAAAACATCCTCAACAACAAATGAATACATCAACTTATCCAAAGAATCGGCCATACAATAAAGTTATTTTGCTTTAATATCTTGCGATTTTCCTCCAAAACCAATTATGCCAAGTATATAAGAAAACGCCAAACTTGTCAAAATAAAAAGCGACTTTACCATGGGCAGGAGCCACAACAAAAACACGCTCATAAGAGGAAACAAGATTGCGTATAAATAATCGTTGGTGGTAAGGCCTTCTTTGTGGCGGCGCTGGTCAATATAAATTTCAAGGAACAATACCAAACCAACTATGGCAGGCCACAGCACCGAATGCTGGCCAATATCAAATCCATAAAAATCGGTGTTAATGAGCTCCGGCCGCGCGATACCCGGATACAATACATTTAATTTTGAATAGGTAATGCCATGAATAAACACTTGGTAAAGTAAAACCAACACCAAGCCTTGAATAAAAAGCAAGAGCCCCTTTGCCCACGGGCTTACTTTATACTTTTTCATAAGTTTGCGCGCTTCTTCTTTGAGTTTGACCGTGTCTTCTTTGTAAGACTTCTTGAGCTCGGCAAATTTTTTCTCAACAAATTGATAGCGCGTGTGGCTCCGTGCTGATACAAAAGAAAGCGGCAACAATAGAAAACGCAAAACAATGGTCAAATAAATAACGGCGTATCCCAAATTTTCGTTGGCATAGCCGTTATACAACCAGATGAGGGCGTTAAACAGTGGGATGTAAAGAAATGTATTCCAAAAATAGGCTAAAAAAGACATAATTTGCATTTATTGTAGTGTATCACAAATGACAGTCTCCGCCAAGACTAATCATTTCTTAAAGCATCAACAGGTTGGAGCTTGCCGGCGCGCCGCGCCGGATAAAGCCCAAATACCACGCCAACGACCATTGAAAAACCAAACGCCAACGCAAAACCTTGCCATGTAAATGAGATGTTCCACACAAAACCCCTAAGCGCGGCAAGTGCTCCCAAGGCATAGGTGATGATTGTCCCTATGATCGCGCCAATGAGTCCTCCAATACCGGTCAATGCCAGCGCTTCAAGCAAAAATTGATATAAGATGTCTGTTTCATGAGCGCCTATCGCCTTCCGCAATCCTATCTCAAATGTACGTTCCGCGACGCTTACATACATTACATTCATAATGCCAACACCACCAACAACAAGCGCGATAGAAACAAGCGCCAACAAAAGCAAGGTAATGCCCCCTACCACCGTCCCAAGCATTCTTTGCGCTTCCGCCGCCGTGGTTACATTGAAGTCATCTCTATTTGGGTTGGTAATATGATGGCGCGCGCGCAAAATCGCGCGTATTTCTTCCGCGGTATCCTCCGCGCGGCTCAAATCCCATGTGGTAACCATCAAAAATGTTACATGGTCAATGCCGAGAATGGTTTTTTGCAGAGTTTTAACGGGAATATAAATCAGCGAATCCATATCAAAAAAACCAGCACTGCCGCGCGCCGCCATAAGCCCTATCACACGAAAAGTCCTCCCTCGTATGCGAATTTCCTTTTCCATGGCCGGCGAATTACCAAACAATTTTTCTTTGACTTTTGTACCCAGAACTACTACCGGCGCAAGACCGCTGTTTTCTTCAGCGGAAAAAAACCGCCCCTCCAAAAGCTGTGTGCGCTCAATGGATAGCATACCATCGCTCACTCCGTACAATGTAGTTTTTTTTATTTCCGACCCCGCGCTCACCAATTCTTGCCCCATAATTGCCACATATCCGTCTTTGACATTGGGTATGCGGCGGATAGCTTGTAAATCTTTATCGTTCAATGTCGTAACGGAAACGCCGCTCACCAAACTCACCGCATTTCCAAGTGAAGCTTTTTTTGCAACAGGAACTTTGATATCAACATGTATATAATCGGTGCCAAATGCCGCTAATTGACCAACCAAATACGCCTTGAGCGCATCACCTGCCGCCATGACCAGCACAACTGCCGCGCTTCCTATGACAATACCAAGCAATGTAAACGTAGTGCGCATTTTACGCGATACAAGCGAAGTATACGCTTGTTTAAGACTAATGCGTAATGTAAACCATGTGTGCTTATTCATATCGCAATGCTTCTACGGGTTCAAGACGCGAAGCGCGACGCGCCGGATATAACCCAAAAATAAGGCCAATAGCCGCGCTCATGCCAAGCGCGGCGATAATTGAATTCCACGAAATGGAATACTTCCATTGATATCCCAGCCATCTCGCGGCAAGCGCGACAATTCCGGCGATAAGCGCGCCCAAAATAATCCCCATCGCGCCCGCGACAATGGTCATGACGATTGTTTCTATCAAAAATTGTTGCATAATGGCGCGGTTGGTAGCGCCGACCGCTTTTTTGAGGCCGATTTCTTTGATACGCTCCTGCACTGCTATCAACATAATATTCATAATGCCTATACCTCCCACCACCAGCGCGAGCGCCGCAATAGCTGTCAAAAATAATTTGAGCGCGTTGGTAGCGGTAGTGAACACTCTCAACGTGTCAAGCTGGCTTCTAACGGAAAAATCATCTTGTTCTTTTTTAGCAATACCGTGGCGAGCGCGCACAACGCTTTTTATCAATTCCTGCGACTCGTCAACATGCTCCGCGGAATCAATCTTAAAACGCGCAAGCGACACATGATTGATCCCCAGTAACAATTTCTGCGCGGTAACAAGCGGCACAAAAACCTGCGTATCATAATTTTGAAAAGCCCGCTCTCCACGCGGCTCCATTACGCCCACCACCTTAAAACTTTCCTTTTTCAGCTTGACCGTCTCGCCAATCGCCGGCGAGTCATTAAACAAACTGCGCCTGACTTCTGAACCCAAGACAATCACGCGCGCGTTGGTTTTGTCTTCTGTGTCATCAAAAAAACGCCCCTCGCCTATGCGTATATCTTCCACAATGGAAAATTGCGCCTCAACGCCGGTATAGGTTACATCCTCTGTTTTTTCTCCCGCGCGTGCCGTATCAACGCCTTTTACATATCCGGTTGACGCGACCAAATGCGGCATTATTCCGGGCACGCGCAACGCGTCTATGTCCGCTTTTTTCAGCGTGGTAATGACAATCCCCATTGCGGCGGCAGGCGGACCATTTTCTTCACTCCCTCCCGGCAATACCGCAACTAAATTTGAACCGACGCTTGTTATTTGTCCGATCAAGAGCGACTGCGCGCCAGCGCCCACAGCCATTACTACAATCACCGAGGTAATGCCAATAATAATGCCGAGCATGGTGAGAATGCTCCGCATTTTATACTGCACCAATTGACGCGCCGCATTTTGAACAGTGGTACGCACATTCATATGGACATCACACTATGAAACCGCACTTAAAATTTTTAGATTTGGCACTATCGGCTGGCTTGGATGAAAAATATTTAAGAGGCCAGACTGTCCGAGAACTGCTATTTTAGAGTTTTTTTGAATTTTTTTTGGCTAATTTTAGCACCGCAATTTTCCAAAAATTGAGTTTCTAGACAGTCTGGGCGATTAAATATTTTTGTGAAAAGCAGTTGAGATTGGCAAATATGTAAATTCTTGGGGTGTAGTTTCATAGTGTGATGTCCTTAAAATTACTTCAGTATGCCACTTTGCGCCGCGCGTCGCTCTTCTTCGGAAACTTTTTCATCACTCACTATATGTCCATCATGGATTTTAATGATACGCGCCGCGTGCTCCGCCGTGTATTTTTCATGCGTTACCAAAATAATCGTATGGCCTTGTTCATTAAGCGCGCGGAATATGCTCATCACCTGCGCGCCGGACTTTGAATCCAAATTTCCGGTGGGCTCGTCGGCAAAAATAACCGACGGTTTATTGACAAGCGCGCGCGCAATGGCGACACGCTGTTTTTCTCCACCAGAGATCTGATTGGAACCGTATTGCATACGGTGTTCCAGGCCAACAGACTTCAGCGCGTTTTCAGCGCGCGCGCGATGTTCACTAACCGGCACCTTGCTGTAAATCAACGGCAACATAACATTTTCCAATACGCTCGTACGCGGCAATAAATAAAAAGACTGGAACACAAACCCAATTTTTTCATTGCGCGTATGAGCCAGATTTTCGTCGCTTAAACCGGTTACATCGCGACCATCAAACTCATATACGCCACCGCTTGGACGATCCAATAATCCCAAAATATGCATCAATGTTGATTTCCCAGAACCTGATGGCCCCATAATAGCCACAAATTCCCCCGCCTTAATCATAAATGAAACATGTTCCAAAACATGCGTTACCAAACCTTCATTGAGATATTTTTTTTCCAAATCGTCAACGCGAATCAACACCGTGCCGTTCGGTTCCGAGCGCTTCTCCGATGCGTTTTCCATAGGCGATAATCTTTTTTAAGAAGCTTTAAGAAAGGTCACAATTTGGTCGCCATCATTTAATCCCTCAATGATTTCAATTTGCGAGTCGCCTCCGCGCAAACCGGTTTTGACTTCGCGTTCTTCAAACAATCCTTTTTTTATGTCAATAATGCGGCGCGCATATTTTATACCTCCTCTTTCAATAATCGCGCGTTCGGGAATCATCAAGACGCCCTCTTTGTACGCGGTTGAAATGGTAACGTTTGCCGTCATCCCGGGCCTGATTTCTTTAAGATCATCGGTGGACACGGTCATGTCAATCGTCTTGTCCTGCCGATACTTGCCTTCAATTTGCAATGTTACTTTATAATATACCACATCGGAGATAACGGTTTGAGCGGGGTCAATGGCAGTAACCTCGGCATAAAAAATATGATCCTGACCAAGCGCGTCCAAAATAATTTGCGCCGGCTGTTTAAGACGCGTCCGCGCAATATCATTTTCAGATATATGTACCTCAATGCGCCTGAATTCGTTGTCCGCAAAAAGGCTTGCAAACGATTTGGCCAGATTGGTTTGTTCTCCCAATTTATAATTTATCACGGTCACGGTGCCGTCAAACGGCGCGCGCAAAAACGCTTTCTCTCTGTTGGCGATAGCGTTATCATACGCGCCACGCGCTTCCTCTACAGCCGCACGTAAAGCGCCGATATCCACCTCGCGCGGCTTGGCTTCTTTTTGCGCCAGCGCGGCGTTTGCGGCGGTTAATGCCGCTTCGTAAATCTTCGCATTCGCTTCAGCTTGCGCCACAGAGGAAACATTTTGCGTGCCGGCAGTGGATCCAAAATTTAATTTAGCCGAGATCAATTTTTGTTCTTGCGCCAACACGGCAGAAAGCTTGGCGTTGACGGAACTGCGATCCGCATCAATGGTGGTTTTTGAAGCATTAACCGTTGTGGCAATCAAACCCGCAACCCCCAAATCCAATTTGTCCAAAACTGTCCAAGTGTCATTTAACGCTGTTGCGGTTATTACCAACGCATCTTTGCTGGGAGCAATCGCCGCGTCAACATCGCTTTGTTTTGAAATGCCCAAAACCAATCCATTCACGAGCTTTTTTGCGGCGCTCAATTTTGTGCGCGAGCTTGCAAAATCGCTCTTAGCTGTTGACACATAGGTTGAACGATTGTCCAAATCGGTCACTCCTTTTTTGTATGTTTCTCCGGCCGTGGTATTTACCACGCCCAAAATCGTATCAATATCATTGGCCGAAGTTTCAAGCGGCGCAAGCGCGCCCTGCAAACTGGAAATCATGTTCGCGTTTGCGTCATCCAATGATTGTCCAGTGCTTGCTTTGGCATTTTCCAAATCCACCCGCGCTTTATTGAGATTGGCTTGCGCTTTTTCAACATCCGCGCGATATTGATCTAAAACTTCGGAAGTGCTCGGCGCGAGCGATTGCGCCAGATTTGCCTGAGCGCGTTTAAAAGCACCCGACGACTGCGTTGCCTCGGCATCCAAATTTTCCGTCTTGAGTTGCGCGATCAATTGATCTTTCTTAATATGGTCTCCCACTTTCAAATGTACGCGCGCCACCGTGCCGGTAATTTCAAAATTCAAATTTGCGTCCGTTGCCGCGGTTACTGTGCCCGAACCTTCCACGCGCTGTTCAAGCGTGCCGCGCGTAACAGGCGCTGAAGTAAACTCTGATTTCTTGGTTTGCCCCGCGCGCCGCCAAAGAATCCACGCCAATAATACAATGATTATACTACTAATCAAAACAATCTTTCTTTTCATATTACATGTTTTTTTTAAAAAATTGTTCTATTATGGCGTGAGGATCGGCGTTGCTCCTGACCAACCGCTTGATCAATTCCAAAAGTGGCAAACTGCCGCTATACCCTTTTAACACACGATCTATTACTTCCAAGGTCTCAACGCCTTCAACCACTTGCCCTACGGATTGCAATGCCTTATCAATTGATTTTTCCTTACACAGTGCTTGTCCAAAACGGCGGTTCCTGCTTTGCTCTCCAAAACAGGTAGTGACCAAATCACCCAAACCCGCCAAACCATACACCGTCTCCCGTTTGCCGCCAAGATGCCCAACTACTTCCGCCATTTCTTGAATAGCCATGGTGATAAACGCGGATTTAGTATTCCACCCATATGACAATCCCGCAAGAATTCCCATAAACACCGCATAAATATTTTTAAGAGCGCCACAAGCCTCGGCCCCCAAAACGTCGTCTGACTCCTGCACACGAAACACGTTGTTTTGTAAAACTTTAATAAACGCGGTGCGCGTTCCTTTATCCGCGCCAGCCAAAAGCGCCACGCACGGCACGCGTGCCGCGATTTCATTGGCAAAAAGAGGTCCCATAAGCGCAACAGTATATGCGCGCGGGATAATGCATCGCAAGCGCGAACACACCGTCTCGCCTGTGTCTTTTACAAACCCTTTTGAGACACTCAATACGCGATGCGCGACGGTAAAATTTTGCGCATAATTCTTAACAACAGAGCCAACCATTTGGGTTGGCAACGCGGAAATTACAAATTTTGTTTGTTTGAGAGCCGGCGCAAGATCCCCTGTTGCTCTCACTCCCGCAGGCAATTCTACCTTTGGCAGATATTTATGATTATGATGCGCGTTATTGATGGTCTTAACAACTGCCGGCTCAATGGTCCATATTGTTACTTTGTAGCCATTGCGCGTCACAAGCGTTGCCAACGCCGTGCCCATGTTCCCTCCACCTAAAATTAATACATGTTGCTTTGGCATACATTATGGGTCTGTCGCCGAATGCGCTTTTGTAACGAAATACGCATAGTTCGAGACAGAATTGTTGAGTAAATTTTGAGGTTTAATTGCAAATTAAGCTGAAAAATTTTGAAACAAGTATGGCCGAACTATGCGTATTGCAGTCAAGCCGGGCATTCGGCGACAGACCCATTATCTAAAAAAAGTTAAAAATGTCCCAACCAAAAATGCGACCAAAACCGCGGTTGAAAGCAAAAGCGCGTGGTGCAGTTGAAACGACCGCGCCGGCATATCCCCTTTTTCACGCGCGCGCCAATACATAATGATAAAGAGCACCGTATTAATGGTGCCAAATACGGCGCCCACCACACTCAAAGTTTTAATAAAATCCCGCGCGGCGAAAATAAATAATACGAGCGGGACACTGCACGTTACAATCCACGCGAGTGTGCGCCCCACATGATAATCACGGGTAAAAACGCGTTTGGTTGCAATCCCGATATTTAAAAAACCTCCCATCATTGCGCATAATGCAAATATATTGCCTAACAACACCACACGCGTGCCAAGCGCATTACCCAAACCAACGGTTGCAACTTCTGTTGTGCCTATGCCTGTTACCCCCACCACAACCGTCACAAACAAGGCATACACAATTGCCACAATAATCCCCGCGGTCATAATAACGCGTTTGAAGGCAACTTGCCGGCTTGCCACGATTTCTTCAACTTGCGGTATTGCCGAGGCGCCCATGAGCGCGAATAAAAATGATCCATAGGGCAAAAAAAGATATGCAATATTCACAGTATGTAAATTTTCAAAATGCACAAAACGAGCGCCCAAAACCGCGATACCCACTATGACAAGCACAACACCCATGCTCAAAAAGACATCAATGCGGCTTACGAGCTTAAGCCCAAAAAACAATATAACAGTACAAAAAAACCAAAAAATAACGCTCCACATTATTTCCGTGCCTCCAAACAATGCTGATAAAACCGTCCCCTCGCCAATAATATATACCAACAAAACGCCAAACGAACCCAAAAAAAGAGAAACGCTCATTATGTTTTTGCCAACACGCCCCATATACTTTCCCGCAAGACCAACAAGTTGCAGGGGCTCGCGGGTGCGCACCGCCACCTCGCCTATCATAAGATGAAGTCCTGTAACTAGCACGCTCAAACAGATTAAATACAACATGCCAATGCCCCAGCCGGCGCGCGCCGCGACATAGGGCAACCCCAACACTCCTGCGCCAATGATGGTGCCCAATTCAACCGCGAGCGCGCGTATGAAAACAGGAGTAGTTTTATGCATATCGCCCAGGATGATCGATCATATCCTCCAACAAATCTCCTAACAGTTGCGGCAATGTAAGAATATCCGCATTGGGCAAGGATGTAGGGTAATAGGTTGCTACATGCTCAGTATCCGGCCCCAAACCGACACCAATTAATTTCTGCCGCGTTTGTGTTCTCACCTTTTCAACTACCGTGGTTAATCCATATTCATCCCCGCTATGAGCCGCGTCTGGCGCCGGCTGGCCGTCAGAAAACACCACCAAAAAACTGTCTTTACTTTTTTGTTCGTGTAAGCGTTGTGACGCTTCCTCCAGACAGTACCCGTCGCTATTGTAGAAGGCTTGATTATGTTCGCCACTGTTCTCCACCTCTCGCAACATGACCATCATTCTTGTTCTGATAGCCGGCGTTAAATTCTCATTAGAATTTTTGTACACGATGACCTCATCTTGAAAACCCAACAGTTCCGTCTTGATCCCCAGACGATTCAACACCTCTGCCATCAATACAACTCCGCGGAATGTCTGCTGGATTTTTTTTCCTTGCATGCTGCCAGACAAATCCACCAGCAAGGTAAAGCAGTAGTCCACTTTTTTGGGGATGGTTTTCCGTTCCCATAGTTTATCATACAAATTGCGATCGGCTTTAAATTGCATCGCCATGGCCAAATCCAAACGAGAACCAGTGGGTTTGCCTTTTTGCCATCGCGGATGACGCTTGGGCAAAAATATCTTATGAATGCGATTAAAAAGCTCATCAGCCAAAGGCGCGATTTCTTTATATATCTTGTCGTACTCGCTCAACTCGCTCTCTATTTTTTTTTGTAGACTCTCGGCCAATGCTTCAGTCTGTTTTTGTTCTTGAGCATTTTGTGCTTCATCGTCTTCTTGTGCTTTTCGTTTAGCTTGTTCCTGCGCTTCGCTTTGTGCAATTTCTTCATGCGTGGGCGGACTCGCGTCTTTTGCCAATTTTCCGCTCAATTCTTTAATCAACGCGTCATCTAATTCTTCCAATTGCTTTTTGGCCGCTTCTTCTAATCTCTTTTTTGCTTCATCCGGCAAAGCGTCAAACAATTCTTGCAATTTATTTTGTAACTCTTGAGAGAGTGTATCCCATGGCACCACTGCTTTTTTCCCCTCCTCCACAGATGCTTTCTCGCCTAATAATTTGGCCATCTGCTCTGCAAGCGCATCCTTTTCTTCCGGGCTTTGTGCGTTGTCAATTTTTTCTTTTAAGGTACCAATAGCTTCACCGATTGTTTTCAGCTGCTCCTTCAACGCTTCCTCAATTTTTTGAGACAACTCTTCTTTCAATTCCTGTGGCAATGCACCCGCAGAACCGTCAAACGCGCTTTCATTTTTTTCACCCTCTTGTCCGCTTTCTCCCCTACCGCCGTGCTGTTTATTGATTTTATCCGCTAATTGGCGCAATTGTTCCTCGTCAATATCCATCTTCACCAATCGCTCGCCCTCCGGCCAGACGCGCTCATAAAATATTCTAAACCGCTCTTTTGCTTTTTTTAATCGTTCTCCTTCTTTTGAATAAGAGCCGGGAAGCGTTTCATAATATTCGCGTGCAAAAGTCTGTGTTGTACTCAATGCATCACGCACCTGTTCATCCAATTCATCGCTATAGCGCCCCGTTGCCCAATGGCGCAATAGTTCCGATCCAAATGAAACAAACTTGGGCGTATAGCCGAGCCCTGCAATCAAGCGGTCTATTTCCGGTGTCATTAAAGCGGTATTTTTCGTACTGAATTGCTCCGCGTATACGCGCGCGCAGTCTTCCTCAAATTGAGAAAACAACGTGCCAACCCATCTGTTGTCCGCGCAATCCTCCAGACAATTATCCAAATATCCAAACCCTATTTTTTTATACAACGCCACGGCTCTTTCCCGCGGCATGCCAATCTGTTCCGCACTGCGGGTAATGGCTCGGTGTCCGCCTTCGTGCCCCGCCACAAATTCCGCAAGATATGCTTTGTCGTCCACAATAATCTGGGGGTCCAGTGTAATGGAATTATCTTCCGAATTAAAAAAACTTCCGCCGCCGAGTTTACCAAAACGCGCGGTCATGCCAAAATCCGCCCCCACCACTTGCGCCAAGGTGGCTAACCGGTTTTCTGCGGCCGCAATCGTTTCTTGTAATTCGTGCTCATAAGGAGGCATGGAAGGATGTACTTCAAACATATTTCTTACGCGTTCACTCATAGTTTTTATACCAAATTCCCAAATTTAAAAATTCAAAACAAAACCCAAACACCAAATATCAAATGTTTATCTCAAAACTGCCGGCGAGGCGGCACCCAAGAACGCCACCGCGATAACCACGGGCATTGGAACCGAAATACAGCTGACCGACGCCTGGAACCCAAACGGCGTAAGACACGCGGCCAGACAACTGCCATGTGCTTTCAGGAAGCCATGTCCATCCTTTGTCATCTACGTGCTTGCCGGTACGTTTAAAGTAGTCTCTTTGGTAGATAAGGTATGAGAGTTCTGATAAGCCGGTGTAGTGTTTGAATCGTGGATCAGCTTCAAGGTCTTCTATGGATTTGTTGATTGTTTCTTTAAAGAGCAGGTCATCTGCTAGGTTTTGGATGTCTTTAGTGAGGATGATACGGAGTTTCGTGGTTTTGACTTCCGAGCCTTGAAATGAGCCTTCGTGTTCATAGTTGCCTCCTTGGTAGGTTTCTGCGTATCCTGTACTCATCAGCTGGTGGAGCTTGGCATAACGGGGATTAGATATAGCAGTGGGTTTGCCGGTTGTGGTGTCTGTGGTGATGGTTGGTTCATCTACCAGATTCTCTGGAATGATA
>JACRFU010000022.1 GCA_016212585.1 Candidatus Magasanikiibacteriota bacterium | reverse complement strand
CTGAGTTGTAGAAAACAATGTTAGGACTGGTTCCTCCACCCAATATATTATTTATTACTTGTTGAAAGCCTTTTACTTGTGCTCCGGTGAAGTCAACAATACCTGTTACTTTGAGATCAGAGAGGGAGAGGGTGGAGGGAAGTGCAGTAGTGTTTTTTTGGCTACCTTCAGCAGAAAATGGATTACCAGATTTATCTAATGTTGTTTGATTTGCTTGTACTGATACTTCTGTGTGAGAAACACGACCCGCCGCCTCCCCAGAAACATTTAATTTATTTGATATTTCTCTTATTTTAGCTGTTTTAAGCACATTTTGAGCAACAACCAATTCACCAGAAATAGCCCCATTTTTTTCAATCTTTACGTCTTTTTGCGAATTGGCAACTGCTTTATTCTCTGCTTCATTGCTTGTTACATCTATAGAATTTTCTCTAAAATTAGCTATATTCTTAAAATTCTGTACGGTTTTCACTACTTTTTTTGTAACTTTTGTTACATCAAAATTAGTTAGTCCTGCTGAAAGATTCTCAACAGGATTCTTCTTTAAAATATCAAAAGTAGGCTTAAAAAGCCCTTGAATCGTTTGCACCGATCCATTTCCAACAAATTCCATGCCATTCTGTACGGAATTTAATGCTGTCAGAACAACTTTTTTGCTGAAAATAAATGTATTTTTTACACTTTCTCCCAGCAAACCAGCTTTTCGCTTTATTAAATTTCCAAAACCAACCGATACACTAGAATTTGCCTTGGATTCTTTTCTAAGCGTAGTATTTTTTTGAGATTCATTTGGTGTTTCTGCCACAAGTAAAGATTCCACGGAGGTGTCTTCTTGTTTGGCTATCTGCTTTAAATCATCTTTGCTGTCGGTTTTAAGCGAATTATGTATCGTACTCCAACCGTCATTTATTTTTGTCTCAACACTCTTCAAAAATCCTCCAAAAACTTTTGAATTGTCCGCCAAAAAATAAGCGCGAGCCGAGGTGCTTGGCAATAAAATTAAAACTAAAATACACAGGCTTAGCACTAAACCCTGTGTTTTTAAACATTTTTTACCAAAATTCTTTTTCATTGTTCCTCCTTACCTTTTGTTTTTGTTTTTTTGGAGCACCAAAAAGAAAATTTCTCTTTCTTTCTCCAAATCTTATTTTATATAAGTACATTATACCACAAAATAAGATTATTTTCAAGATCAAAAAATGGCTAAAGATAGACAAAAAATAAATTTGAGAAATTTAGCTCTATATAACTCAAACAATCTTGTCGGGCAAATTCCCGCACATCAAATTTGGTGGTCCAGGCGGGACTCGAACCCGCATGCCTTGAGGGCACAACATTTTAAGTGTTGCGTGTATACCATTCCACCACTGGACCACACATATAGTGTAGACAAATACATCAAAAAAATCAATCACACCTCCTCTTGAACCAAAACAAAAAAGGTGGGATAATCAAGGCATATGCTAGACATGCCAAATATACAAGCCGCAAACACGGAACGCATCGAGGAAATTAAAGCAAAATTTCCCCCTCATCCAGCAAACGAGGCGTCGAAGTCCGTACGCGCAGAGCTATCAGAAACAGACAAAGTGCAATTTTATCTTAGCAAATTCACTTCTTACCGCCACAAGTACTTTGATGAAATACCAAAAAATATTCTCAAACCCGGAGACCCACACTATGAATATTATAAATGCCGGGGCGCGTGGTGGACAATTATTTCCGGTAATATACAAAACGCGCGCGATAATGGGCTTTTCAAAAACACTCACATCGCACAAGAAGTTCAAAAATTTCTTGATTATGTCAAAGCAGTACAAACGCGTCGAAGCGCACAAATGAAAAACGAACTTGCATACCGTTATACGCGCGAGGATATTAATGGCGCAAATATATTTTTAGATAATTTTATCGCGTACCTTTCCAGACGCGCTGTGGAATTGGGCGCGGAACAACCGCCTCCGGCGCGCGCGTAATACAGCAGGTAACTGCAAAATTTGTGCCGAAAGCGCTTTTGAGCTTTGAATTACGAAATGTCGTGTTCGGCAATACCGTTGAGGTCTGTCGCCAAATGCCATTTCTGCCACAAATTCTGAATTTTGAGACAAAATATTTATCTACTGCACCATAACACACCTATGGAAGAACGGCTCATAGACCCATCTCTCAAAACCGAGGAACGCTCGCTTGACACCACTTTGCGGCCGAGCTCTCTTAATGAATTTATCGGACAAGAAAAAATCAAAAACAATTTAGGAATTTTTTTGACCGCGGCGCAAAAAAGAAAAGAACCATTGGAACACGTGCTGCTATACGGCAACCCGGGGCTGGGAAAAACCACGCTCGCGTATATTATTGCAAAAGAAATGGGCGGCACCATCAAAATCACCTCTGGCCCTGCGCTTGAGCGCGTGGGAGATTTGGCGGCAATTTTGACCTCGCTTGAGGCAGGTGATGTGCTTTTCATAGATGAAATTCATCGCATTAACAAAAGCATAGAAGAAGTTCTTTATCCGGCAATGGAGGAATCCGCGCTGGATGTAATAATTGGCAAGGGCCCGGGAGCGCGCAGTATCCGCATAGACCTGAACAAATTCACGCTCATTGGCGCCACCACCAAAATCAGCCTGCTCTCCGCGCCCTTGCGTGACCGTTTTGGGGCAACCTATCATCTCGCTTTTTATGAAAATGAAGATGTTGAAAAAATTATCAAACGATCCGCACGCATTCTCAATGTCCCTTTGCATGACGATGCCGCGCGAGTCTTAGCCGCGCGCGCGCGCCGAACTCCGCGCGTTGCCAACAGGTTGCTCAAACGGGTGCGCGACTTTGCGGAAGTTACCGCTGATGGCGTTGTCACTATTGATACCGCACAACGCGCGTTCAAACTGCTAGAAGTAGACGAGTACGGCCTTGATCATGTGGACCGCATACTTTTGCAAACGCTGATAGAAAAATTCAATGGCGGGCCGGTGGGCTTGAACACGCTCGCGGCCGCAACCGCGGAAGAAATTGAAACCATAGAACAAATTTATGAACCATTTCTTATACAACTCGGATTTTTAGACCGCACGCCGCGCGGACGCGTGGCCACGCCGCGCGCCTACGCGCATTTGGGCAAACCCGCACCCCTACAAACCACTTCACTTTTTAATTCTTCTGCATAGACTTGTTGCTTAATAACATTTCTTATGACATTTCCTCTATATTTTGTTCTCTACGGGTATTATTTTTTTCTTTTTATTTTCGCGCTCATGGCGCTCATTGATATCTACCATTTGGTGCGTTTTAGTTCCGTAAGTTTTGGAAGTTTTTTTGCGACCTTCATATTTTTGGGCGGCGCCTCGTATATTTTGTATTGGACATTTGCCGTACTCGCTCCGATTGATTTTCAACAAATTGTTACCACCTTTCAAAATTTCACTTTTAATCCGCCCATTTATTAAACGCCGTCGCGCGGCTATGTTTACTATTACGTTACTGACGGCAAACCAATTAATTATGCACTACTCATCAATCATCAAACAAAAAAGCTACGAACATATTGTGTATGTTTTGCGCCAAAGCCCATGGATGCTCGCGCCGCGCATTATAGTTTTGATTATTCTAATGGCAGTGGGCTATGGAGTGTATTTCCTGCTTAAATTGGTGTCGCCGGACATCTTTTTTCACCCGCTGTGGGGCGTGCTGTTACTACTCCTTGGCAGTATTTACGCGCTCACCATTTGGCTGTTTTTTTACACCTCGCTCATCAATTATTTCTTGGATTTGTGGATTGTTACCAATGACAGAATTGTGAGCATTGACCAGCGCGGACTTTTTTCCCGCAGTATGTCGGAGCTAGATTTGTATCGCATCCAAGATGTAACGTCTGAAAGTCACGGCGTGTTTGCCACCGTGTTTCATTATGGAAAATTAACCGCGCAGACCGCCGCGGCAAAAGATTTTTTTATTTTTGACAATGTGGGAAATCCGCATCACATGCGAGAAGAAATAATACGGCTCGCGGATGAAGACAGAAAATATCACACGCAAGCGGCGCAGGTGTAAATTACCACAACTTCTGCACCTCCGTACCGCGATAGTAATATTTTAAAATTTCCTCCGCGGTCGCGCCTTTTTTGGCGCGTATGAGCGCGTCGTGCGTGGACATTCCCACACCGTGCCCCAGCCGTTTGCGCCCTTTGTCATACGGCGCTTTGACGGATACAAGCCATGCGCGCGCGCCGCGCCACACCTCACTCCACGCCCGCGTGCGGCCTGCGGATTGCGCAAAATATGGAGCGGTAACCGGTTCGTTTTTGTAGGTAACTACTATTCCACGCGTTTCTTCTACCGCTTGCACCCATGAGGGATTTGCGTTTGCCCTGACAACGCCTTTATAAATTTGATCATACTCCGCGTCAACATTAAATTGTGAACGCGGATGTTTTATAGGATTTTGTATTGCCTCATACGCAAAACTGCGCGCGGCAATCGCCAATGCTTTCAAAAATTCTTCAGGCGCGCCCTCACCGGCTTCCGCAAGGCCATTCAGATAGTGTTCGGTGGGAAGTTCGTTGATGACCCATGTGTGTTTATTTGCAAAACGCAATTCAAGTGCGCCTCTGAATTGGTTATAATTAATTTTTTTATCGCGTCCGCGAAAATTTTTTGCGTCGCGCAAGGTAAAAATACTCTGCGTTGACGCGGCGCGCGGCAACAGACGCAAGGGCAAAGCGCTTTCCGCGTATCCTGTATCACTCTCCGCGCGGTAGATTTTTCGCGTTACATCATACTTGAGGATAGTCGCCTGCCCTGCGGGAATCTGTCCGTACAACACACTCTCCGTGTCGCGCAATTCATAATCATTATCGGAAATAAATTCAACAGGTTCACTCGCGCGATACAAACCAACGCGGATGTTTGGCGTGCTGGTCGCACTCGGTTCTTCGCGCGATGTACTTGTGGCGATCATTTCCGCGGGTAAAACGGTTTCAGCTTGAGTGCTCGCGGCGCTTGAAGTTGCCGCGGCAGCCGCTACAGCCTCTGGAATGCCATCATTCCAAAGATTTAAGGGAAAACCCGCGCGTGCCTCTGGAGCGCTTGTTGCGGAAAACTCATTCACTATTTCAGCCCCACTGCCTATTTGAGCAGTATTTTCCGTCTCGCGCGTTTTTTCTTTGACCACGCGCACCGTTACCGTAACCTCGCTTCCCTGCACCCACGCGGTGTTTTCCGCGGCAAGCTGAAACCGCGCGGTATAGGCGCCAATCTTTTGCGGAGCGCGAATATAAAATTCAACAAACCCCGCGCGGCCGGGGCCAACCAATGGGTCTGTAATCCTTGCCACTTGTTTCGTGCTCATCCACGACGCGTCATAAAAAACATTTGACGCGTTTTTTGCCGCGCCCGCGGCAGACGCATCTAAATTTTTTCCTTTCGCGCGGACGTAGAGAGAAATAAAACTGCGGCCTTCTCGCCGCCAGTTGTGTGTTCCTTCATTCGTATATTTAAGCCGTATCAATTGCCGCTCGCCCGATACAAGTTCTAAGTCAGGAGGCGTGGTGGCAAGATTAGCAACATACTCCGTAGTTGCGGCGTTTGCTGTTTCAACGCCAAATACCGTACGCGCGCCCAGCGCCACATATTGCAAAATCGCATCGCGCAAAAGACCCGATTTAGGTACAATAAATGAGGACACTCCATTGACCGCCGCGCGGCGCGTTGCGGGAATTTGCGGCGCGGCATGTTGATCTGTCACGCGCATTTCAACAAGTGATGGCGCAGACGCGTAACGGATTTTCATGGCACGCTTGAGTGAGTGTTCCGCAACGCGAAAACTCGTAGCGGCCGCCGCGACAATAAAAAAAGCCACTGCCAAACTAAGGAAAATCCCTTGCTTGGCACTGGCTTGTTTTGTTTTGTGGTGATCCCGCGCTCGACCGTACATTTCCGCGTAAACTTCTAACGGTCGCCCGAGTTCGTTCCAATAATTCTTAAAAAACTGTTCCATGGCTTTTGTTTTTGTTTTTCAACAAGCTTATTTTTACGCTCATTGATGCGTATAGTATAGCAAAAATAAGGGCATTTGTCAATCAAAACCCTTACACCCTAGTTCAACATTCAAGCGCCCTCCGCAGGCAGACGCAAAGCAACAAAAGAGATTTCTGACAAGGAGAGATTTGTTTTGAAAATCTCTCCTTGTCCCTCCTTGTTTTGCATAAAAACAAAACACGCGTTTGCCTGCGGATGGAGCGGGAACAAATTACTGCCAATATTTACGAAATGCCTCTTCTCGGCAATACTATGGGACTGTCGCCGAATGCGCTTTCGTAGCAAAATTTCTGAATTTTGAGATAGAATTGTTGAATAAATTTTGAGGTTTAACAGCAGTTAAGCCGAAAAATTTTGAAACAATTATAACCAAAATTCAGAAATTGCAGTAGAAATGGCATTCGGCGACAGTCCCTTATCCCATCACAAATTTGAAATCATTTTCAAACCTCTGATGGGAAGATAGCCAAAATTGCTCTAATTCTCAGTTTCAGTTTCTTGACAAATCCTGTTTTTCATATTATAGTTAGGATTAACAATCCTAATTTTTAATCATAAAACTATGTATGTACATCGTACAATTGAACAAAATATACTAAATTCGCTTAACAAAGGTAAAATAGCTGTTTTGTATGGTGCCAGACGCGTGGGCAAAACCACCTTATTAAAAAACCTATTCAATCAACCAAAACAAAAAATAACATTCTTAAACTGTGACGAATCGCGCGTACAAGACCGACTCGTTGCGGATTCTTTAGCTCTCACACAACTGATCGGAGAAAGTGGCACGGTCATATTTGACGAAATGCAATATCTCACCAACCCGGGTCATATTCTCAAAATTATCGCCGACTACCTTCCAAATATCCGCGCCGTAGCCACAGGTTCATCCACTTTTGATTTGTCCAACAAAATTTCCGAACCTCTCACCGGCCGCCATGAACAATTTACACTCTATCCTTTTTCATTTTCCGAAATTGATTCCGCCAGCGAGCCAATTGACCTTGCCGCTAAAATTCAAACAAACTTAATTTTTGGCTCTTACCCGACAGTGTTTAATTCCGTTACGCAAGACGAAAAAATTCAAACTATCGTTCAACTGACAGAAAACTACTTGTACAAAGATATTCTATCTTTTGACTTGGTAAAAAACAGTCACAAAATTCGTGAATTGCTTTTGGCCATTGCTCTGCAAACAGGACAAGAAGTTTCTTATCATGAATTGAGCCAACGTATTGGATTTAATTACAAAACAGTTGAACGTTACATAGACCTGCTGGAAAAATCTTTTGTGCTTTTCCGTTTGCCTGCTTTCAGCAGAAATCGTCGCAATGAAATCAGCCGCAAAGTAAAAATTTATTTTTACGATTGTGGCATTCGCAACTCATTGATAAACAATTTCAATCCTTTACACTTACGCGCGGATGCCGGAGCGCTCTGGGAAAATTATCTTGTATCCGAAGTTGTCAAAAAAGAATCTTTGGGCGCGCGACATTTCAATCTTTATTTTTGGCGTACTCATACGCAACAAGAAATTGATCTGATTATGGAAAAAGACGGCAAAATTTCCGCGTATGAAATTAAATTAAGCAAACCAAAACGCCTGCCAAGACCTCCATCGTCTTTCACTGAATCATATCCCAATAGTTCTTATGAAATTATTTCACTTGATGATTTTCAAAGCATAAAAAAATTACTTAGTAAATAAAAAATTTTAATCCCATCACAAATTTGAAATCATTTTCAAACCTCTGATGGGAGGGGAAGAATCGGTTGTGTAACCTATCTTCCCCATACCCGAGTGCAATTTCAAAGAGCGTCAAGCCAACACACGCGCGGTGTGCGGCTCGGAGTAAAGTGGTTTTTCCGCAGGGTCGCCTGCGCATTAGCGCGCCAAAATAGTATGTGCACGCATGCCACTCTAGCCGTTACTCACGGCAATCCTCGTCTGCACTCATCACAAGTGCAAGCGTGCGAGGAAGCGCGTATAGCTACGCTTCCTGCATTCGGACTGTCCCGGTTTTCTGCCGGTGCAGTTGATCCGCGGCGGATCAGACCCCCACCATGCGGTGTTGCCACCACGGTGGGAAGGCCGCCTCTGCTGCCACCATTGCCGGTGCGATCTTATTCACGATCACACTGACCGGAACCCCATGAAGGTTCCGAGCGGCGGCAACGGCCGGATCGCAACACAGAGTGATGATCTCTGCGTCGTAGCCGTACGCCTGCGCGAGCAGGACATACGGTGCGATCTCGACCACGCTGATCGCCGTGTTGTCCACGACGATCAACGGGCTCTCGACCTGCAGCGCACCAATAACGGTGCGGCAACAGGTCCCGTGCGCCTCGGGCAGGCGAGCCGGATTGAACCGATACTCGCCATCGACCATAAAAAACTGGTCGGCCGAGGCAACCACGGCGTCGGGATAATCGCGCTTCTGCAGCGTCGATTTCCCCGACCCAGGGAGGCCGCGGAGAATGATGAGTTTTTTGCTCATCATTCATCCTTTTCTCACCCCCTCTATTCTCCCCGCTTCCGAGGATATTCCGAGGGTGAGTTGTGCTCAAGCCGATATTTTTATAGTGGATCGGCCGCGTTTAACCACTAGAGACTTTCGCCTCCCTGCGCTTTTCCAAATGATTGAAAAAGCAGAGGGAAGGGAAATGCGTTATTTAAGCAAAAAACTCACCAATTCTTGACAAATTTTAAATATACTTGTATAATATGTACATAATTTGTAAATCTATTTAAATAATATGTATTATAATTCCAAAAATCGTTCAATTTTAGCCAAAATCATCCAACAACTAAATAATGATTTGATTCTCATACTTATAGGGCCAAGGCAAACCGGCAAAACAACATTGCAAAAAATGCTGATTGAATATCTGCACACCAAGCAACCACGCGCCAAAACCTTTTATTTTGATATGGAAATACCGGATAATCTAAAACATTTTTCGGATTATAAAACCATACACGATTTTCTTGTCTCAAAAGGAATGACGTCGGATATAACCACTATGCTATTTTTGGATGAGTTCCAAAAAATCCCCACACCAACTAAAACACTCAAAATTCTTCACGACCACTACCCCTATCTCAAAATCATCGCTACCGGTTCCTCATCCCTTACCATCAACAAAAGTTTGCGTGATGAATCTGCCGCTGGGCGCAAACGGATATTCCATATTCTGCCATTGGATTTTTCTGAATATCTTGATTTTAGAAATCTGCCGGAGCAACTCTCGGCGCATCAAAATATTCTACAAAAAAATCTTGACACCAGCGCGGCGGACGCGGAAACAAAAACCGCTTGGGAACAATTTGCCGTGTGGGGCGGTTATCCGCGTGTCGCCATCCACGCCTCGGACGAAGAAAAACGCGCGTCATTGCAAGAAATTCAATCGGCGTATTTGGAACGCGATATCGCCAAGATGATTCCGGAAAGCGAGTTGACTGCGTTCATCAAATTCACTTCGCTTCTATCCGCGCAATCCAGCGGGCTTTTCAATATCAACGAGATTTCCAAGATTTCATCCGTATCCCGATTCAAAACGGATAAATATGTTTTTTTGCTTGAACAATCATTTATAATTCATACCATAAAGCCATTTTTTAATAATAAACAAAAAGAACTGATTAAAATGCCCAAACTGTTTTTTCTTGACACTGGATTACGCAATCACATCACGCAAAATTTTGCGGAACCGGCATTGCGCGCCGACAAAGGCCAGCTTATGGAAAACGCGGTGTATGTTGAACTGCTCAAATATCTGCCTGCCGGCGCCACTATTCAATACTGGCGAACAGCGCAAGGCGCGGAAGTGGATTTTGTGGTACGGAAAGATAATGAGACCATACCGGTTGAAGTAAAATATCAACCATTCCAAAAACCAACAGTGCCGTCGGGATTAAAATCTTTCATTGAACAATATAACCCGCCGCGCGCGTTTGTGATTACGCGCGATTATAGCGCGCACACCAAATACCATTCATGCGAAGTATTATTTTTGCCGGCGTATTTTACGGAAAAAATATTTCTCTAATCCCATCACAAATTTGAAATCATTTTCAAACCTCTGTAAGCAATTCTCTTGAAAAAGCAGAGGGAAGCAGTTATGTTCATAAGTGTCCATGTGTTTATACACTTGACATAACTTTTTGTATATGCTATGATACATTTATCATAACTAATTGTATATTATATGTTAAAAAACCGGCAAATACTGGCTAAAATAACTAATTTTCTAGATAAAGAAATCAATTTGCTTTTTTTGGGTTCAAGGCAAGTTGGAAAAACTCGTCTTTTATTGCTTATTGAACAGCAATTATTACAGCGCAACATTGCCAAACCAAACCAGATATTCAAATTTGACATGGAGAACAGCAATGATTTGGCCATGATTTCCAATCTTGATCCGCTCCAATTTATTGATTCTCTTTATACTCGTTCAACTCTGCCGCCGGATTCGCCTATATTTCTTTTCTTAGACGAAATTCAATACATACCTAAAGCATCATCTTTCTTAAAAGTCATTGCCGATCATCGTCCTCACGCGCGCATGTATCTTTCCGGATCATCCAGTTTAGAAATTAAACGAATTTTTTCAGACCGGCTCACCGGAAGAAAAATATCTTTTCAGGTTAATACATTGAATTTTTCGGAATATCTATCTTTTCAAGAAAATCCTCTGGCAAATGCCTGGGAAAAAATTGACCGTGAACAGCTTCTCTCCGGCAATATACAGTCTCTGAAAAACTACACCGCTTTTTTGCCTGAAATCAATCCCCTGTTTGAAGAGTTTGTTTTAAGCGGCGGTTATCCAAAGCCATCTCTTAAAGAATACCAGTCTGTTCGTTACGACTTGCTTTCCGAAATACGCGACCAATATGCTCGGCGCGATGTGCGGGATATTTTAAATATAGACAATATCCCAGGATTTAATCTTTTGCTGGGTTTGCTCGCTTCACAAATCGGCAATCTGGTCAATATGAACGAGCTGGCCACGAGCGCAAGATTATCCCGCCATACCGTTGATAAATACCTTTTTCTTATGTCGGAAACATTTATTATAAATTTGGTTGTTCCCTACTTTAAAAATTCTCGCTTGGAATTAGTAAAGATGCCAAAAATATATTTTTCCGACACCGGATTGCGCAATGCTTTGATTGGATTCAATTTCAACGGACATCTGGAATTGCGGCCTGATAAAGGCGCGCTTGTTGAAAATACAATTTATCACGAATTGCGCATAGCGGGATATGAACCGAAATTTTGGAGAACAAAATCACAAACCGAAGTTGATTTTGTCCTTTCTCATCCTCAATTTTCCGAAATACCAATTGAGGTAAAATACCAGCCAATGAATAATCCGTCTGTGCCAAACGGAATTGAATCTTTTATTTCCAAATATAATCCGCATCACGCCATAGTGGCGACGCGCGACTATCTTGGAAAAACAACCTGCAATTCAACGCCGGTATATTTTATTCCGGTTATGTTTTTTTAATCCCATCACAAATTTGAAATATCTTTCAAACCTCTGATGGGAGGGGAAGAATCAGTTGTGCAACCTATCTTCCCATAACTGTCCAAAGTCCTGAAAAATATGCTAAAATAAAGGCAAAAGTGGTGAAAATTTAATCAAACTACTATGCCAAAAACAAAGTCTATCACAGCTGAAGAGATCATCGGGCTTGTGCCGGATGAAATGCTTGACCGAT
>JACRFU010000017.1 GCA_016212585.1 Candidatus Magasanikiibacteriota bacterium | reverse complement strand
GAAACACAAGCAAATCAACGCAATAATGGATTATGGAGCGCGGTTTCATAAGATTATGTCCATAGACCTCAAAATTTATTCAACAATTCTGTCTCGAACTATGCGTATTTCGTTACAAAAGCGCATTCGGCGACAGACCCGTAATGGCTAAGTGCATTTTACGCCATTCGCGCCGTTTGGAAATACCATGTTGTCTTACTTTCCATTCACCTTCGCCTTGTCTATTTTCTTATTCTTTGGCATAATACAGAGGTATATCTTCTTCTGTTGAAAGCAACATTGTGCTTGTCTTGTTGGCTGATAAATATACCATATTTTTGCTATGATTAGAGTAAATTATACTCATATGATAGCATGTTTGCGGCTATATTGTAAGTGGATAAGTTGGGGTATTCGGCGACAGTCCCATGATGTGTGGTGTTTTGGAAATCACCAGGAAAAGACTAGAGAGATAATTATATATGCAAAACACTAAACGTTTTACCAGTTTTATAGCAGAAGGCGCGCATTCATTTTTCCCCACTATCGCGCCGCTTGTCGCGGCATATCAAAAAGAAACAAGCAAACGCCTTATTTTTGGGCATTTAGGCGAACCAAGAGAAGAACCGAATCCGCGGGTGCGAGCTTGTCTGGCACAAGTGGCATTGGATACAAAAAAATACCCTCGCGCTCATCATTATGGTCCTATGGCAGGACTGGAAAAAATGCGCGAGGCTATTGCCGGTCATTTTGAGCGGCGCGGGTTTTATGGGAGGCAAAAAATTGACCCCAATCAGGTTGTCATAACAGTTTCCTGCAAAATGGCGCTTAACATTTTGAGCCTGCTTTTGATTGAAGAAGGGGATAAATGCGCTTTATTCGGTCCTACTTATCCTGGCCATGCGGCAGGTCCATCTATGGCGCGTGGACGGATTGTGTGTATTCCGGTACGGGAGAAGAATGGCTGGTCTCCGGATTCGGAAGAGATGCGGATAATTTTACACAAAGAAAAACCAAAATT
The DNA here is from genome assembly GCA_016212585.1 of Candidatus Magasanikiibacteriota bacterium. Classification (GTDB taxonomy): domain Bacteria; phylum Patescibacteriota; class Patescibacteriia; order Magasanikbacterales; family UBA10146; genus UBA10146. The sequence continues at coordinate 10,522 of JACRFU010000017.1, read as the reverse complement.
TCTTGTTTTGTGCGACCCTCAAAACCCAACAGGTGGTGTTTTAACAAAGAAAGCGCGCCAAGTGATTGTTGAATATGTTGCCCGGTATAAGGCGCTCGTGTTTGAAGATACGATTTACCATGATCATGTGTATACAAAAGACTATTGCCCTCTTTCTAGTTATCCGGAGATAGCCGAGCAGGTGTTTATTGTGGATGGCGCTTCAAAAAATCAGGCCGCGACAGGTTGGCGTTTAGGTATTATTATTTTGCCGCCGCGTGTGTACAAGGAATTGTTGCCGAAAGTTTTAACATTGCAAAACACATTTTATAGTTGTCCGCCTACACCCTTGGCGGAGGCAATTGTACCCGGGTTTGAAAAAGCAGGGGACGCGTGGATAGAGCGAAATCGCGCGGAATACATGAAACGGCGTGATGTTGTGGCGCGAGGTGTCAACATGTTGAAGAGTATTACATGCGCAACGCCGCTTGGCGCGTTTTACAGCATGTGGAATATTAAAAAAACAGGCAAAACACCGGATGAATTTGCGTGTTTGCTCGCACGCCGCGCGGGAGTGACGGTTTTACCGGCAAAGTATTTTGGCGGTAGTACATTTGATTGGCATGGAAAGTCTTTATTCCCGGACGCAGAGGATTATGTGCGCTATTCGTATGTGGGGTCATTGGATGACCAGCGGGAGGCAATGAGGAGACTGGAAAAAATAGTGGTGTGAGAAATGAAACGGCGTTGAAATAAAGATTTTTAGGAGACTGGCGGAGCGCGGCGGCGCGAGCCGGAGGGAAAATACTTCAGGCATTTTACTCGTGCTCCGAAAAGCCTTTATTTCAAAAAGACATTTCATTTATCCAGCATTCGTCCAGATTTTTTGCACATCATCTTCCTCCTCCAGCAGATCAACAATTTCGTTGATTTTTTTTTGTTCTTCGTTGGAAAAAGCGATAGGATTTTTTGCCACCCAATCAAGTTCGCTATAAGAAAGTGTAAACCAAAATTCATGAACGCGTTGCAAAACATTTTGGAATTTTTCCGGCGCGGTGTGTATGGTCATGTTGTTGTTTTCATTCACAAAATCAAGCACTCCTTTGTCTATGAGCTCCAGCTCCTGCTCGTCGGTTACGGTTGCGTTTTCTAAACGGATAATGCCGTGCAGGTCAAACATCCATTGCACTGACCCTGATGATCCAAAGGTAATATTATGTTTATTGAGGATTGTTTTAAGCGCTCCCACCGTGCGATTTTTGTTGTCCGTAAGGCATTCAATCAATAACCCGCAATGTCCATTCAGCATGAGCGCTTCATAGAGTGCGGTTTCCAAATGATCCTCACCAGCGCCTCCAGCCCCGCGCGCAACCGCGCGCTCAATATTGTCTTTTGGCATGTTGACGCTTCGCGCTTTATCTATTGCCATGCGGAGCTTAAAATTGATAGCGGGGTCTCCACCGCCGCCTTCACGCGCCGCGACGGTTACCAGTCGCGCGTATTTGGTAAAAATAGCGGCTCGCTTTTTGTCTGCGACCACTTTGGTAGATTGTATGTTTGCCCATTTAGAGTGCCCGGACATATCGTTTTGAGTTAATCGAACAGCTTATATAAACAGCTTGTGCTTTCCGTGTAGGTTCGGATTTATTTGCATACTTCAAAATTTCAATGATATAATACAAGCACTTTCGCCACATTATTATATCATATTTTAGCTCAATACATCAAAATTTTTTATCTTTAATGAAACTATATGATTAAAATACGACCACAACAAATAACAGACGCGAAACGCTTTTATGAAATTTTGAGCAATCACAATTTTACTTATTTTAATATTCAACCACAATCAATTAAAGATGAGAGAGATTGGTTAAAAGAAAATTCAAAACGTAGAAAAAATAATTTTGTATGCAAAAGTACTTTAGTCTATTCTTTGCCAGGCTCTACCCGTTTGTGCTACACTATAAGGGTAGAAGAAATTTATGCAAAAACCAAGCATACTTTATATTGGTTCCGATCACGCGGGATTTAAGCTCAAAGAAGAAGTCAAGAAATATCTTGAATTTTTAGGCTATACCTATGAAGATGTGGGAGCAAAAACCTTTAATGAAAAAGATGATTATCCGGAGTTCGCGCGGGCAGTTGCAGAAAAGGTTGCGGCAGATGCTCACGCAAAAGGAATCTTGATATGCGGTAACGGCGTGGGAGTGTGTATGACGGCGAATAAAATAAAAGGCGTGCGCGCGGGGATTGGATATAACATAGGGGTGGCAAAAACTATGCGCGCGGACGACGACACCAATGTGTTATGTCTTGCGGGGCGCGTGCTTTCCACAGAATTCGCGCGCGCTATTGTGAGGCTTTGGCTTGAAACGGCTTTTAGCGGCGAGGAACGGCATCAACGGCGCCTCAAACAAGTCGCACAGCTTGAAAAATAGGTCTTATGGACATCACATTTAGAAACCGCACTCATAATCCATTACTACGGCGACGCGCTTGTGTTTCACAAAAAAATCAGCTCGCTGTATATTTAATACAGCTCGCTTATTTTTTTGCTCCAACACTTCGCGCATCATCCGTATTAAAGAATTCTTAATGCGGTTTCTAAATGTGATGTCCATATGGCGATTGTTATTCCAGCAATTCTTACTGACAACAAAGCAATTCTTGAGCGTCAATTGAAATGTATAGAATCAGCAAGCGAGCTCGTTCAGATTGACATATGCGACGGTGAGTTTGTGTCAAACAAAACATTTGACCCCTTGACGCTCAAAGAAGTAGTTACGAGTGCGCGGTATGATTTGCATCTGATGGTCAAAAATCCAGGGCAAGTGGTGGAACAGCTTTATGATCTTCCCAATATCAATCGTATACTATTTCATGTTGAGCCGGTACAATTTCCAACCGCGCAGATTGAACACATAAAAGGTTATGGCCATGGAGCGTGGATTGCGGTCACGCCAGAAACAATGTTGGAAGATGTAGAAGGATATGTATATCAAGCGGATGGTGTTTTGTTTTTGGCAGTGCATCCTGGCAAGCAAGGACAAGCACTTCTGCCGGAGGTGTTTGAAAAAATTAAACAATGCAAAACAAAACACCCCACCGTGCGTGTGGGGATTGACGGGGGAGTAAAAAAAGAACATATTGCGGAGCTAAAGGCGATGGGTGTTGATGAAATATGCGTAGGAAGTGCGGTGTTTGCCGCGCCAGACCCTGCGGCGGCGTTGAAAGAATTACAGGAATTGGCGAAGTAATAGACTTGTCTCCAAATCTTTGAATTACGAAACGCCTTTTTGAAGCAATGGCTTTTCGGGGCACGCATAAAATCCTTGAAGGATTTTTGCTCCAGCTCGCCGCCGCCGCGGCTCCGCAGTCCCCTCAAATCCATTGCTTCAACGCCGTTTCGTAATTCAAAGCTACCAAGACAATCAAAGTATGCTGAAATATGCATGCACAATGTAAGGCAAAATTTGCCTTAAATAAGGAGAAAAAATGAGTCGTCGTGGCGGTACTTTGCGTGAGCCAAGCGGTGCTTTGTTGGAGCGATTGCGAATAGTGAGCGATCGTACGATTCCCGAACCAGTGATCAAAATCGTTCTTCCTCTGCCGCCTTTCGGCGCGGATTTTGCACCTCCTGCCTCCATTAAGGATTCATCCTATACATGGTTGAAAGCTCTTCATGGTGCGTGTAATCGTTTGCAACGCTTTACACTCAATAATGAAAAAGCAGTGCTTCTGGTTGAAGTGCGGTGGTGCAATACGCATAAGGGAGATGCCCAATTCACATCCACGGGTGTGGAGTTTGGTCATCTTACTCATACAATGGTATACACTCTAGTGAGTGGGCCAGCAACCCCCACTGAAGATCCTGCAAAGTGGGTGGTCATGTGGATTGACCTCCAGCAAGGGGAGAATCGTTCTGTCGGCAAGCTCATGCTGACATGGAAAGACTTTGTTGGCAACGCTTCTGGGGCTCTTGATAAACTGAACAGACTGGTTGCCGCGCACATCAAGCAATACGCAACGCAAGAACATCGCACGGTCATGTTCAGCTTTATGTCAATGGAGCAAATGCAGAAAATATAAGGGGCAAAACTCTGCCTCACACGTTTTCTTCCCACCCCTGCTCATTCAACTCACCTATTAAGACACTTTCAACCAGTGTCTTTTTTTTAATTTTAAACAGTGGTATACTTTATGGGACTGTCGCCGAATGCCATTTTGACTGCAATTTCCATATTTCATCCAAAATTGTTTCAAAATTTTTCGGCTTAACTGCTGTTAAACCTCAAAATTTATTCAACAATTCTATCTCAAAATTCAGAAATTTTGCTACGAAAGCGCATTCGGCGACAGTCCCTTTATGGGTTTATATTCGCAAAAATTATTATGTACGACCTTCTTATTTTAGGCGCGTCCGCGGCCGGCGTGAGCGCGGCAGTATATAGCGCGCGGCGTAAATTAAACATGAAACTCATCAGTATTGATATAGGCGGCGAGGTTGCCACGAGTGGCATTATTGAGAATTATCCCGGTTATGTACTGATTAACGGTGATGAACTCGCGGAAATTTTTAAAAAACAGCTTTCAGCGCAAGGCGCGGCAGTTGATGAAGGTTTTCAAGTTACAGCGCTTATAAAAGTAGAAGCGGGTTTCAAAGTAATAGCAAAAAATTTGTTAGGCGCGGGACAATCATATGAAAGCAAAGCCGTTATTATCGCGACTGGAGTGAAGCCGCGCAAGCTGGATGTGCCGGGTGAAGAAGAATTCTATCACCGCGGGCTTACGTATTGCACCATTTGCGATGGTCCTTTATACAAAGGAAAGGATGTGGTAATTTTAGGAAGCGGCAATAGCGCCTTAGAAAGTTCGCTTATGATGGCAGAAATCGCGAAATCAGTGACGGTTCTTATTCGCGGAGATAAATTCAAGGGGGAAACAGTACTTATTGACAAAGTCAAAAATGACGCGCGCATCAATGTGTTATATAATGTGGTATCTCAAAAAATTATTGGTGAACAAGGAGTAACTGGTGTTGAGTATAAAAATAAATTAACCGGGGAAGTTCTTGTTTTGCCGGTGCAAGGGGTGTTTGTGAATGTTGGATATAATCCTAATTCAGATTTTACCGACGCGGCGCCAAAAAATAAAGAAGGCCAGTTTGTGGTGGACAGGGTTGGATATACCGGCGTACCGGGGTTATACGCCGCGGGAGACGTAACCGATATTCCCTACAAACAAATTTCCATCGCAACCGGCATGGGTACACTTTCCGCGCTCGCGGCAATTGATTATTTAAATAGATTGTCAAGTTGAAGTATAATTCTTGTAAATTAAAAAATGGCGTTGAAGCAAATGTTTTGAGGGAACTCGCGGAGACTGACGAGGCGAGCGCGCGCGAAAATCCTTCAAGGATTTTACGCGTGCCATGAGAAACATTTGCTTTCAAAAAGCCATGTCTTAATTCAAAATATTTTTAAAAAAATGACTTCGCGCGAGTTGGCTCTGACCGCAAATTCAATACGGCAAGATATTATTAAAGCATTGGTAGAAGCAAAATCCGGCCACTCGGGCGGTCCTTTGGGTTTGACTGATATTTTAACCGCGTTGTATTTTGAAGTGGCGGACATTGACCCAAAATATCCGTGGAAAGAAACACGGGATCGCATTATTCTTTCATGCGGACACTATTGTCCGGCACTTTACTCGGCACTCGCGCATCGCGGATATTTTCCCATTGAAGAATTGTTGACACTTCGTAAAATTAATTCTCGTTTGCAGGGGCATCCGCATCTTCGTTCTGTGCCCGGCATAGAAAACACCGGCGGACCGCTTGGGCAAGGAGTTTCGCTCGCGCTTGGCATTGCGCTCGCGCTCAAACTCAAAGGAAATCCCGCGCATGTGTTTTGTCTTTCAAGCGATGGCGAACAACAAGAAGGCGAGGTGTGGGAGGCGTATAATATGGCGGCAAAGTATAAAGTGGATAATTTGACTTATATTGTGGATTATAACCATATTCAAATTGATGGGCCAGTTGATGAAATCATGCCGCTTGAGCCGTTGGCAGATAAATATCGCGCGTTTAATTTGCATGTGCTGGAAATGGATGGCAATAATATGGCGGAGGTGGTCAAAACTTTGCGTAAAGCAAAAAATCACAAAGGCGGAACCACTATGGTAGTGGCGCACACCATACCGGGCAAGGGAGTGAGTTTTATGGAAGGTGATTATCATTGGCATGGCAAACCGCCAAATGCAGAGGAGGCGGTGCGTGCGCTGCACGAGTTGGAAGTAATACATGAGAAAATTTAGTCGCACTCCGTTAGTCCCCTTACAACTTTTGCCTCAACAACATTTCGTAAAGTACATTTACTATGTATTATTTACACCCACAATTATTTATAAAACCGGAAATGAAACCCACGCGCGATGGTTTTGGCAAGGGTTTGCTTGAGTTGGGCGCAATCAATAAAAATGTGGTGGTTTTGACCGCGGATGTGAGCGACTCGGTGCGCGTGGCGGAATTTGGCAAACAATTTCCTGATAGATATTTTCAATGCGGCGTATCCGAGCAGAATATGATGGCCGCGGCGTGCGGGTTTGCCCATGAAGGAAAAATTCCTTTCATTTCTTCCTACGCCACATTTTCTCCCGGTAGGAGCTGGGATCAGTTGCGGGTGAGCGGGTGCTATTCAAATGTGCCGGTCAAAGTTGCGGGCGCGCACACTGGAATTAGCGTGGGGCCCGATGGCGCAACCCATCAAGCGTTGGAAGATATCGCGTCTGTACGCGTACTGCCAAATATAACAGTGGTTGTTCCGTGCGACGCGGAAGAAACGCGCAAAGCAACTGTGGCGATTGCGGTTTTGCCAGGGCCGGTGTATATGCGTTTCGCGCGCGAAAAAACGCCTATTATGACCATTGCCAAAACACCTTTCAAGATTGGCCGCGCCGAGGTGATAGAGAAAGGGCGCAATGTTACGATCGCGGCATGCGGGCCATTATTGTATGAAGCGCTGGTGGCGGCGCGCTCGCTCGCTCGGCGGCATATTAGCGCTGAAGTGATTAATTGCCATACCATTAAACCGCTTGACGCCGCTACGCTTTTGAAATCGTTTAAAAAAACACGCGCCGTGGTAACGGTGGAGGAGCATCAAATCACCGGAGGTCTTGGCGGCGCCATTTCAGAATGTGTTGGGCAGAATTTTCCAGTGCCCATAGAGCGCGTGGGTATGCGTGACACTTTTGGAGAATCAGGCGAGGCGGATGAATTGCTGGTGAAGTATCATATGAAAGCTCCAGATGTGGTGAGAGCGGTGGAAAAAGTTTTGAAAAGAAAAAAATAATTTAAAACATATGTTTGATCTTGTTTCCATTGGCGACGCCACCATAGATACGCTTTTGCAAGTGCATGACGCGGAAGTGAATTGTTCATTGCATAAAGACCGGTGTTCAATTTGTTTTAATTACGCGGATAAAATTCCCGTTGATAAATTTCATCGCAAAGTCGCTGGCAACGCGGCAAATAACGCGGTAGGGAGCTCGCGTTTGGGGTTGAAAACGGCTTTTTACACGATTTTGGGTGATGACGGGTCTGGAGAGTTTATAAAAAATAAATTGATGAAAGAGGGTGTTGATGATGATTTTATTATTTACGATCCAAAACAAGATACCAACGCTTCAACCGTTATTAATTTCAAAAGCGAACGGACGATTTTTGTGTTTCACGCGCGCAGGTCTTACAAGTTGCCAAAAAATATCAAGACAAAATGGGTATATTATACTTCTATAGGTCCGGATCATGTGCGGTTAAATAAACAAATTGTTGAAATGGTAAAAAAACAGAACATTAAATTGGCGTATAATCCTGGCACCTATCAGTTGCGCGCTGGTCTTAAGAATATGAAAGATGTGTTGGCAGTATGTGAAGTTATTTTTGTGAACAAAGAAGAAGCAATGAGTATTGTTGGTCCGCAACACGACACGCGCCATTATCTTTTGGCGCTTCACGCGCGCGGTTCAAAAATTGTGGTGATTACGGATGGGCCAAACGGCGCGAGCGTATTTGACGGCAAAGAATTTTTTCATCGCGGTATTTTGAAAACGCCGGTGGTGGAGCGCACCGGCGCCGGCGACGCGTTTGCCACCGGGTTTATCGCGGCGTTGTTTCATAATAAGTCCGTGGGTCACGCAATGTGTTGGGGCACGGCAAATTCTTCCTCAGTGATTATGAAGTATGGTCCGCAAGACGGTTTGTTGCGAGCGAACCAGATGGATGGGTTTATTAAAAAATATGGGCATGCGTGCCCTTGCGCGGAGTAGCGATTGTTGAATTTTTTTTGATTTTTTCAATAGAGGGAATGTCGCCGACTGCCCGGCTTGACTGCAATTCCCATATTTCGTCCAAAATTGTTTCAACATTTTTCAGCTTAACTGCTGTTAAATCTTGTATTCAACAATTTTGTCCGGAAATCTGGAAATTTCGTATGCTATAGCGTATTCGGCGACAGTCCCAAAATTATTTCAAATTCAAAAAATTATGTTAGTAAATTTGAACAAACTTCTTCCGCGCGCGCGTGAAAAGCGTTACGCGGTGGGCGCATTCAACATTAATAATTTGGAAACTCTGCGTGGTGTTGTGGCGGCGGCAGAGGCATTGCGCGCTCCGGTGATTCTTCAAACCAGTGAAGGCGCGTTGGAATATGCAGGTTTGGAATATCTGGCGGCGCTGGCGCACACGGCCGCAAAAAAAACACGCGTGCCGCTTGTGTTTCATCTGGATCATGGAAAAGATGTTGCGTTGATAAAACGCGTTATCCGTTCGGGATTATATACTTCGGTGATGTTTGATGGCTCGCGATTGGCGTTGAAAGAAAATATGCGCCGCACACGGGAACTTGCGCGGTTGGCGCACGCGCGCGGTATGACATTGGAGGCAGAACTTGGAGTGATAAAAGGCGTGGAAGATAAAGTGTCCGCGAATAAGGATTTATTTACTGACCCGGCGCAGGCCGCGGGGTTTGTTGCAGAGACGAGGTGCGATGCGTTGGCTGTTTCTATTGGCACAAGCCACGGGGCATATAAATTTTTCGGTACTCCAAAATTAGAGATTGCGAGGCTCAAGGCGATAGCGCGCACGGTGCGTGTGCCGCTCGTGTTGCATGGTGCGAGTGGAGTTGATGCGCACGCGCTTGATGCATTACATGAAAAATGTGAAGTTTGGGGAGATTGTGAACGTTTGAGCGGCGCGCGCGGCGTACCTGATAGTCAAATTCGTGAAGCGATTACATATGGTGTTGCAAAAATAAACATTGATTCGGATCTGCGTTTGAGTTTTACCGCGGCAGTGCGGAGTGCATTTTTAAATGATAAAAAAATGTTTGATCCGCGCATGTATTTGGGTGCAGGGCGGTCGGCGGTAGAGGAGGTGGTTAAGAATAAAATTAAGCTATTCAAGGGTTGACTGGTGAAGTTGCTTTGAGTATAATCATCGCTACAAGAGAGTATCGTATTCGGCGACAGACCAGATAAGGGCCTATAGTTTAATGGTAAAACGGTACATTTGCAATGTACAGTTAGCAGTTCGATTCTGCTTGGGTCCACCAAAGTTTATTTACAGCGGAATTTGCCTCGCTCGGGGCTTCGCCCCTCGCTTCGGCGGGCAGTTTTGCGACAATCCCATAATGCAAGAAATTTAAAAAAATCTGTGGATAAGTCCATTTTTGAAACTTGTGCGGATATTGAAAAAGTGGTATAATACATTCATAGCTCAAATTATATTTAATTTTTTTGTTACATTTAATAAGGAGGAATATGAAAAATTTAAAGGTATTAAAGAGAAATAAAAAAAGTCGGAAAGTTTTTTTCTCTATTGTATCTTTGACCCTCTTTTTTGTAATTGTACAACCAACTCATGCTGGATTTTTTTCTGAATTAGGCACAAACATAACAGGAAGTTTAACGCAAATAGGCAGATATGTGGCAGATGGAATGGATGTAGTAAGTAATTCAGTTATATCTTTAGGAAAAAAAGCCGCAAGTATTGTTGCGCCGGTAGGTTTAGATGAAAAAGCCGCTTCTTCAGCGGTTACTTCACAAAATAAGGCTGAAAATAAAGGTTCATCTGTTCAAACATCACCACAACCATCAGCAGATTCCGTTCAACCTTATGCACCGCAATTTAGAGCAGTTACCACTCCATCTCAAGGTGTGCAGAATAGTACATCTCCAACAACAGCTTCTCCTCTTTTAAAAGTTCAAGCAAGCACACAAACAACGAAAAAAGCCACAATAAAAAATCCGACAAACAATGAGGTGGTCATTTATACCAATAAATCAACATCAAAACAAGCAGATGAGCTTATCAAGAGTTCTTCTGGTGCTGTGGCTTCTTCTATTCCCTCCACCCTCTCCCTCTCTGATCTCAAAGTAACAGGTATTGTTGACTTCACCGGAGCACAAGTAAAAGGCTTTCAACAAGTAATAAATAATATATTGGGTGGAGGAACCAGTCCTAACATTGTTTTCTACAACTCAG
>JACRFU010000018.1 GCA_016212585.1 Candidatus Magasanikiibacteriota bacterium | reverse complement strand
CAGATTTCGAGACAAAATTATTGAATAAATTTTGAGGTTTAATGGTAAATTAAGCTGAAAAATTTTGAAATAATTTTGTCCGAAAGATGCGCGTTGTAACCAAAATGGCTTTCGGCGACAGACCCAATATATATTCAAGCAATTTTCAGTTGGAGTTGAATCTGTTTTATTGTAAAAATATTTATGCACAGCATACCAGTTATTTTATCAACATTACCAGACACCCCCGGCGTGTATATTTTTAAAAATGCCAAAGGCGAAGTAGTATATGTGGGCAAAGCAACCTCGCTCAAGCGCCGCGTGTTTTCGTATTGGCACGGCCGCCGCGCAGGGTTTAGGCCAATAGAGCAAATGATAGACGAGGTGGCGCGTATTGAAACACGCAAAACCGGCACGGTAATAGAGGCGATGATTCTGGAAGCCGCGCTGATAAAAAAATACTGGCCGCGCTACAATGTTGTCCAGCGCGACGACAAAAGTTTTTTGTATGTTGGTATTACGAGCGATAAATTTCCTCGCGTTGTGTTTTTGCGGGGGTTGGATGTTCAGCGTCAAGATAAAAAGTATAATACGCCGCGGTATGCGCATAACGCGCCGCGGTTGAGACGAAACATTCTCGGCGGCAGATCATTCGCGCATATTTTTGGCCCGTTTACCAGCGCGCGGAGCGTACGCGCCGCCTTGGATATTATGCGCAAAATTTTTCCGTGGTCAGACTGCGTGCCGCCTGTGTCCGGCAAGCGGCCGCGCGCATGTTTTTATGAGCATTTGGGGTTATGTCCTGGCGTATGCACAGGAAAAATTACCGCGCGAGAGTATAGAAAACTCATTCACCGTCTGGTGTTATTTTTTCAGGGCAAACGCCGCGCGCTCATCAAACAAATGCGAGCCGGTATGGCTTGCGCCGCGCGCGCTGAAGATTTTGAATCGGCTACACGATTGCGCAATCAGCTCGCCAGTTTGGAGCATATTCAGGATATTGCTTTGATCCAACGGGATTCCGCGCACTGGTTTTCAAATGTATTGGCGGGCAATGCGGGGGTAGATGCGCACGGATTTGAACATGGGTTTGCGCCGCGCGAAACAGAGGAGGATAGGAGTCATAGAATGCTATTTTACCGTATAGAAGCGTATGATATTTCTAATATCTCCGGCACCTCCGCTGTAGGGAGCATGACGGTGTTTGAAAACGGCGTGAGCGTGAAACAAGAATATCGCAAATTTAAAATTAAAACAGTGGAAGGTTCCAATGATGTGGCCATGATGAGCGAAGTGCTGTTGCGCAGATTTCAGCATCCGGAATGGCACTTTCCTGATTTAGTAGTCATAGATGGCGGCAAACCGCAAGTCAACGCCGCGCGCGCGGTGTGGCGAGAGCTCAAGCTGAATATTCCTCTCATGGGTATTGCAAAAGGCCCCACGCGCAAGCGCGATGAATTTATTCTTGCATCGCGCGATGAAAAACTTATACAATTTTTGCGTCTGTATCCGCATGTGGTGAAACATGTGCGCGACGAAGCGCACCGGTTTGCGGTTCAGTATCATCGCGTGGTGCGCGGTAAGAGAAAATAAAAGCACGCTGTTGCATGGACAAAAAAACCGCCGGTTGAGAAACACCGCAACGAGCGCCAACATATGAAAGTTGACAAGGAACAATTTTGACTCCAATTCAAACACGACACTACCTCCGTGGTTGTTGAGTAAAAGTACAACATAATTTTAAGACATCGTCAATGACACAAAGATTACACATCGCGGCAGATTTGCTTTTTTTATCTTAATCCTGTATACTTGCGCACATATTAGATTTGAGGATACATCGTATGAACATCAGGAATGTTGCTATTATTGCCCATGTTGACCATGGCAAAACTACGCTCGTGGACGCGCTCATCCGCCAATCGGAGGCGCACATGAAAACCGCTGAATTACAGCGTGATCTAATCATGGATTTTAATGACTTGGAACGCGAACGCGGCATCACCATTTTTTCAAAAAATGCGGCGATTAGTTGGCATGATACCAAAATTAACATTATTGATACGCCCGGCCATGCCGATTTTGGAGGGGAAGTGGAGCGCGTACTCAAGATGGCGGACGGCGCGCTTTTGTTGGTGGATGCAAAAGAAGGCCCTATGCCTCAAACGCGGTTTGTACTTAAAAAAGCTCTTGCCGCGGGGCTCAAGGTCATTGTGGTGGTTAACAAGGTTGATAAGCAAGACGCGCGGCCAAATTTTGCCGTAGATAAGACCTTTGATCTTTTTGTAGAACTTGGGGCCAATGACGAGCAATTAAATTTTCCAATTGTGTACGCATCTGCTGTAAACGGTAAGGCCGGGTATGCGCCGGATTTGGAAAAAATGGTGGATATTCAGCCTATTTTTGAAAAAATTGTAAAACATGTGCCGGCGCCGGTGTTTGATTTGTCCGGTCCTCTGCAAATGCTTATTGTGTCCCTTACGCCAGATGACTTCAAAGGGCGCATTGCAACCGGCAGAGTATTTAGAGGAAGCATTAAAGCTGGACAGACGATGGCATATATCAAACGCGACGGCACTGTTGAAAAAGTGCGCATTACCTCCCTAATGACATATCAAGGCTTGCAAAGAATGGATGTGCAAGAAGCGCAAGCCGGTGATGTGGTGGCGGTGTCCGGCATTGCGGAAGCAGAGATTGGCGGAACGCTTGCCGATCCAGAAACACCGGAGGCACTGCCTATTTTAGAAATTGAAAAACCAACCGTAAAAATTACATTATCGGTCAACTCTTCTCCGTTTGCGGGAAAGGAAGGAAAGTACACCACCTCGCGCCAGATTCGTGAGCGTTTGTTTAAAGAATTGGAAACAGATGTCGCTTTGTATGTGGAAGACAATCAGGCAGGCGATGCGTGGATTGTTTCCGGCAGAGGAGAATTGCATTTGGCGATTTTGATTGAACGACTGCGCCGCGAGGGGTATGAATTTCAAGTTTCTCGCCCCCAAGTGATTACTCGTGTTATAGATGGTGAAGTAAAGACGCCGTGGGAGCAAGCGTTTATTGAAGTTCCGGAAGCGCATTCAGGCGCGGTTATACAAAAAATGGGAACGCGGCGCGCCGAGTTGCGCGAGATGCGTACGGACGCGAGCATTACACATTTGGAATTTTTGATACCCACACGCGGACTCTTTGGCTATCGCAGTGAATTTTTGACCGACACCAAAGGTTTGGGTATAATGAATACGCTTTTTTATGGTTATCGCGAAGAAGTGCAATACGCCGAGCGCGGATATGGTTCCCTTGTGGCGCACGAAACAGGCACGAGCGCGTTATATGGTTTATTGGGCGTGCAAGATCGCGGACAGTTATTTATCGGTCATGCGGTAGAAGTGTACAAGGGGCAAGTGGTGGGACAAAACGCGCGTGAAGGCGATATTTCCGTGAATGTATGCAAAACTAAACAGCTCTCAAACATGCGTTCAAAAGGCGACGGTTCTGCGGAACATTTTAAACAGCCGCGCACCATGGATTTGGAAGACGCTCTAGAGTACATTGCCGACGATGAATTGGTTGAAGTAACGCCGCAAAACATTCGCATCCGTAAAAAAATTCTTGATGTAAACCAAGCTAAACGCGAGGCTAAGGGTATGGTATAATGGGGCTATGTTTATTCAACAATTATGCTAGAACGACCAAAAGGATTACCGCAAATTGCCGACTACTCCGAGCCTCTTGAGCAGGCAAAAGAGGTTGAAATGCTTTTGAGAGAGAATGCAGATGCTTTATATCAAGCGCGTGAAGCATTGTTAAGAATACGTACAGAGGTAAAAAACTTGACAGACCAAAATGATAAAGCGAACGCGGAAAAAATCGCTTTGTTTAGAGAGCATGTTCAGCTATTAATAAGTCATATACAGATTTTTACTGAAAGGCGGAGATATTTGATGACTGTGTTGCGTTCTCTACAGATGCAAGATAGGGAGCTTACCGATATGGCGTTGGAGCATGAGGAGGATGAGAGTAATTAAACATTGGCATTTTTTCTCATAATAAGTTATACTTTTAGCGTATGGAAACATCCATTACTATTTTTGCCGTATCTTTAGAAAATAAAACAAAAGCTGAATTGTTCGAGCTCTTTAAGGCTTGTTTGAATGGATCTAAACAGAAAATGATAGTAACTCCAAACCCTGAAATGCTTGTGTTTGCGAGGAAAAATAAACTTTTTTGCGCGGTGCTCAACCATGCTGCAGCTCGGTTGATTGATGGATTTGGCTTGACGCTGGCGGCTCGTTTGTTCTACGGGATAACCTTAGAAAGGTTTCCGGGAGTTTCAGCGGTGCGGGATATTATTATCATAGCGGCACAAAAAAGCAAAAAAGTTTTTTTGCTGGGAGGAAATGATGCGGTATTGAAAAAAGTAATCGCCATGTGGTCGCGTGAATTTCCACAATTTCAGATTATGGGCGCGGTAGGACCGCGCATCACGCTTGATCAAAATAACGAAAATGGATTCAGAGTAGATGAAACAGAAAATAAGTGTGCTATTGCACTTATACAGCAAGCGGCGCCGGATATATTGTTGGTTGGATTTGGACACGGAAAACAAGAATTATGGATTTCCGCGATGCTTTCAAGATTTCCAAGTGTACGATTGGCAATGGGAGTTGGCGGATCGTTTGATTATTTATCTGGTTTGGTGCCGCGCGCGCCGCGTTGGATGCGGAAAATCGGACTTGAATGGCTGTATCGTTTAGCGTGTGAGCCGCGCCGCATCAAACGGATTTTCAACGCGGTGGTAGTGTTTCCTCTGTATGTGATTTTAGAAAAAATTTGTGATTTGCAGAAAAGATGCATTTCATAATTCAAAAATAATATGAAAGAAAAAATTAGAGTTCGTTTTGCGCCAAGCCCCACTGGATATTTGCATGTGGGCGGTATGCGCACGGCGTTATATAATTATTTGTTTGCGCGCAAACACAATGGCACATTTATTTTGCGCATAGAAGATACAGACCAAACACGCAAAGTGGAAGGCGTGTTAGAGCATTTAATCCGGACGCTCGGCGCGGTTGGATTGAACTGGGATGAAGGTCCGCATCTTTCTGGCGATATTATTACCGAACACGGTGATTTTGGTCCCTATATACAATCCGCGCGGACAAGCATCTATCGCCAATACGCGGAGAAACTTATTGAGTCAGGTAGCGCGTATTATTGTTTTTGTACCGCAGAAAGACTAGACTCTTTACGAAAACGCCAACAGCTTAATAAACTGCCTACTATTTATGACCGTTTTTGCGCTACGCAAAGCGACGCGTATGTTGCGGAAAAATTGGCAAGCGGCGCCCCATATGTAATACGGCTTAAAATGTTACAGACAGGCGTAACCGTGTTTGAAGATATTGTGCACGGCCGTGTGGAGTTTGAAAATAAATTGATTGACGACCAAGTCTTGTTGAAATCTGACGGTTTCCCCACCTATCATTTGGCAAACGTGGTGGATGATCATTTGATGGAGATAAGCCATGTCATACGAGCGGAGGAGTGGATTTCTTCCACCCCAAAACATTTAACGCTGTATCAAGCGTTTGGGTGGAAACTGCCGGAATACGTGCATGTTCCTTTGCTTTTTAATCCGGATAAAAGCAAGTTGAGCAAACGGCAAGGCGATGTGGCCGCGGAAGACTATTTGCAAAAAGGGTACTTGCCCGAGGCGCTGATTAATTTTCTCGCACTTTTGGGGTGGCATTCCGGCACTGATAAGGAACTTTTTACGCTTGATGAATTGGTAAAAGAATTTGATTTAAAAAAAGTGCAAAAAAGCGGTGCGATTTTTAGCACTCAAAAATTGGATTGGTTTAACATGCAGTATATTAAGAGAAAGCCAGTAGGGGAATTGGCTGGTTTGGTAAAACCCTACTTAGTCTCCACCGGGCTTATTCCTGCTGATTTTAATAATGAGGCATATTTGGAAGCGGTTGTTTCACTTTGCAAAGGACGTATGAAAACACTCGCGGAGATCGTGGAACTTGCTGATTTATTTTTTAAAGATATCTCTTATGATCCACTTTTGTTGGTATGGAAAAAGTCAACTCCGGACGCTACACGCGTGTATTTGCAAGCGTTGGAAGAATTTGTAAATCGGTGGACAGGGGAGTGGCAAAGTAATTTTTTTGAGCGCGCTCTTATGGATTTTATTAAAGAAAAACAATGGGGAAACGGAGATGTTTTGTGGCCCTTGCGCGTTGCTCTTTCCGGCAAACAAGCGTCGCCAGGGCCATTTGAAATTGCTCGTGTAATTGGCAAAGAACATACGAGTGTGCGTATTCAAAAAGCTATTGAATTATTGGGTTAAAACGAATATGAGGAGGAAGATTCACATAATTTTGAGCATCTTGGTTCTATCAGGTTTTTTTGTTGTGGCCGCGCGCGCAGGTGATACTTCTTTGAGTACTCAAAACGTTGCGACGGATGATCTTGAACAACAGATTAAGAATAAGCAAGACGCTATCAAGCAATTGGAATCTCAGATAGGCAACTATACGCGAAGCATCGCTGAAAAACAGAAAGAATCCGCCTCCCTTAAAAATCAATTGTCGCTTTTAGACGCGCAGATTGCAAAAACCGAACTTGATTTACAGTTGGTAACGGCGCAGATTGTTCAATTGGAGCTTGAAATAAAAATTTTGTCCGGGGACATTAGTACGAAAAATAACAATATCAGCCGCCAGCAGAATTTATTGGCCGGTTTGGTCCGCGCATTGCATCAGGAGGATAAAAGAGATTATTTATACATACTGCTTTCCGAACCGTCATTTTCCCAATTTTTTAATCAAATATTTTATTTGGGCGAACTAAATAATCAATTAGATCAATCGGTCAAGTCTATTGAGAACGCGCGTGATAATGTGCAGGAACAACATGATATTACCGCTCGCAAACAGGAGCTTTTAAAGAGTCTGCAAGTTTCGCTGGAGCAAAAGCACGCGACGCTTGATGATCAAAAAAAAGCCCGTGAGGTTTTATTGCGCGATACCAAGTCTTCTGAGGCAAAATTTAGAATTTTGCTCGCGCAATTACGCGGAGAGTACGCGCGCACCGACCAAGAGATATTGGATCTGAATAGAAAACTGCGCGATAAGCTTTTATCGCATGGGGATGTTAATGAACAAGGCGTCCTTGTTTTGAGCTGGCCAATTACGGTTACAAAAGGCATTTCCACCTACTTCCGCGATTCTTCATATCCGTTTAGGTATCTGTTTGAGCATCCAGGCATTGATTTGCCAACAAAAGTTGGTACTCCTGTTGCGGCGGCCGCGCCGGGGGTTATTGCATGGGTGCGCACTACGCGATTTTATGGAAATAATATAATGATCGCGCATAGGGAAAATGTAAACACCATTTACGCGCATTTATCAAATTTTAATGTGAAAGAAGGGGATTATGTAAAGCGCGGCGATATAATCGGGTATTCCGGAGGCGCGCCGGGCACGCAAGGAGCGGGATTATCCACTGGTCCGCATGTGCATTTTGAAGTTCGTGCAAATGGTTTGCCGGTGGATCCAATGAGATATTTGACGAAGTGATTTTATTTTTTAGAATTTTTATGTCTTCTTTTTTAAGGCAAGAAAAAGGGCTCTTGACTGTCCCAGAGGAAATTCAAAAATACCGTGTCTCGTGGACCATTGACAATGTAATTTGTGGCTTTAAAAATTTTTTGAAGAAACAAAACGATGGCCGGTAGCTACTGATATGCTGTGGATATTTTTTGTCCAGACGACGACCTTTATTAGGCGGCGTATAAGATATATTGTACGACACTAGATAAGCATAAACAAAAGGGGTTTCCGACACCTTAAGCAACCCTCTCCTACTTGATGTAGACGCGATTTTCATACCGTACATCAATGTATTGCAAACCGGTACGGTTGTTATTTTTGAATTTGATATTCAAAATATTTTTTAAAACCGTTACTTGTTTTTCCCAATCGTTTTGTCTGTCAACATAGATCTGCCAGCCTTCCGCCGTCACCATGTGAATGAGCCTCCCCTCCTCGTCTTGGGGTATGGCTCCTTGGAGCGCGATGCCTGTCCTGTCAGGTATCATTTTGAATAATGAAATAATAAATTGCTGTGTTGCCGGAGAAATTATTTGGTCATTGAGCGCAAATTGTTTTTCTTGAGTCAGCCATATCCGCGGCAGTCTGCTCAAGAAGTTTGTGCTGGAGGCCTCTGGAGCATCAGCAGGTCCTATAAACTTGCCATCTTTGTCCGCGTAATAAAAATTTACGCCGCTTTTGACAACCACTGCTGGCGCTCGTTCGGAAACCTCTATGGTGAGTGTGGAAAAAGGCGACTTGGAGATAGAGATTTTTTCAAAGGCATAATGTTTTTTGAGTCTTTCGGATACCAAATCGGTATTCAGCACAAAAAAATTTTTCTGTTTAAAGATAAAGAGTGGGCGGTTTTCAAGAATAGGTTTTACGATATTCTGGATATCCTCAACTGAAATTTTTTGATTCCCCTTTACATTGATTGCGTGTACATCAAAGAAAGGATGATAAAGAAAAACAGCTACAATACCCACAAGCGCCGCCAGCGAGAATGAAATTTTTGTTTTTTTAGCTTTAGTCCGCTGGGGCATGTTAGATTTGTGGAAATATGGATTGACAAATGTTTTGCGCACATAATCTCTGCGCAAAAAGGCTTTAGGATGCCGTGAGTAGGTCTTGCGCCTGAATAATTTGCTCAAAAATCCTTCGCGCGCAAGCTTGCGCGAGTGGATCGTTGTTGCGCGCCTATAGGTGGTGTGAATAGAGGAAGGGCGTTTGAAGATCATAGTTTTATGCGCGGCAAAGCGGGATTGATCCGTGTTACCACTTCATAATTGATGGTGCCGATCGTGTGTGCCAGACTTTCAGCGCTTATGGTTAAGGCGCTGTTCCCAAGCAAAGTGACAATGTCCCCTTCTTTTGCAGTTTTTGAAATTTTACTTACATCAACCATGGTAAGATTCATGCAAACGCGCCCTACTACTGGGCAAACCGTTCCACGAATCACTACGCGTCCCTTATTAGAAAGTTTACGATCATAGCCATCGTAATATCCAACAGGTACAACACCAATAGTGGTTGGTTTAGAGACTTTAAAAGAGCGGCCATAGCCAACAGTGCTTCCTTTTGGTATTGTTTTGACTTGAATCAGTCGACTCTGCCAAGACAGTGCGGGCAGAAGTTTTTTGCCGGTTTTCTTTTGTATAAGCGCGGCCGTTTTAGGGTTTGGATTGAGTCCGTAGAGGCCAAGCCCCAAGCGGATCATTCCCCTATGCGTGTCAGCAGAACAAACGGCGGCGGTGCAGGCGCTATGGGTATAAAAATTGATAAAGCCAGCTTTTTTGAATAGGTTTTCTGTTTCCAATAAAATCTTGTTCTGTTTTAAAGTAAAATTTATGCTATCTTCTGCATCAGCGAAATGAGTATATAATGCCTCAAGAGAAATAAATTTCTTTGCGGATTGGAGAAAAACCAGAAGCTCGGAAATTTGATATGGCAAGAATCCAATGCGCGTAGTGCCGGTATCAATTTTTACATGCACACGTGCCTTGAGACCTTTCTGTTTGAGTACTGCAAGCAATTTCCGGCCGGTTGCCATTTCATAGAGCGGCAAGCGGATTTGGTTGAGTTGAGTTTGTGTCATTTTGGCAACCTGTTCAACGTCCAAAATACTCAAAACAATGATAGGCTTTTTAATACCTTCTTTGAAGAGTTTCAGCGCTTCGTCAACACTTACAACACCCAGTGCATCAACAGACTCGTTGCGCTCGCACACGCCCGCAACAACGCTCATACCGTGGCCATACGCGTTACTTTTGACCACCGCCATGAGTTTTTTTTGGCCGATGAGTTTTTTGAAAACGCGTATGTTGTGCGCAAGCGCGCTCGTGGAAATTTCAACCCAGGTCAGCATATTAACGGATTTCCGCAAAACCGGTATAGTCTTGGAGTGCTTTTGGCACGCGCACAGTCCCCTCTTTTGTCTGATAGTTTTCCAAAATCGCGAGCATGGCGCGGTCGGTAACAATCGTGCCATTCAACGTATGCACCAAAACATTTTCAGTTTTTTTGGTTTCCGGATTATGAAATTTATATTTTATACCGAGCCGCCGCGCTTGAAAATCGGTTGTGTTGCTTGTTGAAGTCATTTCGCGATATTTCCTTTGACCCGGCATCCAGGCCTCACAGTCGTATTTTTTTGCGGCAGGATACCCCAAATCTCCACTGCAAATGTTCACTACTTGATAGTGAAGCCCCAGATCGTTTAAAATTTCTTCTTCCAGCGCGAGCAGTTCTTCATGGATACTCCAAGAATTTTCCGGAGTGGCAAATACCACGGCTTCAACTTTATAAAATTGATGTACGCGCAAAATACCGCGCTGATCTTTGCCATACGACCCCGCCTCACGGCGAAAACAGGGCGTAATCCCGACATATTTTTTAGGCAATTTGTTTGCTTCAAACAGCTCGCCGTCATGCATGGCAATTAAAGGAACTTCCGAGGTGCCAATAAGATAGAAATTGTCTTCTTGAGGGTTGACTGTGTAAATTTCATTTTTTTCCGCGGGGAAAAACCCTGTGCCAAACATAGCTCGTTCCTTGACAAGCAATGGCGGTAAAACAGGCACAAAATCTTTGGTAATGGCTTTCTTAAGGGCAAAATCCATGAGCGCGCGCTCCAGTAGAACCAATTGACCTTTGAGGTAATAAAACCGTGTGCCGGAAACTTTTGATCCTGCTTCGCTATCAATATATTGCGCAACGGCCGGAATTTCAAAATGTTCACGCGGTTCAAAATCAAAGACAGGTTTTTCCCCCATGGTGTGTGCTACCTTGTTTTCCGATTCGTCTTTGCCTACGGGCGTGCTCTCGTGATTAATGTTGGGAATTTGAAATATCAGCTCATGGATTTGATTTTCAAAATTTTTGAGCTCATTTTCTTTTTCTTGCGTATCTTCCCCCAGCGCGCGTAAGCGCGTGATCTCTTCCGTTGACGGTTTTTGTTTGGACGACTTTTTAAGTTCGGCATGCGCGGCTTCAACCTCCAACTGCTTACCGCGCCGTTGTTTGTCCAGCCTAAGCAGAAAGTCAATATCAACCTTTACGTTTCGTGAGGTGTTATTGCGTTTTACCTCCTCGGCGTTCTCTCGTATGTATTTGATGTCTAACATAGCGCGTTAAAATAGTTGATTTATAAAGGTGGGGTTTAAAAGGTTTAAGGCGCACAATGCGCGTTGATAATTTGAATGACTTGATTTTTTCTTCCAATGCGCCGACAAAATTTGTTTGATCATATCCGAGACAAATGATATCCGGCTTTATTTTGTTAATCGCGCGGTATTTGTCCTGTAAAGATCCTAAAACAACATGGTCCACTAAGCCGGATTTTTCAAGCGCTCTTTTTCGCGCGCGTTCGCCGTACACCGGCATATGCTTTTTAATCTCTTTAATGGTGCGGTCGCGGGCAAGAATAATGGTGAGCTTGTCGCCATAACGGCGCGCTTGTTTAAATAACGCTGTATGCCCCGGGTGGAGCACATCAAAGGTGCCAAATAATAAAATTTTTTTCTTTTTCATGCGCGCGCGGGAATTTTGATAATATGGAATTTAATTTTGACAACCTCCCACAAAACGCGCGGATAATCTATCGGCCGTACCAAACTGGTGGTGTCGTTGTGCCATTCTACCGGCAATTCTTTAATATTGAATCCCATTTTTTGCGCCGTCGCAAGCCATCCTATATCAAACGCCCAGCCATTCACCTGCGCGTAGGCGAGCAGTGGTTTTGTGTGTTCATGAAATGCTTTAAACCCGCATTGCGTGTCATAAAATGGGAGTCCGGTAATCATTTTGATCCATTTATTGCCTAGTTTGCCCGCAAGCACTCTCACTATACTTTGCTGTTTGAGTATGCGCGCGCCCGCAATAGCCCGCGAGCCAATCAAAATATCAAATTGTTGTGTAAATGGTTTGAATGTGTTCCATGTGTTTATGGCAGTGGACTCATCCGCGTCCATAAAAATACACCATGTTCCCCTGCTCGCAGTAAAACCCGCTTTGCATGCCGCGCCTTTTCCTGTATTTTTAGAAAATGAAATTATTTTGAGCGGCGATAAGGTGTTTTTTATATGCGCAAGCACGCCGCCCATTTCATCTGTTGATCCATCATTCACCACTATAATCTCTCCGTCAATGTGTTCTTTAACAAGAAATTCATCGACATGCCGCACGGCGCGCGTTATCACCTCGGATTCATTATACGCGGGAATAACTACCGAAAGGTCCATATTGAGGGTTTTCATGCAAGTGGCCGCAAGGTGGGAAACAAGATAACTTCTTTGAGGTTTGGCGCGTCCATGAGAAGCGCGGTGAGCCTATCAATGCCCATGCCAAGCCCCGCGGCTGGCGGCATGCCATGCTTGAGCGCGGTAATAAAATCCGCGTCGTAGCGCTGTGCTTCTTCATCCCCTGCTTCCAGCAATCGTTCTTGTTCTGTAAAACGTGTTTCTTGATCAATCGGATCATTCAACTCAGAGAACGCGTTGCATAATTCAAAACCGCCTGCCACCAACAATTGCATCCGTTCCGTATAGCGCGGATCGCTTTCCATCCGTTTTGCAAGTGGTGAAAGCTCAACGGGATGGTTAGTCATAAAGAGTGGCTGTACAATATGCGGCCGCACGAGTGTTTTGTAAAGTTCGTCCAAAATTTTTCCTTTTCCGTCATGCTCCGTAACTTCTATATGCATAGTTTGCGCTTTGTGAAAAAGTGCGTGAGCGTCAGGGTATTCTTCAATATCAATTTTCCCGTATTCAATAAGAAGCTCACGGAATGTTTTGCGAGGGAATGGCGGTGTAAAATCAATCTTTACGCCTTGATATGCTATCTGCATTTGCAACCCCATGCGCGGCAAAAGATACTGGAACATTTTCTCCGTGAGCGACATGAGGTCTTCATAATTCGCGTACGCCCAGTAATATTCTATTTGAGTAAATTCCGGATTGTGCGCGTGGTCTATGCCTTCGTTTCTAAAACAGCGCGCGATTTCATATACTTTTTCAAAACCACCCACCAGCAGCCGTTTAAGGTATAACTCCGGCGCAATACGCAAATATAAGTCTGTATCAAGAGCATGATGATGTGTGATAAAAGGTCGTGCGGCGGCTCCGCCGTAAAGCGGTTGCAAGATGGGTGTTTCAACTTCCTTGAAATTTTCAGCATCAAAAAATTCACGCAATGCTTTGATGAGCGCTATGCGCCCGTCCGCGATACGGCGCGATTCTGCGTTTGCAATGAGGTCCAGGTAGCGTTTACGGTAGCGCAGTTCTATGTCTTGCAGGCCATGAAATTTTTCCGGCGGAGGCAAAAGCGCCTTGACCAACAATTTCCAATGCTGTACGAGCAATGTTTTTTCTCCGCGTTTGGTGATTGTAAGCGTGCCCTCCGCGCAAATAAAGTCCCCCATGTCTATGGTGTCTTGAAAAAGGTCATACGATTCATCCCCCACCATATTTTTCTTGAAGTATATTTGCATTTGTCCGCTCGAGTCTTCTAGATGCGCAAAGGTGGAACCGCCATGCGCGCGGATTGTTTTGAGCCTGCCGGCAATGGTAACTTGTTCTTCGCGTTGAGACATGCGTTCAAAATCCGTGAGCAGGTCTTGAGTAAGATAGCGTTTTGCGCCAGTTTGCCCCGACCATGAGGGAAAAGGATTGAGATTGATGCTTTGCAGTTTTTTGAGCTTTTCTAAGCGCGTGCTTTCTTCGTCAATAGGGTTTGGCAGTTTGGTCATAAAGATGGGTTTGTCACAAATATGGACATCACATTTAGAAACCGCATTAAAAATTCTTTAATATGGATGATGCGCGAAGTGTTGGATCAAAAAAATAAGCGAGCGGTATTCAACATACAGCGAGCTTATTTTTTTGTGAAACACAAGCGCTTCGCCGTAGTAATGGATTATGAGTGCGGTTTCTAAATGTAATGTCCATATGCGCCGTAGTATACAAAATGCGCGGATTTCGAGACAAAATTGTTGAATAAATTTTGAAACAATTATAGCCGAACTATGCGCATAGCAGTCAAAACGGCATTAGGCGGCAGACCCGTAAGTGAGTGATTTTGCAAAACATTTAAACATATCGGCCTTTGATGAAGGGATTGATTGAATAATGCGCAAAATACCTTGATTTGAAAACAAAAATATTTTTTTACAATTAATCTTATGGCTCCATGTTCGTCCCATATAAAACAAAGTAAAGTCTTTGTATCTCTTGTGGTGTCCTTCCCTCATATTGACCGCTACCACATGGATCGGACGGATGATTAACTAAAGTGTAGAAATCATTTTCTAAACTCGTTAGCCAATTTTCAGCATATTTACCACAGGCAATGATATTTGGGATAAAAACTTCGAAGATTATTTTTTTAACTTTTTCGTCTTCATCTAACACACGAAGGTTTATTTCTTCGATCATTTTTTCAGATGATTTAAGTCCACCGCGTTCTTGCGTTTCCATAGTTTTTCGAGTTAGAAATTTAAAAAGTTTATTTCTCCGACTTCAAAATCTTTACAAACGCCTGATACATAAGGAAAAGCACAACCAAACTCATCCACCACCAGTCGCGGCCGCGTGCAAACCATCCGCCCCAAAACGCGATAAAAAACGCAAGCGCGCTCAAAGAGCCAAACAGCACTTCCATAATTTTATCATACATATGGTTTGGAAATTCAGATTTGTCCCACAATACGCTTTCACGCGTAAAATCGCCAAAGTTTGAGACAAAATTGTTGAATAAATTTTGAAGTTTAATGGATCTTGCATCTATCGTTTGGCAACCGCCGCGCGCCTCTGCCACAACACAAGAAGCGGACTCGCCACAAAGATTGAGGAGTAAGTGCCGAATATAACACCCACAATCAGGGTGAGCACAAAGTACTTTATGGTAGCTCCTCCAAAGAAGAATACCGCCAAAAGCACCAAAAGCACGGTAAATGAAGTGCTGATTGAGCGCACCATGGTTTGGTTAACGCTCCTGTCTACCACTTGCTCAAAAGACTCCTTACTGTATTTTAGCAGATTCTCACGGATACGGTCAAAAACCACAATGGTGTCATGCACGGAAAAACCTAAAATAGTCAGAAGCGCGGTTACAAACAGCGTGTCTATTTCCACCCCTTTGTAATGCCCGAGCGCGGCAAAAATGCCGACCGGAATAAAAATATCGTGCGTGAGCGCGAGCACGGCGCACACACCATACTTCCACGCGCTCACCGGCCGTGAAACTTTGCGGAATGCAAACGCGATGTATAAAATAATTGCGATGAGCACCAATGCGATGGCGGAATATGATTTTTGTTTTAGCTCCGCGCTGATTGACGGTCCAATGGTTTGAAATTGTTTTTCCGTGAGCACATTATCCCCGGAAATTTTTTCTTTCAGAGCGTTGACAATTTTTTGATGCGTCGGTTCGTCAATGGTTTTGGTGCGGATAATAAGCCCTTTATTCCCCACTTGTTGAATAATTGGTTTTTCCGTAATCCCTTCCACTACGGAGGACACATCCGCGTTTGCCGGACGGTCTGTCTTGTATTCAACTTCCAAGAGCGCTCCGCCGGTAAAATCTATTCCGGGTTTAAGCCCCCATACAAAAAATGCAATGATACCGCCCGCCACCAAGATGGCTGAAAGGCTTAAAAAATATTTCTGATTCTTGATGAAGTTATAGTGCATAAAGTTTTGATATGAGGTTATTCAGATTTTTTCTTGCTCCCCAAAAACAGCCATGGGTTCTTAACCATAGGACCGACAAAGTGAAGCAGAATGCGTGTAACGGTAATCGCGGAAAACATACTCACCAAAATACCAAGTGCAAGCGTGAGCGCAAAACCCTTTACCAAACTGCTGCCCAAATACACCAAAATCACACAGGTAATCAAACTGGACATGTTGGAGTCGCGGATAGAGAGCCACGCGCGTGTGAACCCTTCCTGGAGCGCCTGACCGATAGACAACCCTCTGCGCAATTCTTCTTTTGTGCGTTCAAAAATCAAGATATTCGCGTCTACCGCCATACCAATGGAAAGAATGAATCCTGCAATGCCCGCGAGAGTCAAGGTGACAGGGATCAATTTAAATATCGCAAGCGTGATGGCGGTATAAAGCAGGAGCGCCAAAGTTGCCAAAACTCCCGGTAAGCGATACATGAGGATCATAAATAGCGCGACCGCCAAAAAACCAATCAAACCCGCCCATAAACTCTTATACAATGAATCCAACCCAAGACTCGCACCGACCGTCTGCTGACTTACCAGCGTAATCGGCACTGGCAACGCACCTGCGTTGAGGCGCTGTGCCAATTGTTTGGCGGTGGCTACGGTGAAATTTCCGGAGATTATCGCTTTGCCTTCTTTAATAGGTTCGTTCACGGTGGGAATGCTGATGGGCTGTCCATCTAAAAATATGGCAACAGGTTTATTCACGTTTCTTGTAGTTATATCCGCAAATAATTGCTTTCCTTGATCATTAAATTCAAGATTGACGGTAGGCATTCCGGAGTTAGGGTCAAATTGAAGCTGTGATTTTTTGAGTTGGGTGCCGGAAAGCCCGGTGTTTTTCCATTCATCTTTGGTTCCGGTAATATCCGACGCTTCCGGATTTTTGATAAATACGCGGGATACAACATAGGACTTCTTGGGGCGCTCCGATTCTCTATAAATAATGTGGAAACCAAACTCTGATTCTATAATATCGGAAATTGAGCCGACTTTTTGAAGAAACACTGCTTCTTCAAATGGTTTGACCATTGCGCCTCTGCCAAACCAGCCCAATTCTCCGCCAGAAGTAGCGGCTCCCGGCTCGGTAGAATTTTTCTTTGCCAGATCGGCAAAATTTGACGCGGTTGCCTGTTTCTTGAGATCTTCCGCCTGCTTGCGGGCGTCTTCTTTTGACGTATCTCTTGAACAGCTTTTTGCGCCCTTAAAACAAATCAAGATATGACGAGCCTGCACTTCTTTTTCTCCGTCTTTGACCGAGGTCAGTTTGCCAATCTCATATCCGCCTGTTGTTTTGATAATGTCGCTTTGCGCGCCAACTTGTTTGCCTTGCGCCCAACTGTATAAATCAGCGTATGAACCACTTGCAGAAACCTCTCCCACGTCACCACCCTTGTCTTTGATGGTGGATTCGTCTTCTGAATACTGCTTGACTACGACGGCAAACGAGGTGCCGCGCTTGAGTGCTTTTAACGCGTCATCGGATTTTTGTTTTGCGGCCGCTTGTTTGGCGTCCAATTCTTTTTTCTGATCATCGGTCATGTTTGCCGCGACATTTTGCTCTTTAAATTCCAAAATAGGCGTTTCTCCAATCATCTTGATTGCTTGACCAACATCTTTAACACCAGCAAGTTCAACAATCACACGCGAAGCGAAACCTGAATGACTTGTCTGCACCAAGGGCTCTGCAACGCCAAACGCGTTGACACGGCGCTCTATGACGTCACGCACGCCTTCTAGCGCGCCGGCGCGTTCGCCTTCATCAATTTTTGATACGTCGGCTTCATAAATCAAATGGCTCCCGCCGATTAAGTCCAATCCGAGACGAAATGGCACGTTCCATGGAAAAACACCAATATCAAAACCGCTGCGCTGTTTTAACAATGAACCGGCCTTATTATACGCGTTGGGAAAATCAAAAAGTGACCCGCCCGCCAAAAGAATCAAAAAAAGTACGACCCCCCATCTGACACGGCTTCTTGAAAGCGCGCCAGTTACGTTTATCTTCTTAAATGCCATAGATTAAAATGAGAAATGTAAAGTTTGTAAGTGAGATATAGTATAGTGCAATTTACGATAGAAAGCAAGAATTTTGTCCCCATGCCGTGGGTACTTTTTCCTGCTTAATTCCCCTCCTCTATACTACTCGCAAAGGGGTAAAGAAGCGTGAACAATGAAGCAATTAAAAATGAAATCACAAAAGCGTAGGGAGAGAAGGCAAACACGGCGATAAGCAACGGCATAATAACCACACGGCTCGCGTTAAATATAAAATCACGCGCCACCACTGCGTAGAATTGATGCTCTTTTTTGGTAAGACGGTAAAACGCGGCAGACCACGGCAAGAGAATAAATCTTCCGGAGACATTGCGATACGAATCAATAAAAAATATCTTAAAAGTGGAGTCCGCAAACACGCTTCCAATCCAACCAAAAAAATACAGCATCGTGCCAAAACGAAGGAGTTTGCGCGGGTCAAATTTGTCAGTAAGGCGGCCAGCAAAAGACAACATGGCTACGGTAATAAAAGCAGAAAGCGCTACAACTGTTCCAATGGTTTCCGTAGAATACAAAATTACTATCAAAAAAATCGGCCATATAATGCGTCCAATGCTTGATTCAATCGCGTAACCGATAAAACTCAATGCACCGCCGCGATACGAGCGAGCGGTGATAAATTGAAAAAAACTGCGCGTGTTAAAATCAATCGGCTCGCGTTTTTCTTCGTATAAAAATAACGGTACGGTTGAAAGAACCAAGATTGCCGAACCGATGAGAAACAGCGCCGCGTAGCCAAACCACGCAATCAAAAAACCGGCCAAAAATGGCGCTACAATCCCCGCCATAACGGTGATAATTGCCATGAGAGACAGCGTCTTTCCCATGCGCATACGGTTGGCGTGCTGAATAAAATTGAGTTCAAACCCGATATTGTAGAGCACGGAGCGCGCGGCAACCAGAAAAGGCAAAACATAAAAAAGCCACGGCGTTGTGCCAAGCACGCGCAACCCAAAATAATAGGCGATTAAAAAAGGAACGGAAATTAGAATAGAATACGCGTGCCCTACGAAACGGACAACCTTTGCGGCAGGAAGCGCAAACAACACGGAACCAATGTTGCCGAGCAAGGCGAACAAAATGATGTGCGAAATTGAAAAGTGGAGAGAATATAAATAGATGGGAACAAAAATACTGATCATGCTCTCCGCCATATTCATTAAAAAAATGGAGAGGTATATCGCGTTCATCTCTTTGTGGCGCAAAAACAGATAGTGGCGGTGAAAATCGTGGTGCATATTCATTAAACAAAACTATTTTTATTTTTTATACGCAAAAAATGCCGCGGCAAGAGCCAACACCAAGGCAATGGATTTGTAAGCGGTAACCGGCTCATTGAAATAAAAACGAGCGATAAGTATCCCCAAAATAACTGCCGCGGCTTCCCAAATAAGAAATAACTGTCCGAAATCAGTGTACTTAAATGCCAACGCAACAGGCAGAGCAACCAACGTGTAGAGTGCAATGCCGCCCGCGAGGTAACGCCAATCCGAAATTTCCAAGTTTTTCAACGGTATCCATGCAAACTCCGTACTCCCCCAGCTTCCCTTTGCGTCTGCTTTTTTTCACTTCTACTTGCGGTACATAGCCCATTAACAGAAGCATATTATGCATGGCCTCGGAGTCGCTTATTTCAGTTTCATACTCTATATTATAAAGTGGTCTGGCCTCTTTATCAGATGTAAATTATCCGACTGTTTAGGCAAATCTTCTTTTTTAAAAACTTCATAATCAGCTTCAAAATCACTGCACCCCACTTGTGGACGTTTTATGTCTGGTTTTCTTATGCGTAGATGAGTGATATTGGTTGTAGCCTGTTATAATAGAGTTATATAATTTCACTCGATGACCATTATTAAAATTATAAGCTCCCCCATTTCCTTCAATATTTGAACTAACAACCCATATTCTAATTCTGAATGGACGAAAAACTGTCAATGACTTTATAGGGAAACTTCTTCCAACTATCTTCTTGGATAATTTTGAAGTCTTGGTGACAATATATTTAATCACTTTTATCAATTCTTCTTTACTTTGAATTGTTTTTTTTATATTCCTATGCCCCGTGACACTTCTTGAAGTGTCAGTGTATGTTTAGACTTTTTTCAATATATAATACGTGCTTTTTCCCTTGCCCTGCTTTTCAATCAAACCAAGTTCAATAAGTTTTTTTAAATCTAAATTACGCGTTGGTTTGGCTCTTGAGGTGCATTTGGCATAGTCGCTGTCTTTGATAAAACCATTCTTTTTAATATAATCCAAAATTGCTTCATGATAAGATTGTAATTTATTTTCCGGAGTACGATTGGTTTTAGTCAATTCCCCACCGACTCGGAGAAGTTCATCAATAATACCATCAGTAAAATATTCCAACCAAGAAGTAAAATCTACATCCTCTTTTAAATCATAATAATTACCAATCAAGCCAACATTTTGAAAATATTTTGTAACATTATTGTTATAATAATTTTCAAAGCTAAATAAATTAAAGGTGTTTAGGCCCATGCCTGCCAATAACATTTTAGTTGCCAGACGGGTAGTTCGGCCATTACCATCAACAAAGGGATGAACAATAACAAATTGTTTATGAAAAATGCCCGCTACCACCAACGGATCAAGTTTATTTTTGTGATTTGTCACATACTGAAATAAATCATTAATTAAAGTAGGCACATCTTGATGGTCTGGTGGGAAATATACTATCTGTCGTGTTTGGGGATTATTAACAAAAACAAGCTCTTCACGGAGCTTGCCAGAACGAAATTCATGAATCAAATCAGCGGTAACCTTTTTTTGTATATCTAAAATCAATTTTAAATCAAATTCATTATTATTTTTTTTTATCAAAGTGTTTAGATATTCAAGAGCGGTATTATAATTCAATACTTCTTTTTCACTATCCCGCTTATGCTCCGGCGCGTGTTTTAACAACCGTTTAACTTCAGTTAAGGGCAAAGGATTCCCCTCAATGCTAGTGGAAGAATGAGCTGAAATTTCTCTGGCTTTCCTTTCAAAATTCAATAAAACAATTTTAGGAAAATGCCGACTGTTTAATTCAGTCACCAACTCGGCTATTCTTTTGATATTTGCCAACAATATGGGAGTAATGGTATATTTTGGCTCAAACATAGGTGTAAATGAAGTATCTATATAGACATATTATAGACGAAAATTAGACGAATGTCAAGTTACAATCCTTAAATAAAAGAGCGATATACCGAGCTCTTTTTACGGGTCTGTCGCCGAATGCGCTTTTGTAACGAAATACGCATAGTTCGAGACAGAATTGTTGAGTAAATTTTGAGGTTTAATTGCAAATTAAGCTGAAAAATTTTGAAACAATTATGGCCGAACTATGCGTATTGCAGTCAAAATGGCATTCGGCGACAGTCCCGAGTATGGCGTATGGGCCGGCGCGGTCAACGCGATCTATGGCAACCGTGCAACAAACAAGTTTGACCCGAAAGGTGACGAGCGTGCGATAGATCTGGCGCTCAACACCATGCTCCGCTTGCACGAGCTCTACCCCATCTCATTCGGGCAGTAGTACGTTCTTTCTCCGCTAGATAACATCGTATACATCGCAACACCCTTTAAACTAAGCGGTGTTTTTTTAATTCAAAAAAGCCCCATTTGGAGGGCGTTTTAAAGTATAAAGATTAAAGATTTTTGTAAATATCGTGTTTCCCTATAGAGATAAATAGTATGTCGCCATTTTTTTGCCGTTCAAATATGATGCGGTAACTCCCGGTAATGGAAATTGACCGCAGTCCTTTCAGATTACCTTGTAAGACGTGTAATCGCAGTGAAGGATGCAGTGGATTTTCTTTGAAGATTTTTTCTTTTTTAATGGCAAGCGCTACTATAGCATGCGGTAGATTTCTCGCTTCTTTAACAAAAGTTGAAGCATAAAGAATCCTAACTATGATCATAACAGATCGGCAATTGAACGCGCCTTGATTGATTTGCCGCGGGAATATTCTTTTCTGGCTGAACGTACTGCTTTCAGAAGTTCTGTTTCCGAAATGAGCTCTTTGTCGGCTTGAAACAAAAAGTTTACGTAAGAGCTGACCGATGCGTATCCTCGTCTGCCGGCAATATGTTTCATTTGTCGCACTTCGGTGGCAGGCAATGATAAACTTAGAACTTGGTGCATAAATTTAAGTTTAGAATAAATTTCAATTGTATTACACATGTAATACAATGTCAAGCGCCGGTTGAATGCTTGGGGATGCGATAGGATTAAATCAACCCGATTGCTTCTTTTATTTGCGCCATTTTGAGCGCGGAGCGGGTGCTTGCGCGAGCTGCACCGTCTGCCAAAATGTCGCGCGCCTCTGATTCTTTGATAGCATGAAATTTTTCTTGAAATGCTTCCAAAAACGCGTTGAGCGCGTCTGCAAGTCCGTTTTTGAAATCCACATATCCTTTGCCGGCAAATTCTTTTTCCAATGCGGTCACGGATTTGTCGGAAAAGAGAGAATAAATAGTCAGTAAATTGTTAAGCGCCGGCCGCGATGCACCGCCCAGAACTTCCGCGCCCGAATCAGTCACCGCTTTTTTGATTTTTTTCTTTACGGTTGCGACATCATCCAAAAGTGAGATGTAATTGTACGCGGACGCCGCTGATTTGCTCATTTTTTTTGCAGGATCATCAAGGCCCATCACCCGCGCGCCGGATTGTGAAATCATCGGCTCCGGCACCGTGAATACTACCTTTCCATACAATTTGTTAAAACGCTCCGCAATGTCGCGCGTGAGCTCCACATGTTGTTTTTGATCTTCTCCCACCGGCACGCGCTCCGTATCGTAGAGTAATATATCCGCGGCCATCAACACCGGGTAGGTAAAAAGTCCCACATTTGAATGTCCTCGTTTTTTAATATAGTCTAAAATTTCTTGTGCTGTTACAGGCGCTAAGTATATTCTTGTTTCATCTTTAATGAGCATTTCCAGATTTTTTATTTGTCCTGTAATTTCTGACAATGATTCTATTTTATCTTTAAATTGTGTCATCCTTTCCAGCTCGCCCATCTTTACTATGGTGCCCAAAATCCACGCAAGCTCCGCGTGTTCTTTGACATGTGATTGCACAAATATGATTGATTTGTTGGGGTTGAGCCCCAGCGCCAAATACATACGCGCCACATCCAGAATATTCTGGCGCAATAATTCCGGTTTTTGATACACGGTGAGCGCGTGTAAGTCAACAATGAAAAATATTGTTTCATTGCTTTCTTGGAGCTCTACCCACTGCTTTATGGCTCCCAGATAGTTGCCAATATGCAGGTTGTTGGTAGGTTGTACGGCAGACAGTATGCGGGACATAGCATGTATATTATACCTCAATTAACACCGGAATGATAAGCGGGCGGCGTTTGATCTGCTGATACAAGAACTGTCCAATATCATTGCGCAGTTTTGTTTTGATATAATCTTCAAACGCGGGGGATTTTGTGTCGCTGTCTTTTAAGATTTTTTTGGCGCGCATACGGGTTTTTTCCACCAGCTCTTTGTTTTCTTTCATATAAATGAACCCGCGGGAAATTAAATCCGGATTGCCCACCAGTTGTCCTGTTTTCTTTTCTATGGTGGCAATGATGACGAGCATGCCGTCTTCAGACATCATAAGACGGTCTCGCAAAACAACTTGTGAAACATCACCCACTCCCAAACCGTCTACCATAACATAATCCGCAGGCACAAAACTGTCTGTCATGCGGCCGCCGTGTTCATTAAATTCCACCACTTGGCCGTTGTCCGGCATAAACACATTGTTTTCCTGCACACCCACTTGCATGGCAAGTTCGGCGTGCGTTTGGCGCATAAAAATGTTGCCATGAATAGGTAAGAAGTAGCGTGGCTTGGTGAGCCGCAACATAAGTTTTAAGTCTTCGGCCTTTGCATGTCCTCCCGCGTGCACATCCATGAGTTGGTTATGAATAACGCGCGCGCCGTAGCGCACAAAGGTGTCTTTTAACGATTGAATGGTGCGTTCATTGCCGGGAATCACCGATGAAGAAAATATCACCGTGTCGCCTTTTTTTAATTGTATAAAGCGATGTTCGCTGTTTGCAATGCGCATTAAAACCGCGTTGCGTTCTCCTTGCGCGCCGGTGCATACCACAATCGATTTGTTGTCCGGTAAGCGGCGCCAGATTTTTTCATCCACTATGGTGCCGGTTTTGTATTTCATGTAGCCAAGCTCATGCGCTATTTCCACATTGGATTGCATACTGCGCCCTTCCAAGAGAACATGGCGTCCTGTTTTTTCCGCAATGGCCAAAATTTGCTGCATACGCGTCAAAAGAGACGCGAAAGTGCCAATGATAATGCGCCCCTGGGTACACGTGATGATGCGTTCTAGCTCTTCACCCACGGTTTTTTCTGATATTTGGTGCCCGGGAGACTCAGCGTTGGTGGAGTCAGACATAAGCAGAAGCGGATTTTGATTGCCGAAAAGCGCGATGCGGTTCAGATCCGCAGGTTCATCTTCCACCGGAGTAAAATCAAATTTGAAATCTCCCGTATGGAGAATAATGCCTTGCGGCGTATGCAACGCGATGCCAAACGCGTCGGAGATGTTATGGTTGATATGAAACGGCTCAAACACAAAATGTTTGCCCATTTGAATTTTGGTATTGCCATTCACCAGCGCGATTTTGAGTTGTGGCGCTTGCGGATAATCTTCTTGGCGTTTGCGGATAATGCCCGCGGAAAGCGGCGCGGTATAAATGGTGGGGTTGCCGAGCTTGTCCATAAGGTGGGGTATGCCGCCAATATGGTCGTAGTGTCCATGAGTGATAATCAGCCCGCGGATATTTTTTTCTTTGCCTTTGAGATATGATATGTTGGGAATGATATAGTCAATGCCAGGCATGTCTTCTTCCGGAAATTGCAATCCCATATCAATCAAAACAATGTCGTCTTCGCATTCAACCAGCGACATGTTGCGGCCGACTTCTTCAAGGCCTCCCAAATGAATCACCTTTACCTTTGGTTTGCCCGAGATGGGGTGGAAGGTGTGCTGAGAGGCATGAGTAACCGGCGCGCCGGTTGGCGTGCGAGGTTGTTGCGGCTGTATAGGGTGTGCGTTGTGGTGAGCAGGAGAACGGCCTTGAAAACGGGAATTCCGGTTTGGCGTACGATTGTGGCTACGCCCTCCTCCATGAGAATAGCGGTCTTGGAAACGATTTTGCATCATATGTGCTATAAATAATTAAGAGAATTCAAGGATGTGAAGCAGCGCTCCATCTGTCCCTTCAAAATAAATAAAAATGAGTAACACCTGTTCGCAGGAGAAGATGCGAGTAGGGTGTTAAAGAATTCAAGCCGCGCGCAATGTTGCCGGTGGGTACACTGCAATCAAATTCAATTCTTTATGTTTACAAAATTTTGAGTTCCATTCTGGTGCTGTAATTATACACTTTGCGCGAACTTTCTTTGAACGAAAAATCAGCGACATTTCTTAAAATCATTGTATCAAAAATTTCTGAAAATAACTAATCACGGAACGCCTCCGCGCCCCGCCAAAGGCGGGGCTACGCCTCAACAAAATTTTATTCTCCAAT
>JACRFU010000002.1 GCA_016212585.1 Candidatus Magasanikiibacteriota bacterium | reverse complement strand
CCTTATGACCCATGCTGTTTTCTTCTTTTTTATCAATCGGGTGAGCTGAGCATCAGAGTAGCCGGTCATTTTCATTATATATTTCTTGAGTATGGTCTTCTCTTTCTTCTTAAGAGAGAAATACCAGAAACGGCTCAGTATCGCTTCTATCCAGCGGTACATCTCTTCTCTGGAAGTACCCATAAAGGCAATAGAGGCTCCGACCTTTAAAAATTCCTTCAATTGTGCAATACTCACAAGGTGTGAGTCGTTCATAGTGATTGTCATATACCCTTCAGTATGAACGATTCCACGCTTTTGCTCAATGAGCCCCTTTCGGGCTCATTTTGCATTGGAACGGGTTTCTATTTGGGGCTCATCTTGTATTGTACAAGACTTCATGTTGACTTTTTTTTAATTTTGGGTTATCATTATGTCTTGTCAAAATTGCTTTCGGCAACAAACCCATAGGAGGACAACCGTGCTACAGCTCAGCACTAATGAAGTCTACTTTTTTAAAGAACTCCGTGAAGCAGGCGTACTAGAAGATGTCAATGGGAATCGTTTGAACACTTCACATGGGGTGATACTCGTCACTTGTGCTGATGGAGATCAGATGGGTGACATTTTTACGCTCCAGAGTGGAATGACGGATCGTATCCATACGCTTGCATTGAATGGCGGAGGATTACTCCTGCCTCTCAACTCGCCTGCGAATACTATTGTTGCGATAGCGGCAAGCGGTCGCTTCATAAGGGTAGGCGATGTGTACATGGATCAGATTAAAGCGGGGATGACGCTCAAGGTAATCAAAACTGTCGCGCTTCATGTGCACTTCCCATGCGGCATAGCGCAGTTGTACAATATACCACCACTGAGGCTCATAGATCTCCTAGTGCAAGCAAAAACTCGCATCAAGGACGAATGCGCAAATATCAAAGTGGCGGCGTATGTTCACATTGCGTGGCCCGATTGCCGCAAGCGCACCTATTTTATCTCACGAGACAAATGGAGTGCGTATTGTAATTCGCTCCTTGTAGCCGCTTAATCAACCAAACCTCATCATAAAACCACGCAAAACACCCCAAAACAGGTGTTTTATTTTTTTATTCTTATACCTCTAGGAACTAGGAACTTTGAATTACGAAACGGCGTTAAGGCAAATACCCTGGGTGGGCTAACGGAACACGACGGCGTGAGTTAAAGGTAAAATGCTTCAAGCATTTTACCCGTACCACTCAATGTATTTGCCGAAACTAGTTTCGTAATTCACAACTATGAGCACCTTGTGGCATACACTGATACTTGGTACAATCAGCTTATGAGGGTCTGCCACCGAATGCAATTTTGATTGCAACGCGCATATTTCGGTCAAAATTATTGCAAAATTTTTCAGCTTAATTTTCAATTAAACCTCAAAATTTATTCAATAATTTTATCTCGAAATATGCGCGTTTCGTATACTATGGCGCATGTTTGCGGCAGACCCTATGAATTCACCGGCAATTTTTAATGAATTACATACTCTTTACGGCTCTCAAGGGTGGTGGCCGCTCACATTGATAAAGACACCTACAAAGGCTCATTTTTCGGCTTTACATATAGAAAACGGCGTTACCTATGGCATACCATGGAACAAATTAAGCACTTTCAAAACACGTACCTATGACCCATATTTTGACATTGCCACCGGCGCCATACTCACACAAAACACCGCATGGAAAAATGTTGCTCAAGCATTGCTCAATTTGGCGCATCATCGTTTGTTGACCGCCTCTGCCATTGCACACGCGCGCCCTCGCACTATAGAAAAATACATACGCCCGAGCGGTTATTTCAAACAAAAAACGCGCAAACTCAAATTGTTTGCCGAGTATATCCAGAAAAAATACGATGGTGACATACGGAGGCTATTAAAAAAAGACATGCTTGTTGCGCGCGACGAATTATTACAATTGTGGGGAATAGGCAAAGAGACAGCGGATTCAATTTTGCTTTATGCCGGCAATCAGCCGATCTTTGTGGTTGATGCTTATACCAAACGATTATGCGCGCACTACGGTGTTGCACGCAAAGAATACGACGATTATCAAAAATTATTTATGACCGCTTCTCACATCGCAACGCGTTGTGTGCGGAATCGCGCAACATATTATCAAGAATTCCACGCGTTTATTGTGCAATGGGGAAAACACTATGCCGCTTAACATCTCACATCTTAACACTGAACAGCAAAACGCAGTTACGCACGGAGCGGGACCCTTGCTTTTGGTTGCGGGGGCAGGCACCGGCAAGACAGCAGTCATAACGCATCGCATCGCGCACCTTATAGACCAAGGTTCTGCAAAATCAAACGAAATTCTCGCCCTCACCTTTACGGAAAAAGCCGCGGCGGAAATGGAAGAACGTATAGATCGTTTGTTGCCCTACGGATACCTTGATCTTTGGGTGAGTACGTTTCATAGTTTTGCAGACCGCTTGCTCAAAACGCACGCGCTTGATATTGGCATATCCAATGAATACAAACTGCTCACCCAAACAGACGCATGGCTCTTGGTGCGCAAAAATCTTGAAAAATTTGATCTGGATTATTATCGCCCCCTGGGGAACCCCACCAAATTTATCCACGCGTTGATAAAACATTTCAGCCGATGTAAAGACGAGAATATTTCGCCGGCAGAGTATCTAGAACACGCAGAGCGCTTGCAACTGGATACTGACCTTCCCTTGGATGAGAACGTAGCGGACCGCACAACGGAAATTAAACGGATCGCGGAAATCGCCAATGCGTATCATGTGTATAATCAGCTCTTATTG
This sequence comes from Candidatus Magasanikiibacteriota bacterium, assembly GCA_016212585.1. Lineage (GTDB taxonomy): Bacteria > Patescibacteriota > Patescibacteriia > Magasanikbacterales > UBA10146 > UBA10146. The sequence goes on along the minus strand of JACRFU010000002.1, from coordinate 8,543 downwards.
GATAATAATGCGTTGGATTTTGGCGATTTGTTGGTGTACGCGCTCAAACTGTTATCAGAACGCCCGCTCATTCTTAAAACGTATCAGGAAAAATTTAAGTATATTTTGGTTGATGAATTTCAAGATACCAACTGGGCGCAGTATGAATTGATTAAACTGATGGCAGGGAAGCCTGCCAATATCACCGTGGTAGGAGATGACGACCAATCAATCTACAAATTTCGTGGTGCATCCGTAAGCAATATCTTGCAATTTGAAAAAGAGTATCCGTCCGCGCGTAAAATTTTTTTGACCACCAACTACCGTTCATATCAGAATCTTCTGGATTCTTCTTATGCTTTTATTCAACTTAACAACCCCAACCGTTTGGAATATCAATTACAGAAATCAGGCAGTGATAGCGCGCTCACCAAAAAACTTATCGCCAATCGCACGGGAAGCGGCGTGATTGAGTATCACGGAGCGCAAACGCTTGAAGCGGAAACACGTTTTGTTGCTGAAAGGATTCGTGCGCTATATGAAGAGCAAAAAAGCGCGTGCGCTTGGAACGATTTTGCAATACTGGTACGAGCTAACAATCAAGCGGATCCGTTTATGAATGCACTGGAGCGGCGCGGCATTCCGTATCAATTTCTCGCCTCAAGCGGGTTGTATCGGCAAAAATTAATTCTCAATATCTGCGCCTATCTGCGTCTACTTGATAACTATCATGAAAATACCGCTACGTTCCGTGTTCTCAATATGGAATTGTGGAATTTGCCTCCGGAAGATGTGGTCAAAATCACTCACCAAGCGCGCAAAAAGAGCTGGTCATTGTATGAAGTCATGCAACATGCCGCGTCCATAGGAGTACGGCCGGAGTCACAGGTCATTATCAATCGTATTTTGGGGCTTGTAGAACGTCATAGTCAAATAGCAAAAGACAAGCCTGTCAGCGTAGTAGCTTTGCAGTTTTTACAAGATTCCGGTCTCTTGCAGGATCTGGTGCGCAAAGAAGGCGGGGGAGACGCGTACGCGCTCAAAGAAGTCCGGCTCCTGAAACTTTTTTTTGAGGAAATACACGATTTTGAAAATCGCACCACCGAGCAGACCGTAAAACATTTTATGGAAGAGCTTGATTTTATTCTTGATTCCGGAGACAGCGGAGCCTTGCCGGTTGACGCCACGGACGGTCCGGAATCAGTCAAAATTCTTACCGTACATAATGCCAAAGGATTGGAATTTCGCTACGTTTTTGTAGTGAGTTTGATTGACCTGAAGTTTCCTTCCACCGACAGGCCGGACCCCATACAAATTCCCGACGCGCTGATTAGAGAAACTCTTCCAGAGGGTGATGTTCACTTGGAAGAAGAACGGCGCTTGTTTTATGTCGCACTTACCCGCGCGCGTGACGGTATATATCTAACTTCCGCAAAAGATTATGGCGGCGCTCGCACACGGAAACCATCGCGTTTTTTGGTTGAAATGAAACTTACCACCAAAGAGGGAAGCGCTCGGGAAACCGCTCAAACTGCGCTAGAGAGCCCCACAGAGGTACCCTCGCAAAAAGAACCGCATAATGATCTTTCTCATCTCATTCCAAAAATGTTTAGCTTCACCCAGCTCAAAGCGTTTGAAACATGCCCCTTGCAATACAAATTCGCGCATATCCTGCGCATACCTCTTGCGGGCAAACCGAGTTTTAGCTTTGGCAAAACAATGCATTCAACCATGCAAAAATTTTATGAGCGCATGATAGAACTTAACAACTGGAAGCAGACAGACTTATTTGCGGCTCCGGAGTCGGAAGTATCCGCGCCGGCCGTGGGAACCAAAGTCCCTCCGATTGAAGAAATGCTAAAATTTTATGAAGAAAGCTGGATAGATGAATGGTACAATAACAAAAAACAAAAACAGGAGTATCGTGAGAAGGGCATTAAAATCATTAAAGAATTTTATACCAAACATGAGGGGGCTTGGCGTATTCCACAGTTTTTGGAACTCGGATTCACACTTAAAGTAGAGGGTAATCCTTTGCGCGGGGCGATTGACCGCGTAGATCAAACGCCGGATGGCAGTGTGGAGATTATAGATTATAAAACAGGTACGCCAAAAGAAGAAACAAAGCTCGCCGCAGAAGATAAAGAACAATTACTCTTATACCAAATCGCGGCAGTAGAATCGTTGAATCTCAAACCAAAACTTTTGAGCTTTTATTATTTGGAGAACAACAGCGCCATTTCATTTTTAGGCAGTGCGGAAGAAATTAACAAACTCAAAGACAAAATCACCCGTATCATTGAGCAAATAAAAGCGAGCAATTTCCCGGCTAAACCGTCTCCGCACACATGCAAATTTTGCGACTTCAAAACTATATGCGACTTTGCCGCGCTCTAACCCTCTACCTATGGCCATGCGCACTCTCAAATCAATGCTTTCTTTATCGCTTAACAAAAATGGGCTTGCCAAACAAGTCACGATTGCCCAAGTTTTGGCGCAGGTGCGTCAAGAACTTGCACAGTTTCTCGGCGATGGTGCGGGTGAGCTAGCCCAACCATTGCACCTAAAAAATGGTACGCTCACGGTGCGCTGCACTCATAGCGCTGTGGCGCAAGAGATAAAAATCAATGAACAAAAAATCCTACAGAGTCTTCATCGGCAATTTCCTGGCTTGAGTATAAAAAGTGTTCATCCTATTTGCTAAAACGCCCGTTTTCCGTTACACTATACCTGCATTATATGACATTAAAACAATATTTTTTAGCACTTGGAATTGGAGTGTTTTTTGCTTTTTTGAGCTTGGTGGTCATTATCTTGCAAGTCAACCCGATCAATAATCCTTTCTGGGGTCCGTCACTTTTTTATACAAGTTTTTTCTTCACTGTTTCAGGACTTTATGCCATGGGCGGGTTTGTGTGGCGCGTACGCGTACTCAAACAAACTGACATTGCGTTTCGCCAAGTGAAAAAAACATTCCGTCAAGGATGCTTGTTTGCCGCTGTTTCAGCTATGGCGCTTATGCTCCAGCATGCGCGAATTTTACGCTGGTGGAGCATACTCATACTTATCATCTCTGCGCTGTGGATTGAAATGAACGCGTTGAGCAAAGAAGAAAAACACCACAGCAGGCCTTCAGGGCTTCCTCCTTTATCTTGAAAATTATCATATGTTTAAAAAAATCTTCGGCTCGTTAAGCAAAGACATTGGAATAGATCTGGGCACCGCCAACACGCTCGTGTATGTAAAAGACAAAGGTATTGTTACGGACGAACCTTCAGTGGTTGCCATCAATGTCCGCACCGAGCAAATTCTCGCCATAGGCAAAGACGCCAAGATGATGATGGGAAAAACACCCGCTTACATTCAGGTAACACGCCCGCTTGTGGGGGGTATTATTTCCGACTTTGAGGTAACGGAAAAAATGCTTCGTTATTTTATTGATAAAATACATAAAGATAGTTTTACATTTATGCCGCGCCCGCGCGTGGTTATTGGCGTGCCGCTTGATATTACAGAGGTAGAACGCAAGGCGGTGGAGGACGCGGTCAGATCTGCCGGAGCTCGTGAAGTGCATATAGTGGAGGAACCCATGGCCGCCGCCATAGGCGCGCGACTGCCCATTAATGAGGCAATTGCGAGCTTGGTAGTAGATATCGGAGGTGGTACAACAGACATTGCCGTTATTTCGCTTTCCGGCGTAGTGACATGGAAATCCATAAAAATTGCCGGAGACGAATTAAACAAAAATATCATCCAATACGCCCGCGAAGTATTTAATCTGCTGATTGGCGAGAGCCACGCGGAAGAAGTAAAAAATAAAATTGGCTCCGCGGCGGACACAGAAGATGAGGATCTGGAATTTCCTTTGCGGGGACGCGACTTGATCACCGGGCTTCCACGCGAGATATATATCACATCTTCTCAAGCGCATGAAGCAATGCAGAGATCAATTGCCACTATCATTGATCATATTAAATCCGTTTTAGAAATTACGCCGCCGGAATTGATGGCAGATATCCATGAACGCGGCATTGTGCTCACCGGCGGAGGTGCGCTCCTGCGCGGATTGGACAAAACCATCGCGCTCGCTACGGAAATTCCCGTCCGCGTAGCAGACGATCCGCTCACCTGCGTGGTGCGCGGCGCAGGATTTCTTTTGGAAAGTCCGGAACTCCTTCACACTATAGAATTACAAACTTCACGGTAAAATTATCTGCTAATGTGATATCCATATGCAGCCTGTTTCAATGAGAAGACTATTGATCGCGCTGGTTTTATTTATTCTTTGCGTGATGTTTTTGAATCGTTTTGGCGCGCTCACCGCCACTGCCAACGCGGTGCGACAAACATTGTCGCCGCTTTTGACGATCAGTTTTAAGATTGCGAAAAATACCAATGAGGCAGTAGCGGCTCTGTTTCAGACGCAGAATGCGTTACGCTCGGAAAACTCCGCGTTGCGCGCTCGAGCGTTAGATTATGAAATGCGTAAAGCGGAATCTGAACGTCTAAGAGAAGAAAACACTTCATTACTTAATCTTCTTCATTATACCTCTTCAACGCTCACCACGGTTCCAGCTCAAATCGTGAGCAAAGGTACCGACAGCATGGTACAAAGCGTCGTTATAGACCGCGGGTCGGAGAGCCATATTAAAATAGGAGATCCTGTCATTGCGGAAAAGGGAATACTCATAGGAACCATACGGAGCGTCTACGCTCGTGAAGCGATAGCGGAACTCATTACGGATAATCAAAGTAAAATCGGCGCGCGGCTGTTGAACACCGACCGATCCATTGGTATTGCCATCGGAAGCCATGGGTTGAGTGTACAAATTGAAATGATCCCGCAAAATGAAATTATAACCGCCGGTGATTTGATCATCACATCCGGCATAGAAAAATCCATCCCGCGCGGACTGATTATCGGAACCATTACCACAATAAAGAAAGAATCCTCGGAACCGTTTCAAACCGCGCGGCTTTCGCTTCCGCTTGCACTTAACAAACTCTCTTGGGTTGCGGTGTTGACTCGTTAAAATTATGAGGCGTATTTTTTTTAGCGCTTGCATGTTGAGCCTTGCTCTCGTGATTTTGCAACAAGCGGCGAACACTCTTTTTGCGTGGCGAACGCTGTCATTAACGGAGGTTTCTCTTGTTATATTAATTTTTATGATTGCGCTTGGCGTGGAGCATCGGCTGATCTTGCTTTCTGCTTGCCTCACCGGAATTACTTTGGATTTGTGGAGTGCGAGCGGTTTTGGAACGATCGCACTCGCACTTACATTGACCACATACATGAGCATACATATTTTTCATAGAATGCTTACTAACAAGAGCTTGAGCGCTTTGCTTATTCTTGGCATAATTTCTACCATCATGTTCCGTACGCTCATTTTTCTTTTTAACATTTTTCAATTTCTTAAAGAGCCTCATCTCATTGGGCGCGCATTAATTGACAGCGGCATGCGCGGCGGGTTGCAAATCATCGCGCACAGTATGATTTTCTTGCTTCTTTTTGCATGGAGCCGCCTGTTTTCCAGACGCCTTCACCCGCATTATGTCCACCCATCATGAATAAATTTTTCTCTTTTAAACACCGCAAACCAAATGACGACCCCTTCCTTATCCGCATTGATGCCGTAAAAAATAAATCAGTCGCGGGATATTTTAAAACTCGATGGGTGGAAGACAGTGCGAGCATGCAAGACGGATTTGAAACATACGTGCCGCTCACCGAATTTTTAGGCGTTGGCGGGTCTGTTAAACGGCTTTGGATATGCGGTTTCATTTTGAGCTTGTTGGTGATAACACTCTTTGGCCGCGCAGTGCATTTACAACTTATACAAAGCACCCGCTTGCGTTTGCTGGCAGAAAACAACCGCATTCGCACCAAACTTCTATCTGCCGAACGCGGCATTATTTATGATGCAACCGGCATTCCTTTAGTTCATAATATTCCCACTTTTACCGCCTTTTTGTTGCCACAAGATATACCTGTTCAAGAACCGGCCCACACAGAAGCGCTCCAAGCGATTGGCAATCTTATTGATGTTTCTCCTGATCTGATTCAAAAAAAAATTGACGAATTCAAATCGTATCGTTTTCAAACGTTTGCTATTAAAGATAATATTGATTATGATACCGCGTTGCGCCTCATCCTGCTTTCAAAGCAAATTCCGGGTGTAAGCATTGAAAGCGAATTAAAGCGGCACTATGTGCTCGTGAGCGAGGAGGCTGCCTCCAGCACGCCGATAAGCCAGCATTACACTGCGCCTTCGCTTGGGATGGTGCTTGGATATGAAGGAAAAATCACCAAAGAGGAGCTTGATCTGGTAAACGACAAAAAATATCTGCCCATTGACCGCATAGGCAAAACCGGTATTGAGAAATCATATGAAGCTGTATTACGCGGCGTGCGCGCCAAAAAAGAAATAGAGGTAGACGCGCTTGGCAAAACAAAAAATCTGATTGCCGAAGAACCGGGGATCCCGGGTAAAAGCATTCAACTCAATATCCGAACGGACTTTCAAACCGCGCTTGAAGACGCGTTGGATGCACAGCTTATCAATTTCACACATCATCGGGCTTCAGCGATAGTAATGAACCCGCAAACAGGCGCCATATTAGCGCTTGCAACACGCCCCGCGCTGGATACCAATCTATTTGCGCAAGGAATCAGCAACGACGAGTATCAGCAACTGCTCAATAATCCGGATCAGCCGCTCTTTAATCGCGCGTGGAGCGGGTCGTTTCCTTCCGGGTCAGTTATCAAACCGCTCATAGCCTCTGCCGCGCTCACGGAAAAAACTATCACGCGCAGTACCACATTTTTAAGTGTTGGCGGATTGCAGGTTGGAAAATGGTTTTTCCCGGATTGGAAAGCTGGAGGACATGGCGTGACGAATGTCATCAAAGCATTGGCGGAATCCGTGAACACTTTTTTCTTTATCGTAGGCGGTGGATATCATCAGTTCAAAGGACTTGGTCCCGAAACGATTGTCATGTATCTCAAAAAATTCGGTCTTGCAAACACTACCGGCATTGACTTGCCAGGAGAAGTTCCCGGATTTCTTCCCACGCCGGAATGGAAGGAGGATGTCAAAAAAGAACAATGGTATATTGGCGACACATATAATCTTTCCATCGGGCAGGGAGATGTGCTCGTAACCCCATTGCAAGTGGCGCTCTATACGGCAACCGTGGCAAATGGCGGGACGCTCTACGCGCCGCGTGTAGTAAAAAGTATTATTGATCCCAAAACCAAACAAAAAACACCAATAAAACCGCGAGTGGTGGAGCACGCGGTGGTGCCCGCGGATGTTTTGGCGCTCGTGCGCGATGGCATGCGCTCTGCGGTAACGAACGGAAGCGCGCGCGCGTTGAATGATCTGCCCATACTCGTAGCGGGCAAAACAGGCACCGCGCAGTGGTCAAAGAACAAAGCAAATCACGCGTGGTTTACCGGCTTTGCGCCGTATGAAAATCCGCGTATCGTTATTACCGTGCTTGTGGAAGAGGGCGGGGAGGGGAGCAGTGTTTCGGTTCCCATTGCGAAACGATTTTTGGCATGGTATGCTAAACATGCAGATGAATAAGGACTGTCGCCGAATGCGCTTTTGTAACGAAATTTCCAGATTTCTGGACACAATTGTTGAATACATTTTGAGGTTTAACAGCAGTTAAGCCGAAAAATGTTGAAACGATTTTGGACGAAATAGGGGAATTGCAGTCAAGCCAGGCATTTGACGACAGTCCCTAATAACATCTGGCGGCGGTTTTACATAATGTTATCCACAGTTGCACCCTTAACCTTGACAAAAACCATTCTTACTGATACTCTACTATAGTTCAGCCCCGTTTTTGCGGGAGCTTTTTTAAACACTTAATATGGATCAAACCCAAACCTATTTAACCGCAGAAGGCAAAGCAAAACTCCAAACAGATCTTGTTGATTTGAAGTTAAAATTGCGAGAGATAGCGGATCGCATAGACAAAGCAAAGGAGCTTGGCGATCTTTCCGAGAACGCGGAATACCATGAAGCAAAAGAAGATTACGCGTTTACACAAGGGAAAATCCAGCAGATTGAATATGATTTGACGCATGGCGTTGTGATTAGCCACAATAAACAAAGCACCACGATAGATGTGGGGGCGACGATTGTGGTAAAACGAGAAAACGGCAAAGAATCACAATACACTATCGTTGGGTCAAATGAAGCCAACCCCGCACAAGGATTAATCTCAAACGAATCTCCCATTGGACAAGCGTTCCTAGGCAAAAAGAAAGGGGATGTGGTGGAAGTGAAGACTCCTGCAGGAGGGGTGAAATATACGATTGAGGAAATACAGTAAAAAAATCGATATTCAAAAAGTCTGCAACACGCAGACTTTTTTATAATTTGATTTTTGCAGAAACCGTCCGAGCCCGAGCCGTAAGGCTCGTGAGCGAGGGCGGGATGTCGTATATCCGACAGTTTCGCAATGTCGCGAGCGTAAGCGAGCGGCTTGCGAAGCTGTCGGGAACCGCCGCCCATTTCGCAAAATAAAGCGAGCGTAAGCGAGCGATT
>JACRFU010000019.1 GCA_016212585.1 Candidatus Magasanikiibacteriota bacterium | reverse complement strand
TTGTGCTTTCCTTTCCGTATGGTACTCTGTACTTGTGCCAGCTCTGCTCTTGAGAGCTGAATGGTGTTCTGGTGTTTAGTCATATACACCAGTATACCATTCATTGCTCAAGTTGGGAAATTAAGTTAATTGAGTACTAGACGGGTACATGGGTAACACATTGTGGTATTTGTAGGTAAAGTTGATTGGTGGCATATAATCAAGTGTTTGATGCGGTCTCTCAAAGTTGTAGTGGATAAGCCACTCGGTTAATTTTATGTTAGGTAGTTCCTGTGTAAAAACATATATTTCAGAATTCAAGTAACTTGAATTCTGAAATATATGTTTTTACACAGGAACTACCTAATAGATTAACCCCTGATTGTACTCAAACCATTCAGTTTAGGCAATGTGAGGGTGTTACCTATGTATCTCATCTTTTCCAACAGGCGGGGTTTGTTGTTAGCGGGAAATAGCGATGTCCTACCCCGCTAGTTTTTGATGGTATGGTGTTGAATTGGGCTGCATTTGGTTTATCTCACTATAATAAAAAAATTCTCACCTTTAAGTTAAAGTGAGAGGTGGTGTGGTTGATTGGTTGAGTTTCAGACCGATTTCGACTTCCGTCATGTGCACTTTTGCATCACAAAACCGTTTCCACCACCGAAATCATATTTGTGCTTTTTTTTGACACGTATGATTTCGATTGTGATCTTGTTGTCTGTGTGTGCAACAAAGCCAATGAAGTATTGTATGTTTCCAGATTGGCTGGAAAAAGTCATTGCCGAATATGCACCAGGCCAGATGATTTCATCCGGATGTTGGAGCACGATCGTCACAAGCAACGCGATTGATCCTGGTTGGAAATCGAATTGACGACCGTCACGTTTCAACTCATCAATTATTTCATCATTGTAGGCACAGCGTCTAAGCGCGTGGAAGCAGACCTCCACAGCTTCACGCGATGCTCGGAAAGCGGGTTGATTCCAGTTGAAACTATTGCGGCAGAACATTGGATTCAACCGCTTGAGTTCCTTACGCACTGCGCGCATGTTCACCTGCACTGTGAGTAGTCGTGAGTCGCGCCACAGATGCGGATACTCTTTTCGTCTCGTCGCTTTCATTCTTATTCTCCTTCGTGCGTATAGCGCTGCTACTCCTAATAGTAAACAAAAGGTTTAATATTGTCAATATATGGGTCTGTCGCCGAATGCCCGGCGTGACTGCAACGCGCACAGTTCGGCCATAATTGTTTCAAAATTTTTCAGCTTAATTTGCAATTAAACCTCAAAATTTATTCAACAATTCTGTCTCGAACTATGCGCGTTTCGTTACAAAAGCGCATTCGGCGACATACCCTATATAGCTCATTTATATTAACAAACGGGTTTATTCTTCCACATGCGCGCGCAGGCGCAATTGAAAAATTGTTTCTTTTTTAAGAGAGTTTTTCACCCACAGTTTTTGTTTTTCATCCAGTAATTCTCCCATGCCTTCCAATATCTGATTTTCGGGGAGTTTGTCTAGTTGGTTGGCAAGATCCAATAAAAAATTCGGCAATTTTTTCTTACTCCGATCTTCCACAATGCCTTTATTTATTGGCCACATTTTGCTCAAGAAAAACCATACATCATAGATATCGCGGCTCAATCTGTTCATTTGCTCACTCATCGCTAATAATTTATTTGTACACATGTCTTTTTGTATCATCACCAGCATGGGGATTCCTAAAAATTGTTTAATTTCATAACGGCTATCTTTCGTGCGGCGGGAAATTTCCACTTTTACATTCCGATCTTCTTTCCCATAAGAGACTACAAAAAATAAAGTAAAGAATTTTTTTTGCGCGTCTTTTATCTGCCCATATTTGCCGGCAATTTTTTTTACTTTTTCAAAAACCGCATGTTCAAAATTTTTGTCCAAAAGGTCAAAATCAAGATCCATTGAAAATCGCGTCAGATCGTAGAATAAAAATGCGGCCGTACCCCCTTTGAAGCCGATTTGTGGAGATATTTCACTATCAGAATAAATATCTTTTAAAATTGAAAGCAGAATGCTTCTATGTTTGCTTTGATTGAGCATATAGTTTATGATATTCTTTTAATGTTTTGACTAAAGTTTTTTTATAGTAGATTTTTACTAATTGAAAGCAGGTGTTCCAATCAATGGAGCGCAGATTATCAAAACCGTAGCGAGGGAGAAGATACAGCATATCCAGAAAAGCGCGTTCTTTGGTGGCAATAAAGTAGTTCCCCATATTGATGAGTCCTTCTGTATTGGTGAGTACCTCGTTTTTCATTTTTTTAATTTCAATCACCTTATTATCGCACCGTATAGTGCGCGTAAGGTATGACATAACAAAGATACTTTCATAATGTTGAAAGATCATTCCCTCACGGCGAAACACGGTTTGCAGACTTACATAAGCAGGAGTGTAGATTTTAGTTGCCAATTCCAACGGGTCATAATTCGTATGTTTGGCATAAAATCCTTTGCGGATACGAAAAAGTTGTCCTGTTCTAACATAATAGTTGACGGCCGAAATTGTCGCGTTTTGGTTTGTATCACCCCAGATCATAGATATCTCTTTAAAAGAGAAGACTGTCTGTGGTAAGCGTAAAAGGCTGGAAATTGACTTTTTATCGTATTTCATACACTAGACATAAGAATATTTCTGTTATTTAGTTTATCATATATTGTTAATTTTGTCAAATTTAAGCAGTGAGCATTGCCTTAAATCTCATTTTGATTTAGAATACCTATACCTAACTTTGAAGCATCTAAACTATGGCACAATTTGTAATACAAGGAGGCGCGCCGCTTGGCGGAGAGATTGCCGTTTCGGGCGCAAAAAATTCGGTTTTAAAATTGATTGCTTCTGCCATACTTTTGAAAGGGGAAACAAAAATCACGCGTGTACCGCAGGCGCAAGATGTGTTTCGCATGAGTGAGATTCTATCAAGTGTGGGCGCCAAAGTGGAAAGCGACGTCGCGGTTTTGCGTATTAATACCGATTCAATTACTCAAACCACCTTGCCGCGCGAATTGGTTAAACGTTTGCGCGCGTCAACGGTGCTCATAGGCCCCATGCTCGCGCGCCACGGAGAAGTACGTTTGGCGTACCCGGGCGGATGCGTGTTGGGAAAACGCCCCATTGATTTGTTTGTGGCGAGCATGCGCGTGCTGGGGGCGGAGGTGGAAGAACGTGAAGAAGAGTTTGTGTTCCGCGCGAAAAAATTATCAGGCGCGGAATATTTTTTTCCTTTTATAAGTGTTACCGCGACGGAAAACATGATGATGGCGGCAACGCTTGCGGAAGGGCGGACGATAATAAAAAATGCGGCATGCGAGCCGGAGATTCCGCATTTGGCGGAATTTTTAAACACGTGCGGCGCGCACATTATCGGCGCGGGCACGCATACTATTGTCATTGATGGCGTAGCGGAGTTGCACGGCGGCGAAGTGGAAACCGTTCCGGACCGCATAGAGACCGGCACGTTTGCAATTTTGGCGGCCGCCGCTCGCGCGCAAATTATCATTACTCATTGCAGGCCGGATCATGTGGAAAGTTTGTGGGCGATGTTTGACTGCATGGGCGTTCCGTATACCATAGGACAAAATTGGATTGAAATACAAAAAACAGACAAACCGTATAAAGCAGTTGAAGTAACCACCAAAGAATATCCCGGATTTATGACCGACCTCCAGCCGCCTTTTACCGTGCTTTTGACGCAGGCGCAAGGCATGAGCTTGGTGCATGAAACAATTTATGATGGCAGGCTTTTTTATTTGGATAAATTGAGCACCATGGGCGCGTACGCGCTTTTGTGCGATCCGCATCGCGCGGTAGTTCAAGGTCCGCGGAAATTGCGCGGCAAGCAGTTGGAAAGTCCGGATCTGCGCGCGGGCATTGCGCTTGTGATTGCGGGATTTATTGCGGAGGGTACGACTACCATTGATAATATCTATCAAATTGAGCGCGGATACGAACGGATAGATGAACGCTTGCGCGGCCTTGGGGCGCATATTGAACGGATTAATGATGTAAAATCGTAAGAGTAAGCGCGCACGACACTCTATGGAGGATTCCAAAAAAATGGCATTTTCTCAAAACACATGGTGGCTCTCTATCATGAGTTTTTTGAATGATGTGAGTTCCGAAATGATACAGCCGGTGCTGCCGTTTTTTTTGATTAGCGTATTATCGCTTTCAAAAGGAGATGTTGGTTTAATAGAAGGTTTGGCGGCGGCGGTAACGTCGTTTTTTTTGTGGTATTCCGGCGTGTGGTCCGACCGCGTGCACGCGCGAAAAAAAATTGTGGTGTTTGGGTACACGCTTTCGGCGTTTACCAAACCATTGTTTGGTGTTGTTATGACGCCGTGGCAGGCGGCGCTTTTGCGTGTGCTTGACCGCTCCGGCAAGGGCTTGCGCGACACGCCGCGCGATGCATTGATTTCTGAAAGTACGGATCGCGCGCATCGCGGAGGGTCATTTGGGCTTAATAGAGCTTTTGACATGCTTGGGCGCGTAATAGGGTCTCTGTTGGTATTGTATATATTGCGCGTGTTGCCGGTGAGCGCGGAAACGTATCGTTTTATTTTCAAGATATCTTTTTTTCCGGCGATTATTGGAGTAGTATTGATTATTTTATTTGTGCGCGATCGGCCCGCGGCGCGCG
>JACRFU010000016.1 GCA_016212585.1 Candidatus Magasanikiibacteriota bacterium | reverse complement strand
TTTTACGAAATAAAATCATTGGCGGAAAAAATTGGAACGAACCGCCGTTTGCTTTCCCGAAAAACTGAATTTGAATTTGTCCGACCTTACGATTTAATTCCGAAATACAGGGCTTTTTGCGAAGCGAGACCCGCCGAAGGCTGGGCGAGCGAGCAAACTCTTTCCCCTGAAAATTTGAAATGTCTTGATTGGTCGGGGTGACAGGACTCGAACCTGCGACCCTCTGCTCCCAAAGCAGATGCTCTAGCCAACTGAGCTACACCCCGATTGTACGGTAGGGGTATGGTACTATAGGTAGGATAAAAGTTCAATGAATGGGTCGCATTAAACATAAAAAATCCTCTTATGAGAAGTTTTTATGGTGCCGCGGGTCAGAATCGAACTGACTACGCCTGCCTCTTCAGGGCAGCGCTCTACCAATGAGCTACCGCGGCATTTAAAGCGATGGAGCTATTATAGCCATACTTTTTAATTTACGCAAGGTTTTTGATTCTACCTTGACCCCTTGCATTGTAACCGTTATACTTAAACCCGCAGCAATGCCTGCAGTAAGCTGTGTTAGAGCATACATACAGCTGGCATAAACTTGGCAACCCAAGTTAGGTGGAGAATGGTTGAAGCAACCTTTGATTATTCACCGCGTCAAAATGGTCAGCCTCTCATGTGGTGTTCATACACAGCTTATTGTTGGCATATTTTATAGCCCAAAGGCTATGTTTTATGCTATAATAAAGAGCGTATTGTGTATAATGGGACTGTCGCCAAATGCCATTTTGACTGCAATTTCCATATTTCATCCAAAATTGTTTCAACATTTTTCGGCTTAACTCCTGTTAAACCTCAAAATGTATTCAACAATTTTGTCCAGAAATCTGGAAATTTCGTTACAAAAGTGCATTCGGCGACAGTCCCATAATGAGTTGAATTACGAAACGGCGTTGAAGCAATGGCTTTGAGGGGACTGCGGAGCCGTTGGTGGCGTACGAGCTGGAGCAAAAATCCTTCAAGGATTTTATGCGTGCCATGAAAATCCATTGCTTTAAAAAGGTGTTTCGTATTTCAAAGCTATTGAGGGACAAGTCTAATGATATATCAATAACGGCAAACACTTAAATTTTTTTATGCCTGTTAAAAAAGCATCTATTTCACGCAAAAGAGAACCCCAACATCCCAAAACACGAACCCGCCACAAAGAGGCAGTTTCATCCGTCCATCCTCATTTATTACGGAGTCTTTGGGTAGTTGTCATTTTCATTTTTTCATTGATTTTGATTTTAAGTTATTTCCATTTGGGCGGACGCGCGGGGCTTTGGTTGGATAGCGCGCTTGCAGAGATTTTTGGCGCCTCGCGTTTGGTTGTGCCTTTGGCGCTTGCGTATAGCGCGTTTATTTTTGAGTTTCAAACAGATGGCGCGCGTTCCGCCGCACGCGTAATTGCACTCATACTTTTGCTTATCGCAACGAATGGTTTGATGCATCTGTCTGCTGGCGATGAAGATTTGTTGGCGCTTGCGCGCATGGGGGGCGGCGGAGGGTTTCTCGGATATAGTGTCGCGTACCCGCTTGTTTCATTATTCAGCGTTTGGGTTGCTTTGATATTGCTTGGGGGCATAGGTATTATTGGTTTGATATTTTTGTTTAATACTTCTTTAAATTCTTTAATCAGTTGGCCGCGGCGCGCGGTGAATTGGCTGATGCTTTCATGGCAAAATACGAGGTACAAAGGTTCTGCAAACGCGCGCAATGAAGATGCAGGCGGTGTCGCATTTGGCGGGCAAGAAGTGCGCGCGACTGTTTTGGGTGATAATGAAAAAGAAAATGGAGAACATTCCGCAATACAAAAAACGCCAGTGATAGTAACCGCGCCATCCGCGCTCATGAGCCCCACTACGGTGACAAGCAAAGAGTATCGCAAGGGTTTGCCGCGTCTTGATTTATTACATAGTGCCAAGAGCGAGCCGACATCAGGGGATATTAAAGGCAATTCGTATACTATAAAGAAAACATTTGAGAGTTTTGGCATTCAGGTGGAAATGGGTGAGGTGCGCGTGGGACCAACCGTTACGCAATACAGCTTGAAGCCTGCGGAGGGAGTGAAACTCTCACGCATTACCGCGTTGCATGGCAATTTGGCGCTCGCGCTTGCGGCGCACCCCATCCGTATTGAAGCCCCTATACCGGGCAAGTCACTCGTTGGCATTGAAGTGCCCAATCAAAAAGTTGCCATGGTGAGCCTGCGCGAATTGCTTGAATCATCTGAATATAGAGGTAAGGGAGCTGAATTGGCTATCGTGCTTGGCAAAGATGTATCCGGTAAGCCGTATGTAGCGGATTTGAATAAATTGCCTCACTTGTTGGTTGCTGGCGCTACCGGTTCAGGGAAAACCGTGTGTATCAACGCCCTCATATTGAGCATGCTTTTTCAACACACACCGCGTACATTGCGTTTTATCATGGTTGATCCCAAGCGCGTGGAATTGCCGCTTTACAATGGCATACCGCATTTGTTGACGCCGGTTATTACCGATACGCAAAAAACCGTCAACGCGCTCAAATGGACAATTGGAGAAATGGAACGCCGTTTTGAAATTTTGTCCAAAGCGGGAAAGCGGGATATATGGTCATATAACAAAATCATGGAAGAAAAAATGCCCTATGTAGTATTTATTGTTGATGAACTTGCTGATTTAATGTCCACCGCAGGTCCGGAGATTGAAGGCGGTATTATCCGTTTGGCGCAGATGGCGCGCGCGGTTGGCATCCATCTGATGCTGGCAACCCAACGGCCTTCTGTGGATGTGATTACTGGTTTGATTAAAGCAAATATTCCAGCGCGTATTGCGTTTTCTGTTGCCTCTCAGATGGATTCTCGCACTATTTTAGACGCGTCTGGCGCGGAGAAATTATTAGGCCGCGGTGATATGTTGTGGAGTCCGCCGGATATGTCGCATCCCAAACGCCTGCAAGGCGCGTTTGTATCAGAAGAAGACATCAAAGCGGTGGTGCGGTATTACAAAGAAGATGACGCGCCGCACTATATTGATGAAGTAATCGCGCGCCAGCAAGGAGCAATGGTGTTTGGAGGCTCATCAGACACAAGTTCTGACGACCCGCTCTACCAAGACGCAAAAGAAGTCATTATGCAGGCAGGCAAGGGTTCTGCTTCGCTTTTGCAAAGGCGTCTTAAAGTTGGGTATGCTCGCGCCGCGCGATTGCTTGATATTTTAGAGGAAAAAGGCGTGATTGGTCCGGGGGACGGAGCAAAACCGCGAGAAGTCTTGATAGGCAAACATAATTTTGGTACAATACCAACAGCAGAAAGTGGCGTCTCAAACGAGTTGGATGAGGAAGCGGGGATCACGGAAGAACAACCAGTGGATACACAAGAGACAAAATATCAAAACGATGGTTTGGAAGTTTCATATACAGGACATGGAGACGAGACAGAGGAAGAAGATGAAGATACATCTTTGTAAATTGTATGGTTTCTTTTAGGGGAAAACTACTTTCACAAGAGGAACGGCTGGGGGATGTATTGCGCGCATATCGCATGCGGCGCGGTCTTTCTGTCAAAGATATAGCGTCTCGGCTTGGACTTGCGGCTCATTTTATTGATTGGGTGGAGTCTGGCAAATATCATAAATTACCGGGCGAGGTATACGCAAAGAATTTTGTAAAGCGATACGCGCAGTTGGTGGGCATCAATGTTTCGGCAGCACTCGCGCAATACGCAAAAGAACGTCTTTTGCCGTGTATCGCGGATGACGCAAAGAAAAATTTTATCAAACGATTGTCCGCGTGGTGGCACCCTGGGATTGCAACGCGCGTCGCGGGAGTGTTGATTTTGGCGGCGGTAGTAGGATATGTTGGGTTGCAGGCACGGAATATTTTTTCTCCACCACCCTTGGTTATAGAAAATCCTTTAGATGGTTTGGTAAGTAGTATCGCGAGCGTTCAGTTGATGGGACATTCATTGCCAGAAACCAAAATACAGGTGAACGGCAGAGAGATGATTACTGATACAAAAGGCGCGTTTGTTGAAACACTTGACTTGACTCCCGGCATGAATACCTTTACGATTGTAGCTATTAAAAAACACGGAGCAAAGACTATAATTGTGCGCAATATCTTATTAGAACAAAAAGTAAGCGTAGCGCCATCAAGCGGCGCGGAAGTGCATTAGACTTTTACAATATAATTTATTCAAAGGGGAGAAGTTTGAAACTTCTTTTTCTATTAGAACTTACGCATTTGAGACAAGTTCAAGGAAAAGCCGAGCATCGGAGCAAGCCGTAGTATGCCTACGACGAGCGAGAAGCGCAGGCTTTGAAGAAGAAATTGTCCAAATGCGTACATTCTATTTATATTAAAAATGAATATATGGCAAAAATGTCATCGGTGCAGAGCGAGAAAAACAAGGCAGTAGAGGAGGCTATAAGTCAAATAAAAGAGCGGTTTGGAGATGGCTCTATTATGCGTCTGGGCGAGGCAAAAAGAATGCAGGTAGAGGCAGTGCCTACTGGCTGTGTTTCTCTTGATTTGGCGCTTGGAGTAGGTGGTATGCCAAGAGGCCGTATTATTGAGGTATTTGGTCCGGAAGCATCTGGCAAAACCACACTCACTTTGCATGTGGTTGCCGAGTTGCAGAAGGTGGGCGGCGTGGCGGCGTTTGTGGACGCGGAGCACGCACTTGACCCGGATTACGCGCAGAAAATCGGCGTGCGCACTAAAGATTTGTTGATTTCACAGCCGGATACCGGAGAGCAAGCGCTTGAGATTGTGGAAACACTCGTGCGTTCCAACGCGATTGATGTGATTGTGGTGGACTCGGTAGCGGCGTTGGTGCCAAAAAATGAAATTGAAGGCGAAATGGGGCAACAACATATGGGTCTGCAGGCGCGGCTCATGAGCCAGGCATTGCGCAAACTCACGGGCATTATCAGCAAAACAAAAACCGTGTTGATTTTTATCAATCAAACGCGTTTCAAGATTGGGGTGGTGTTTGGCAATCCAGAAACCACCACCGGCGGCACCGCGCTGAAGTTTTATTCATCCATGCGCATAGAGGTGCGCCGCGCCGCGCAGATTAAGCTGGCGGAAAAAATTATCGGCAACAGAGTGAAGGTGAAGGTGGTAAAAAACAAAGTGGCGGCGCCGTTCCGCACTTGTGAATTTGATATTATGTACAACGAAGGAATTTCCGTATCCGGGGATATACTGGATGTGGGGGTGGCAGAACAAATTATCAATAAAAGCGGCAATAGCTACGGGTATGGGGAAATCAAATTGGGTGTTGGGCGCGAGACTGCAAAAGCATTTTTGAGAGCGCATCCGGAATTGGTGCAAGAAGTGCGCGAGCGGATTTTTGAAGAAGTGCGCAAGAAAGAAAATCCGGAGATTGTGGAGACTGGCGGTGCGGGCAAAGGTGCGGATGAAGAAATTCCGCCGATGGAAGAGGAGGAATAAAAGACTATTTAAAAACAACAAGAAATATTTGTTGTTTTGTTAATTCGAGTTGAAGTATGGGATAGTGCACTATGGATATCACACTATGAAATTGCACTTAAGGTTTTCAGATTTGGCAATATCGGCTGAATGTGCGTTTATGCCCTCTCCACGTATTGTCCTGTTTCCGTGTTAACGATAATATCTTCCCCTTCTTTAATAAAGAGCGGCACGCGGATTTCAAGTCCGTTTTCTAGCGTTACGGGTTTGGTCACATTACCGCCCGCGGTGTCGCCTTTTACGCCCGGTTCGGCTTGGGTAACTTTGTAGGTGATTTTGCGCGGGAGCTCCATGGTAATTGGTGTATTTTCAAAAAATACCACCATGACCTCTATGCCGTCTTTGAGAAATTCTTTTTTGCCTTCAAGCATTAAGCCATTAATTTCAATTTGCTCATAGGTATTATTGTCCATGAAAGCATACATAGTGCCGTCGTTGTAGAGATATTGCATTTTATGCCGTTCCACTTGTACCAAATCAATGGTTTCATTTGATTTGAATGTCTGTTCCATGGTTTTGTCCGTTTTCAACTGTTTGAGGCGTGTGCGGACAAATGCCGCTCCTTTACCCGGATTTACATGTTGAAAATCAGTAACCAAATACAAATCACCATTGAGTCGCATTATGACATTTTTTGATACATCATTGATTGAGGCCATAGCCAAGTAATTAGGTAAATAAGTCTGATGCTGGAAAATAAATAACATCGTCAATTTCTGCCGCATCAGTCAATAGCATGACGAGCCGGTCAACTCCCACGGATATGCCCGCAGAGGGAGGAAGCCCTTCCCGGATGGCATCCAAAAAATCAGTATCTATAATATACGCTTTTTTGTCCAGTTGTCTACGCCGTGCCTGATCCGCTTCAAAACGGCGTTGTTGCTCCGCCGGATCTATGAGCTCGGAGTATGCGTTTGCTATTTCTATGCCGCCTATGTAGAGCTCAAACCGTTCCGCGTAGCGCGGATCCGCCTGGCACGGACGGGAGAGTGCGGCAAGTTGAATAGGATAATCATAGAGAATGATCGGTGCGTCTTTTGGAAATTGTGGTTCAATGTGCGTGAGAAAAATTTTGAAAAACAAATCATCAAATTCGTCATCGGCGGTAACAGTGAGTCCTTCGGCGCGCACCGCTTCCGCCATTCGCTCCAAAGTTAGAAGTTCATCCAAATTAAGGCGCGCATAGGTGTTCCACGCATCTTTGACCGATAATTTTTTCCACGGCGCGGAAAGATTGATTTTTATGCCTTGATAGGTGAGCCAATCGTCAGGAGTGATATCGTTTGCAGAACACACGGCGCGGTGTAGCGCGCACACAAGATTTTCACAATCAACCATAAGCGCGTGATAATCCGCATTGGCTCTATACCACTCAACCATAGTAAATTCAGGGTTGTGCGTGCCTCCGTAAGGCTCACCGCCTCTCCAGCATTTATTAAGCTGGAAAATTCGTTCAAACCCTGCCGCGAGGAGTTTTTTAAGAGCAAATTCAGGGGAAGTAATAAGATGCGCAGGCACAATCGTGTGGCGGTTTGTTAGAAATTGCACTTCAAGCGGGTTGAGATATGGTTCTAACCCGGGGGTTTGCACTAAAAGCGGCGTGTCCACCTCAAGGAAATTTTCACGCGCAAAAAATGCGCGCAGTTCTTTGAGTATGAGCGCGCGAGTAACAAGACGCGCGCGCATGAGCGGATTATTTTTTATTTTTTTCCAAAATTTCATAGTGGTCTTTAGCGGCGGTACGGTTGTCTGAAAACGCGGTTTACGGAGATTCCGCAAACCGCGTTTAAGGAAGGGCAAGATGAGTTACATTGGCACATACGATAGCAATCCCATCTCCCGCGCGCGTTTGATTGCGTTAGATACTTTTCGCTGATGGAGCGCGCATAATCCGCTTCTGCGCCGCGGTTGGATTTTCAAAAATGAAGAAAGGAATTTGCCCAACAGTTCCACCTCACGATAGCTGATATCTTTCATACCCGCGATGCACAAATGACACGGGCGATTGAGAATGCGTTTTTTTGGCGCTGATCGTTTTTTTGTTTGCTTCATAGAAGGAATACATTAAAACGGAATATCTTCTACTTTTATTTCTTCTTCAATTATTGGAGCATTTCCGTCGTGTGCGCCAAAGGAGGGCGCTGAAGCAGATGACGCGGTATTCATCGTTTCATGGGGAGCGCTTGAAGCGTTGCTCCCGCCATATGATCCGGAACCGCTTCCCGCCGGCGCGCGGTCAAGCATAATAAGGTTTTCCGCGATAATTTCTGTGCGATTGCGTTTGACGCCGTCTTGGCCAACCCATTCGCGGGATTTTATCCGTCCTTCAACAAAAACCTTCCGTCCTTTGGCTAAATATTTTTGGCAAATTTCCGCTAATTTGCTCCACACCACCACTGTGTGATATTCAACTTCTTCTTGCCGCTGTCCCATTTTGTTGGTCCATACGCGGTTTGTGGCGATACCAAGTTGCGCCACAGAAGTTCCTGTTGCGGTCACACGCACTTCCGGATCACGGGTAAGATTTCCAATGAGCATAACACGGTTGAGTGTCATAGATTTATTTTAAAAATTTTAAAATGTTTCTTTGTTGAGCAAATCATCTATCCGTTTATCAAGCTCTGCGAGGTCAACTTTTTGCGCGGGAGCTGGCGCTGGCGCGGTTTCAAAAGCGGGTTGTGTCGCCGTTGTTTCAATCTTTGGTGAAAATTTTGATGTATTCAGGTGAGAAGCAGAAAAACCCGTGCCTTGCCCCGCGCGAGAACCTCCGCGACGGAACGGTTTGTGAACAGGTTTAAAAGCAAGTCCGTGGCGAACAAGACTAATCATTGAGCGTATGACTTCTGGTTGGAGATTGAGTTTTTGTTTGATAGAATTTATGTTTTGTTCTTCATTTTCAAAACGGAAAAAGATAATATGTCCAAAGCGGTTTCCTTGCACCAGGTATCCCAACCGTTGTTTGCCAATAAGTTCTTCTTGCAATTCGCGCGCTCCAGCCGCTTGAAGTTCTTTGCGGATGCTTTCAAGCGTGGCAGGGAGTTCAACATCGGTAATGTGAGGATGCAATATAATGGAGAGGTCGTAGAGACGCATAGCTCAAATTAAGAGAGAATTAAGATAATTTTTTAAGTAACAACACTATACCACGACCTTATTTTTTTTGCAAGAGGAGTATCCTCTTGCAAAATTTTCAAAAATCAGTTATCGTAGTGGTATATTTCATTTATTCTAAATTGTACCCTATGGGACTTCCCGGGCATCGTAGAACTTCATCGCACAAACGTCGCCGTGCAAGTCATTTTGCTATCAAGCCAGCGCAATTGACTGCTTGCGCGCACTGCAAGAAACCAGTCAAACCGCATCATGCGTGCGCATTTTGCGGCATCTACAAAGGGCGAAAAGTCATCTCAAAATAATCGCGTCGCGCCGGAGCGCGTCTCGCGTTAATTGTTCATCATTATTTTGTTCATTGTTCCACACTCATGTCCAACAGACATCTCGCGCGTTCTATCGCAATGCAGACTTTGTATCAATGGGATATGAAGCAGTTGGGTAAAGAATCAATACCAGCGCTCATAACCCACAACCTGACCATGTTTGGTCCAGGGCTAGATGACCATGGATTTTCACAATCGTTGGTTGAGGGAGTTATTGATCATCTGCCGGAGGTTGACGCATATATTGTCAAATACGCGCCCGAGTGGCCGTTGGAAAAAATTACCTATGTTGACCGCAATATATTGCGCGTCGGCGTGTATGAGTTGTGTGTGGACGAAAAAATTCCTTCCAAAGTGGCAATCAATGAAGCCATTGAACTTGCTAAAACATTTGGAGGAGAATCTTCCGGCAAGTTTGTGAACGGCGTTTTGGGAGCAATTTACAAAGACATGGTAACACATAACAAATTCAAAAAATGTGATCTGGAAGAACCAAAACTAAAAAAACACATTATATCATAATAAATTTTATGCGAGATATCAAAGAACTTGAAAAGATCATTGATGTTACATTCAAAAATGTTGAGATACTAAAACAGGCTATGGTGCATCGTTCATATTTGAATGAGCACCCCACCTTTGCGCTTGGTCAAAACGAGCGGCTTGAATTTTTGGGCGACGCGGTTTTGGAGCTTGTCGTTACCGAGTATTTGTATAACAATTTTGATAATCCGGAAGGCGAGCTTACCAATTGGCGCGCGAGTCTGGTAAACGCCAACATGCTTGGCGGCATTGCCAAGAATCTGGGGTTTGATGAGTTTTTGTTGTTGAGCAAGGGCGAGTCAAAAGACGGTTCAACCAAAGCGCGATGGTATATTTTGGCAAACGCCATGGAGTCTGTGATTGGCGCGATTTATTTGGATCAGGGGTGGGAGGCTGTCAGCAATTTTATTCATCGATTTATTATTTCACATTTGCCGGAGATTTTACAAAATCGCGCGTACATAGATGCTAAGAGCCATTTTCAAGAATTGGCTCAAGAAAAAACCGGTATTACGCCAAGTTATAAAGTGTTAAAAGAATGGGGACCGGATCATGATAAGCATTTTATTGTGGGGGTATTTTTGGATAAAGAGCAAATGGCAGAAGGCACGGGCACAAGTAAACAAGAAGCGCAAACAGAAGCAGCGGAAAATGCTTTGAATGCAAAAGGGTGGTAAAAAGAGATTTCAGAAAATATCGCGGAAGATTGGCGCCCGTAGCTCAGCGGATTAGAGTATCGGTCTTCGGAACCGAGGGTCGGGGGTTCGAATCCCTCCGGGCGCACCATACAATAGACTTGTCCCCAAATAAGCTTTCGTAGCGAAATTGTCAAATTTTGAGACAAAATTGTTGAATAAATTTTGAGGTTTAACAGTAGTTAAGCCGAAAAATTTTGAAACGATTTTGGCCAAAATTTTGACAATGAAGGAGAAATGTTATTTGGGGACAAGTCTAATAACGGGTCGGTAGCTCAGTTGGTAGAGCGTTCGCCTCTTAAGCGACTGGTCCCGGGTTCGAATCCCGGCCGACCCACCAATTGGAAAAATAAAAAATCTCCCTCATTGAGGGAGTTTTTGATTGTGCAGTTAAAATGGCATTCGGCGGTAGACCAACCATTCGCAAAACTTTCAAGGAGTTGCCGTGAGCGCGTCTTTTTCTATCATAACGCTTGCGCCGGCGGATTTGTCATACGCTTCAAGCCGTGTTTTATCTAAAAGTTTGAGCGTGCCAGAGTTTTCTTTTGGGGTTTTGACCGCCACATCAAACGAAACAATTGTCTTAGGGAAGCTGGCAGGAATGCGATTTATTTTCCATTGTACTTGTTTGGCGTCCGCGTCAAACGCTAACGCGCCGGCGGTTACATGTGTTTTGTCAACCCATCGCGTCCCCTCTGTGAGCAATGCCGCGATATGCACATCGCTCACTTCATGCACGGAATTTTCTATTGTCCATGTGACGGTGTAATATGATTCGTCGCCGTCCTCCGCTGTTGGTTTTTTTTCTTTCAATTGCGCTTCGGCCGCGAGCGTAAGATTGGTCATAAGATTCAAAAGTACTGTGTTGCTTTTCATGAGTATCGTATTTTGCGTATCTCCTCCAACGAGCTCCACATAGGCGGCGCTTTGCGTATTTTTTATTTTGCTCATATCAAAACTCGTTTTATCTTTAACCGGAATTGTAAACGAGATAGTTCCTCCGTCTCCGGGTTTGAGCGCGGAAAGCGCGGGCAGTTCTTTTTTTGTCCAGGTAATAGTCCCGCGCCGCATGGTGCTGGAGACTTGTTCGCCGCGGATTGCGCCGTCAAGTTTGTCGTCTATGACTGCCCAATTAAACAAACTTTTCCCGCCATCGGAAACACCGTCAATGGTTGCGCGCACACTCACATTTTCAAGCGCGGTGTTGCTCGTGTTTTTATAGGTAATGGTAAAAGGCAGTTTCTCGCCTTGCGCGATACTTTGTTGGTCTTTTGCGGAGCCAACCGCAAATTCTAATACATATGTTGCGGCCTCAAGTTTGGTGGAAAGCGCGATTGTTTGTCCAGTATATTTTTTGTCATTACGCGCTACCAATTGCGTGAGCGTAAATGTTTTGTCTTCTTTATTCGCCGTGCCGGAAAAATTTCCTTTGAAGGTGATAGTTTGCGTACTATTGGGGGCAACCGTATTCAAAACCCATGTATTTTGATCTTTGTTTGGCGCTGGCGTGGCACTTTGGAGCACAAATCCTTGCGGGTAGGCAATAGCAACAAGACCGTTTTCAAATGGCGTATTGCTTGGGTTTTTAATTGTAATGGTGTAGGTGAGTGTATCGCCAATATGCGCGGATTCGCTCCCGGTGAGCGTCAGTTCAAGCGGGGATTGGGCAAATTGTATGTCCGCGGCGGCAACTTTTTGAAAATCAGCATTAAAATTTAAGGGGCGATAATTGAAAAAACCACGAAGCGTGGTAGACTCATCTTTGTTTCCCCAGAGTACTCCTTCAATAGTAATAGATCGTTTTGTTTTGGCGCCAAGCATGCCCATACTCCACTCGCGGCGATCTTTATCAATTGGATCCGGTTCCGCTTTGGTATATTCAAAATCATCAGGATATTTTACAAATAAATTAGCTGTTGCAAGCGGGATGGAGAGGTTGTTTGAATAGGTAAGCGTAAAGACAACATGTGTGCCGGCTACTGCGTGCTTTGGAGCGTCAATGGAAAAAGTTACCTCATTATCGGAAAAATTGTTTGAAGGATTGAAAAGAAAAAAACCGATCCATGAGAGTCCCGCAAGGACGGCAAACGAGATAAGTGTAATCCACGTCCATGAGTGTTTTCGTTTTTTATGAGTTTCAATGAGTTTGGAAGCATGTGCTTTCTCTCCCGCATCATAGATATTTTTTAAGGTGCGATCCATGGATTCTTTCCGTTTGCGCGCGGGCTGTAAATTTGGTTCAACGGGGTTGGATGATGAAGCGGCAATGTTTTGTGGGGGCAGCATATCCTTTTTTTTGCGTGGCATAGTATGATGAGGTTATTTTTTTATTCGTCCAATAAATCCATTAAAAATATCACCCGCACTTTTTATTTCTGTCTTGTAGGAATGATCATCTGGCGCGATCCACTCCGTTGGCGTCATCCATACTGCCTCGGTGGGGTTGGGAAATACCATGCGATGGGTAAAATTGTTATCCACCATGCCGGCCTGTTTTTGTACAAGAAGAGAATAATTGATCATCTGTTCATTGGCGCCGCCAAGCCACTGATTAAAATTTTCAAAGGACGATTTTTTTGAATTGGTAAATACATTAAACGGCAACCGATAGGTAATCGTAGCAATAGAGGTTTCTCCCGGCTTGGTAATAATCCAGTTGGCAAAAGAGGTTTTATTAAACTGCGTATTGATGACAGTGCCGCTTGCTTCGTCTATTTTTTGTTCTGTTTCCACGCGCGCGAGATCTTGATCAGTATTGTACTGTTCATCTGAAGTTTTCACCATGTTTTCTTCAGGATAGGAAAATCCTGTTGCGTTGATAAGCATACTTCCTTGGGGGACTAAAACACGCGCGTAATCTATGTTAGGTACTCCATAAAACAGTTGTCCTTGTGTTCCGTGGTGTGCGCGTTCTATGGTGAGCGTATTAATAATTGAGCCATCTTCTTGCACCGTTGTTTGAAGCCGTGTTTTTTGAGTGATGACGCCGTCGGTTTTTTGCCCGCCGATATTCGTATTAATCACCGCAAGGTAATCTCCTCCCGCATTATCTTTGAGCGCGCCGCCCCAGTCATGCTCAAGGATAGACTGTTCGTCCGTGTCATGGAAACTCATAAGTTGGAGGTGGCGCTCTGCAAGATTATTTTGTAATATTGAAAGCACTGAAAGCTCGTTTGCAGGATCGGTTTTAATTTTTTTAATCATTTCTTCAATCACCGCGCCCAAAAATCGTTTTGGTTCGTTAATTTGATGATCATAATTCATTTCTACCTCTGTCTGAATGGTTACAATCGCGTTGTCAGCGGAAACAGTTTTGTTGAAAGCGGGAATGGCAAGCGGTCCGGTGAGCTTGAGGAGATCAACAAGGATAGTGGTATCAAGCGCGATAACGCCGTCTACGGTCGCGCCGCCGCTTTTTTCATAAAACCACGCGAGTTTTCGCGCGCTTGCGGGGAAATCAGGGAACCAATTAGCGTCTTGGAACTCCCATTTGGTACGCAGGAGTTTGAGCGGTGCGGGAGGTTCAAGAGCGATCTTGAGATTGCCTTGCAAGTCATATGAGCCGCCTTTGGGGAAACGGATTTGTTTCAGTTCTCCGCGCGCTATATCAAGTAAAGCAAATGATCCAATGAATCCGCCGGTTGCGCGCATTTCTGTGTTGTTTTGAAAAACAACTAAGTAGCGGCGATCGCTTGCGCCGCCGAGCATTTCATATAATAACCCAAAAAGCGGATCAGCAACATGCGCGTCATTTTCAAGGTTGGTTAGATAATTTTTCACCATTAGAAATTGTGTGCGATATTGTGCGGGAAGCGCTTCTTCTTTCACGCCGCGCAATTCAATGTTTGCGGCGGCAATAGATGGAAGTGCTTCCTTGAGCGCTTTTTGGAATAACAATAAACGATCAGTGAGAGGAGTATCTGTGGTATGTTTAAATGTTGTAAGCGCGGTGGTCAAAGGCAGAAGCGCGCGCGACACTAATGCACCCGCTCGCAAAATGTGACTTCCTGTTTCAAATTGAGCGTAGCGCGATGGCGAAAGACGCAAGAGGGTGCGAGTAATAGAATCAATCTCGGCAAGTTCGCCATTTGCTTTGTTAAAAAGCGTGAGCGCGGTTTGGATGTTCCCTGACGCGTCATTATTTTCTATAGTGAGAAGCGCGTCCCCGCTTGCTTTGAGCGATTGAAACGCGTTGACACTTTGTGTTTGCAACGTGGAACGGCTTTCTTTGAGTGTGGAGTACGCGGAGAGTGTTTTGACCGGAATAATGATCAGGAGCGCGGTAGCAACAAAAGCAGAAGCAGTCTTGAACCATCTGTTTGTCCAGAAATATGTTTTTGGTTTGACAACCGTAAGGATTTTTTCCTGCAGGGTATGCGCGCGCGCGATCAATCGAGTAGAAGCCGCGTGCGTGTTTGCGGAAGCTATTTTGGTAAGGGCGTGCGTTGCTCGAAAAGGAGATACGCATGCTTGAATACACGATCTGCGTGTTTGTTTGATGTGTTCCGCTATAGTACGCGCGTCGTCTTGTATTTGGTGAATAAAACCTCGCGCGAACTGTTTACATTTGCGTGATGAGCGGCTTGTCTTGAACACTGGTGTCTTGAAGGTGGAATGGAGCGGCGAGTCTGTTTTTTTGAAAGCGCTTGTTGGGTGCGCTAAAAATTTATGCAAGGTATTAGGTTGCCATGACTGTGTTGGCAGAGAGGCAGGCAGGGAAGCAACATGTTCCTTCAAATCAAGCACATGCGGTGAAGCAGTATGTGCGGAGGTATTAAAAATCGCCACCGATTTTATTTGCGGTTTTTTTTTGGAGCGTCTAGAAGAGAGTTTTGGACTTGAAATTTCCTCCTTATTCATTGAGTGTATTTTAAATCTAAATTATCACACTCTAAGTATGGGACTGCCGCCGAATGCGCTTTTGTAACGAAATTTTCAGATTTCTGGACAAAATGGTTGCATACATTTTGAGGTTTAACAGGAGTTAAGCCGAAAAATGTTGAAACAATTTTGGACGAAATAGGGGAATTGCAGTCAAGCCGGGCATTCGGCGACAGTCCCATTATACACTATTTAAGGATTGCCGCCAAATGCGCTTTTGTAAACAAGTAAGCTCATTTCAGCCATTTTTTTCCAAGAAAACTGTTGATAACGGATAAGGCCATTTTGGATGTATTCTTTGCGAGTTTTTTCATCATTCAAGATAGTAAAGAGTTTTGCACAAAAATCTTTTACATTAGTTGGATCAAAATAGAGAGCCGCATTACCCAAAATTTCAGGCATGCTCGTGGTATTTGAACTTAACACCGGTGTTCCGTACGCGCAGGCTTGCAAAGGCGGTAAACCAAAACCTTCATATAAACTAGGTGAAATATAGGCGCTGGCGTTTTTAAAAAGTTCTGAAATGGTGTCGTCCGGCACAAAATCAGTGAGTATGAGTTGGTTGTTGCGTATATGTTTAGCGTATCGGTGTTTGATGCGCTCATAGAAATAATTATGTCTGCCAGATAGAACCGTTTGGAATCTGGCGCCATGAGTGGTGTTGTAGGCGGATATGGCTTCTATCAGCCATTCCAAATTTTTGTGCGGATACGCGACTCCTATGTATAATACATAGGGCTCATGAATACCAAATGTGTTCAAGACGGATCGCGCGTGTTCTGGCGATGTAGGCGCGTTCGGCGCGTCAACACCTTCGTAGGTTACGGTGATTTTTTTCGGTGAAATGGAGAGTGCTCGCGCGACATCGTTTTTGGTAAATTCTGATGGCGCTAAAATATGTTTTGCCGCGCTTACCGCGTGATTGAGTACCGCGCGGTAACACAAGTGTTTAAACAAATAGGTACTGTGTGAGCGTGTGGTGGCGCGCTTGCTTGGAAAACGCAATAAGATGATGTCGTGGATAGTTACCACGAACGGTCCGCGATAGAGGAGCGGCATATTCCAATGCGGAAAATGCATGAGGTCTACGCGCGCGCGCCGGATCACAAACGGCATGAGTAGTTGCTCTTTGATCCCGTACCACGGGATATCGGCGAGTTGTTTAGAAAAACGCGGATTTGAAGGATTATACTCATTCCAATTTTTACGGCGCAAAAAAATTATGTATTCATTTTCGTGATCAATGCATTCAAGATTTTCTGCGAGCCGTTTGACATAGCGGGCAATCCCGCCATCGCTCCCTAAGAATCGGGCATCAATGCCAATCCGCATATGTTATATGTTAAAATGCGTTTGCCGGACACCTTTTTTGTAATCTTCGATGAGCGATGTGACGGTATTTTGCAGTTGTTTTTTGAATTGTGAAACATCAAATTTTTCAACCGACGCGCGCACCTCTTCTGGTGTGAAGCGGGTATGATCAAAATCCAATACCGCGTCCAGCAGAGATTCCCAGCTCTGTTCATGAAAAAACACGCCACTAACAGTATCTTTGACCGTTTCCAGCGCGCCGCCTTCTGCGTACGCAATAACCGGTCTGCCGGAGGCCATTGATTCCACCGCGGTCAAGCCAAAATCTTCCACTTGTGGGTTGATAAAAGCAAGCGCGCCACGATAGAGGTTTTTGAGTGTTTCATCATCTACGCGTCCCACAAATTCAATGTTTGGCAATGCGTGCGCGCGCAATGTTGTTTCTTCCGGACCTGCGCCAAAAATTTTAAGCGGCAAACCCAAACGGTTAAATGCCTGCACCACCAAATCAAATCGTTTGTAAGAAACCAATCTCCCTCCCGTCAAAAAGTAGTCTTCAGGCTGCGGCGCGGGGGCGTACGCGTTGAGAGCTATCGGCGGGTAAATTACGCGCGCGTCGCGGCGATAAAATTTTTGTATCCGTTCTTTGACTGTGTCTGAATTGGCAATAAAATGATCCACGCGCTGCGCGCTCATTTGGTCCCATAGCCGCAAACGAGAAATGATCGAGGGCAATGCCATTTTTACGATCCACGGATAGTTGAGCTCTTTGATGTAGTTGTGCGTGTCTGTCCAGAGATATCGTGTTGGCGTATGACAATAAGAAATATGGAGCGTGGTTGGCGGCGTGATGATGCCTTTGGCAAATGCGCTTGTTGAAGAAATTACCACATCAAAATCCTGAATGTCGTGGCGTTCCGTGGCAAAGGGCATGAGCGGCAAATACCACTGGTAATGGTGTTTGATAAAAGGGAGATAGTGTAAAAAAGTGGTGCGAATATCTTTTTCCGGCATGAGCAGAGTGGGAATGGATGGATGATGAAACAAAACAAAGGTCGGCGCGTCAGGAAATAATTCCTGCAACACGCGTAAAACTCGTTCCGCACCTCCATCTTGCGTTAAATAGTCATGTACGAGAGCGACTTTCATACAACGCGGCGCTTTTTGAAAAGAATAAAAGGAGTTTTGATAAGAACAACAAAGTCAATGATGAGCGACCAATGTTCCAAATAAAATGTATCAAGGCGCACTTCTTCTTCAAACGCGAGGTCGCTTCTGCCGGAAATTTGCGCCATACCGGTCAGCCCGGGTTTGATGTTGAGCACGCGGCGATGATGCGCGGCGTAACGCGCGACTTCGCGCGGCTGGTGTGGGCGTGGTCCCACCAGACTCATGTCGCCTTTGAGCACGTTGAATAATTGCGGCAGTTCGTCAAACGAGGTTGCCCGAAGCAACGCGCCAATGCGGGAAACGCGGGGATCATTTTTTATTTTATACACGGGACCTGTTTTTGAATTTTGTTTTTGAATTAACTCTTCTTCAAATATTTCCGCAGTTTTGTTGCCTCCGCCTGTGCAATATTTTTGATACATGGAACGGAATTTTAAAAGCCAAAAATGCTTGTCATTTTCTCCCACCCGTTCGTTGGGATATATAATGGGAAGACCTGTTTCAAAAAGCACCGCGAGCGCGGAAATGAGCATTAAGGGCGAGGTGATAATGATAAGAACGAATGCGCCAATCATATCCATAATGCGCTTGTAGACGCGCCCCCATCCGCGTAAGCGCGTTTTGTACAATTCAACCACTGGGATGCCCGCAATGGTTGTAATGCCAATGTTGCTCATGTAAGTGGCAAACAAATCAGCGGAGTATTTGAAAGTAAGACGATATTGCTCGCAGAATTCAATGACTGTGGTTGCTTCATCTCTGTCTGCTTTGGGATTGGTGAGAATGATTTCATCCACGCCGCCGCGGTTCATCAACTGAAATAAATGATTTTGTGTGTCTTTGTTGAATTCTGCGTGGTGCGCGACAATGCGGTAGCCAAGCGTCTTGCGAGATTCCAACACATGTTTGAGAATTGCGGTGATATGGTCTGAACCAATGAGCGCGACGCGGCGCACACCAACGCCAAGTGAGAATAAAAGGCTTTTGAACGCGCGCATTAGTATCCGTTCAGCGCATACAAAAATGAGCGCCAAGACCCAGCCTGCCAGCACAATAAAACGCGAATTGAAAAGTTCTCCGCGAAAAAAAATAAAAATGGTAATGGCGGCAAGCCCCGTGGAACACGCAAAAAACACGCGCGAGATGTCATTGGCGAGTTTACGATTGGCGTTGATTTTGTACAATCCGGAAAGAGCGAAAAAAATAATCCATACCAGCGCGACAATCATCATGGACGGCCAATACGCACGCCACACGAGATTGAATTGTATGGGTTTTATGGTGGTGAAAAATTTGGTAAAGCGGAGCCCATAGGCGCCCGCTCCCGCGCCAAGAAGCATGAGATAGTCCATGGGTACATGGAACACGGTAAAAATGAGTTCGGAACGTCTGCGCATAATTATGATTTAATTACAAAATGCCTTTTTTCGGCATTTTGTAATTGAAGAATATACTATGGGATTGTTGCCAAATACCCTTTCTACTGCAATTTCTGAATTTTGGCTATAATTGTTTCAAAATTTTTCGGTTTAACTGCTGTTAAATCTCAAAATTTATTCAACAATTCTATCTCAAAATTCAGAAATTTGGCTACGAAAGCGCATTCGGCGACAATCCCACTATGCCCAGTGTAGCTTAACATACGGTGATTGACAAGTGGGATTGTGTAGCGTATAGTACCCCCTACCTACACCTGTACACATGGTCGCCCTTGTTTTAAAACAGGGGAGGAAAGTCCGAACACCACCCCTAAACGGGGGTAGAGACAGTTGCTAACGGCAACGAGCTATAAGGCTTCCCGCAAGTGGAGCCCCAAGGCTACGGAAAGTGCAACAGAAAATATACCGCCCCAGCGGCAACGTTGGAGTAAGGTTGAAATCGTGAGGTAAGAGCTCACGCGGGACAGCCGGGTGACCGGCGCCGTGGAAAACACCTGTCCGGTGCAAGCGCAAAAATGGTAGCGTGCTGGACCTTGTGAGCAATTGCAGGGCAAGAGAGATGACCATGTAAGGGACACGCTGAACGCGGCCCTGAACAGAATTCGGCTTATGGACAGATGGAGGTATAGATATCACATTCCAGAATTGGACTTAAGAGCTTTCGGTTTGACAATATCGTCCAGCTTGGAGTTAAAAAATTTAGGAGTCGTAGCCATAGCTACGATGAGTAAATTTTTTAGCGAAAGGTGGGCGAGATTGGCAAATCCGGAAGTTGCTTGGAGTCCAATTCTGGAATGTGATGTCTATATACCAGAAATCCGCCCCTTTAAAGGGCGGGTTTTTGTATTAGACTTGTCCCCAAATAACATTTTTACTGCAATTGGGTCTGTCGTCGAATGCCATTTTGACTGCAATTTCCATATTTCATCCAAAATTGTTTCAACATTTTTCAGCTTAACTCCTGTTAAACCTCAAAATTTATTCAACAATTTTGTCTCAAAATTTGACAATTTCGCTACGAAAGCTTATTTGGGGACAAATCTATTTACTTGACAACCCTGATTATATATAGTATAGTATTAAGTATATACATACTATGAAATCAGATACCAAAGCAAAAATTTTAGCTATAATCAAGCAAAATAACTCGTCTCGTGCTCATGATATTATATCCCAATTAGCGTTAAATCATGCTGGTGTCTTCCGCCATCTGCTGGATCTGCAATTGAGCGGGGATATATATAAAATAGGTACACCTCCGGTTGTTCGTTATTTTTTAAAAACCAATATTATGGAGGACGCACGATCAAAAGTTTTACAAAATATTTGGCGTTGGGCGCAAAGCGGTGATCCTCAAGCCACAACCAATGACCAGCTTTGTACTACGCGCGATGTTTTTCAAGCCCGCTCCGCCCGTCTTCTGCCAGTATTGCAAAAAGAAATAAATGAAGCTTTGTCATTTTTGCTTCTGGCGGTGGTGGATGAAATCGGCAACAATTCTTATGATCACAACTTGGGAAATTGGAAAGACATTGTTGGTGCTGTTTTTGCGTATGACGAAACCAATAGAATAATAATTCTATCTGATCGCGGACAAGGCGTACGCAAAACAATTTCCAAAGTGCGCGCTAATTTAAAAAATGATGAGGAAGCGCTACAGGTAGTTTTTACTGAAATAATTTCCGGACGCGCACCCGAACAAAGGGGCAATGGATTAAAATTTGTTAAAAAAGTTGTGGTTGAAAATAATTTGGCTTTGACTTATTTTTCCGGCAATGGAACATGCGAAATAGTCAACGGAAAGATGGAAATAAAACACCATACTAATTCAATCCCCGGTATGTTAGCCGTGATAAAATATTAATATTATGCGTATTGAAATTAAAAAATTTGGCACGATACTTTCTTCGCGGCTGGCCGGAAAAGAGGCATGGCTGGCGGCTAAAGCCTATAGTGTACCCGATAGTAAAGAAGAAAATGTGGAAATAGATTTTAGTGGTGTGCAGGTTTTAACACCGTCTTGGGCGGATGAATTTTTGACTCCGCTAAAAAAAATGTTTGGCAATAAAATAAAATATATGCCGTATAATAACCCAACGGTAAAAGCTACTTTAGAGATATTGGATGAACAGCATAAGGAGCGTTGAGATACACGCTCCTGTTGATTTTGCACCCCGTAATTTTGTGGAGAGGTTTTTATATTGACACGAGTGTCAGAGAGAGAGTACTCCGATGGCAGTCCTTTGGCCAATTCAACAGGTCACACTACAAGGAGGACGCCATGGCAGAAGTGAACGCGAGCAAACCAACAACAGCCGACGGTAGGCAATACCATGTGCATTGTTTGCCCGGAGAAATCGCTCCTTATTGCTTGTTTGTGGGTGCGTCAGCACGCGCAAGGATGATCGTTGACGCG
Organism: Candidatus Magasanikiibacteriota bacterium; assembly: GCA_016212585.1. Classification (GTDB taxonomy): domain Bacteria; phylum Patescibacteriota; class Patescibacteriia; order Magasanikbacterales; family UBA10146; genus UBA10146. The sequence goes on along the minus strand of JACRFU010000016.1, from coordinate 564 downwards.
ATCGTTGACAAGCATCTGGGAACAGCGAAGCTCGTCAATTCTCATCGCGATCTCTACGCGTACACAGGGGATTATGAGGGCATGCCCTTGTCTGTGGTGACCACTCAAATAGGTGCTCCTTCTACAGGCATCGTGATGCCTGAAGCTGTGCGATGCGGCGCGCGCAGAATCATTCGTGTGGGATCATGCAGTGCGCTCCAGTCAGAAATGGCGCTCGGTGAGCCCATTGTGGTAATCGGCGCGGTACGGCTGGAAGGAGCGAGCAAGAACTGGGTGATGATTGAGTACCCTGCGATTGCCGACAGGCACATTCTCCGCGCATTTGAGGATGTGGAGGGCACATGTGACACTACGGTGCACTACGGGATTGAGGCAACCACAGATTGCTTCCAAGAAGGTCAAGCGCGCCCCGATGACGGAGAGTGGGTCTGTCGCCGAATGCGCTTTTGTAACGAAATACGCATAGTTCGAGACAGAATTGTTGAGTAAATTTTGAGGTTTAATTGCAAATTAAGCTGAAAAATTTTGAAACAATTATGGCCGAACTATGCGTATTGCAGTCAA
>JACRFU010000015.1 GCA_016212585.1 Candidatus Magasanikiibacteriota bacterium | reverse complement strand
CACCTTCTGATGTTTTTATTTTGCACCAATTGTATAAACCCCCAAAACCATTCTTTTCCAACCAATTGGAATTAAAACGACCTCTTGTTTCTTCAGATAGTTCTTGCCACTTCTTGAAAGCTTCTTCCAATTTAGCTAATGCGGAAGCATCTGTATAAGGTTTCTCTTTTTCTCGTTTTTCAAAACTATTCTTAAGTTCTATATTGGAGCTCCTTGCAACAAGAACCCCCAACGGTATATTTTTAGCCCCACCTTCTGATGTTTTTATTTTGCACCAATTGTATAAACCCCCAAAACCATTCTTTTCCAACCAATTGGAATTAAGTTTACCTCTTGTTTCTTCAGGAAGTTCTTGCCACTTCTTGAAAGCTTCTTCCAATTTAGCTAATGCGGAAGAGTCTGTATAAGGTTCCTCTTGTTCTCGTTTTTCAAAACTATTCTTAAGTTCTTGATTGGAGCTCCTTGCAACAAGAACCCCCAACGGTATATTTTTAGCCCTACCTTCTGATGTTTTTATTTTGCACCAATTGTATAAACCCTCAAAACCATTCTTTTTCAACCAATTGGAATTAAAACGACCTCTTGTTTCTTCAGATAGTTCTTGCCACTTCTTGAAAGCTTCTTCAAGTTCCTGCAGAGCAGATTCAGCGGTACGATGCTTCAATTCTGGTTTGGCGTTATCATCAGGAAGTGTGGTTGGCTTGTGAGGTTTTTTATCTGTTTGTCCACTCACAATGACATGAGCAATTTCTCGTTTCCATTCTTCTGCAGGTTGATTAAAAATGATAACGGTAACTTTGTCTTGACCCAATGCTTTTAGCTGGTCTTTGGTGAACTGTGAAAAGTGCTTCCAATTGTTTGTTTGGTTGTTTTCTTCGACGTGATGAACTATAAAAGTGGCATTGCCTTCTTCGTTATTAATCAATATGACAAGTCCTTTCTCAGGCACTTCAAAGGCTTGATAACTTAATTGTCGCAACATGTTAGGGGTGTTCCGTCCTTCATGGACTGAATATGACAAATGGAGTTCTGTTAAAACTTCTATGAGGTATCTGGTTCTTGGAATGATAACTTTTATTTCAATTCCTTGACCACTTCCTGTGGCAATCTCTCCGGGATCAGGAGGAAGGAACGTATCATCAGTGGTTGCTATGGTTTCAGGCATATTGATAGCATGGAGATGATGTTGCGCCTTAAGTGCTTCTACAAATTCAGACACATTTAAATACTGTATAGCGGAGGAATCTCTGCTTTTTGAAGGGATAAGCTTAAAAAACTTGGTTGCTCCAAGCATCTCTGAAAGGGTTTGCAGATTTATCCCTGGATGATCTGCTATGAATGCCGTAATCTCTTGATTGATAGACCACGCAAGAGTTTCTTCTTGTGCTTCGGGGGGATGAAGGTAGTCGGAGGAGGGCATAAATAATTGTTATTTATTCAATAAAAGAAACTTTAATTCCGCCTCCCGCTTCAACCGTACCCTTGCCGGAGAAAATTTCTTTAATATGCATCACGCCGGCAATGGTTTGGTAATGCGCGTCCAAGAGAACCGGAGACTCAACCACCAACTGCGCCAATTCTTTCTTGATTGAAACTTTCAAATCCGTTTTGTATTTGCGCACGGCGTTAATGACCGCGATGGCGCGTTCAAAATCTTCCGCCGCCGCTATATTCGCCCACTCTGCTTGCCCTTCCGGCAAGCGCGCCACATGCACACTCTTAACGCCTTCATGCGCGGCAAAATACCCCTGATAAATTTCTTCTGTCACAAACGGCATAAATGGAGCGTATAACTTTATGACCCCGTTCCACACCGTGTAGAGCGTCCAGCGCGCGGCATTTTGTTCCTCCGCGTTGTACGGATTATCCGCGTACAAACGTTGTTTTACGATTTCCAAATAATTATCACAGAGGTCGTGCCAAAAAAACTTTTCCAAAGCGTCTTTGGCGCGTGCGTATTCATATTCCGCAAACCCGCCATGATACGCCTTTACGGTTTCCTGCAAGCGATACAAAACCCACCTGTCCACCGGCATCAAAGTTTCATACGCGCACGCGCTCGGCGCATACGCTTTCAAATGCTCATAACATAGCTTGGATGCGTTCCATAATTTGGTGAGCGTGCGCTTGCCCACTTGTACTTCTTCCTCGCTATACCGCAAATTCTGCCCCAAATTTGCTCCCGCAGACCAATAACGCAACGCATCCGCGGAATATTGTTCAATCACTTTTTCCGCTTCAACAAAGTTGCCCTCGGACTTGCTCATCTTTTTTCCTTTGGTGTCCAAACCCCAGCCGGAAATCATTACAGTTTTCCATGGCAAGCTATTTGTATGATAGTGCGATTTGACCACGGTATAAAACAACCATGTGCGGATTATTTCAAACGCCTGAATGCGCAAGCTCATGGGATAAATGGCGTCCATGAGGTTTGTATCCGCGCCGTCCTTCCAGTGCGCGTTGATGAGCGGAGTAAGCGATGAAGTCATCCACGTGTCCATGACATCTTGCTCACCTTTTAAATCCGTGCTCCCGCATGCGCATTTCAACCCCTCCAACACGTCGCTTGCGGGGTCAACCGGCAACTGGGCGTCTTCTGGCAAAACAACCGCGCCGCACGCTCTGCAATACCATACCGGAAATGGCACGCCAAAATATCGCTGACGGGAGATGCACCAATCCCACTTAAGACCACGCACCCAATCATCATATTTTGTTTTCATGAATTGCGGAAACCACGCCAATTCTTCTCCGCGCCGTGCCCACTCCTCTTTTTTATCCGTAATCGTAATAAACCACTGGGGCGTTTGAATGAATTCCGAAGGCACGCCACAGCGTTCATGCACATTGCACACATTTTTGAGCGGTTCGCGTTTGACCACGCGTGCTTGCGCGTCCAAATCCGCCACAATTTTCTCTCGCGCCTCTTTGATTTTTAACCCTTTATACACACCCGCCAATTCATTCAATCGCCCGTCTTTGGTAAACACCGCGCGCGTTTCCAGCTTGTCATCTTTCCATCGCTCCACGTCTTCACTATCGCCCCATGTGCATACCATCATAAGCCCGGTGCCAAATTCAATGCTTACTTTATCATCTGCTTTCACCGGAACCTCATAATCAAAAAGAGGCATGCGCGCTTTGGTGCCCACATATTTTTTGTAACGCGGGTCATTGCCATTAACATAGAGCGCCACACACGCGGGAATTAATTCCGGACGCGTAGTGGCAATCAAGGCAGGCATGCCATCTTCCCACTCAAAATTGATATAATTCAAAAATGTTTCCTGATTTTTGTCATCCAAATCCGCTTGCGCCAATGCGGTCTGACAAAATGGACACCACGCGGTTGGCTCTTCCTTTCGTTTCACCAATCCTTTTTGAAATAAATCAATAAATGAACGCTGGGCAATTTTTTGCGCGTGCGCTCCTATAGTGGTGTATAAAAGCGACCAATCCACGCTAATGCCAAGCGCGTCAAACAACGCGCGATATGTCTTGCCGCCTTCTTCTGTTTCTTTAATGCACAATTCAACAAATTCTTTTTTGGTGATCTTGTTTTTGTTGATATTATATTTTTTTTCTACAAACCGTTCCGTGGGTAGTCCGTTGTCGTCAAACCCCATGGGATAAAAAATCCGTTTACCGCTCATGCGCGCGTAACGCACCACAAATTCCGCCTGCGTGTAACTCATTGCATGCCCCACATGCAAATGCGCGGCAGAAACATAGGGCGGCGGTGTGTCTACAGAAAACACCTCGCCCGAGCCCTGCGGATTAAATTTGTATAATTCTTCTTTTTCCCAAAACGCCCGCCACTTTGCTTCACTTGCTTTAAAATCGTAATTACTTTCAAATGGCATACAAAAAATTTAACGCCTTTTACGCGTGACTTTTAATACCCCCATCATAACAAATTTAAGGGCGGATGTCTATGGGATTATCACCGAACACGCTTTCGTAGCGAGATTCCTGAATTTTGAGATAGAATTGTTGAATAAATTTTGAGGTTTAACAGCAGTTAAGCCGAAAAATTTTGAAACAATTATAGCCAAAATTCAGAAATTGCAGTAGAAATGGCATTCGGCGACAGTCCCCATAAGCATAAAAACCGCGAGGAGAAAGTAATTGACCGCGACAGGCTTTCTGTCGAGGATCGTTTTGGCACAGCGTGTTGCCGCGCTTGCCCCATGCGTGCGCTCATGACGGACTATGTCCGCCACGTCCACCTTACTCCACACGGCTTCACCGAGCTGGAGAAAAAAGAGGACAAACGAGGGCGCGATGAGAACCGCAAAAAGCGTAAACACAGGAAACTCCGTATCGGCACCATGGCCGACGTAAAAAGAACTTGCCTCTTTTTCGCTCATTCAAGCACAAAAGAGAACTGTATAGTATAGCATATATGTGCATTTTAGTCAAGTTAAAAACTCCGCTTTTACGCAGGATTGAGCGAAAATCTTGTGTTTTTAAATATGGCTTACTTCCACTTCTTCTTCTATCTCCAATAACCGGTCATACTTTGACACACGCTCCGAGCGTGAGAGCGAGCCAGACTTGATCATGGCTGATCCGGTACCCACTGCCAGATCCGCAATACTCGTATCCGCGGTTTCTCCGGAACGGTGTGAAACAACCGTTTTCCATCCGCGGCTGTGCGTCATGGAAATAGCATCTATAGTTTCTGAAATCGTTCCAATCTGATTAATTTTGATAAGCACCGCGTTGACCGCGTTTTTTTCTATCGCTTGTGTGATGCGCGCCACATTGGTTACCAGCAAATCATCCCCCACAATGATGATGCGGGATCCCGCCTGCTTGGTAAACTGTGCAAATGCGTCCCACTCATCTTCCGCAAACGGATCTTCTATGGAAATAATCGGATATTTTTTAATCAATTCTTCATACCACTCAATCAGACGCGCGTTGTCTATTTTGGTATCCACGCCATTAATTGTACATGTGTAGACGCCGTCTTTAAAAAAACTGCTCGCGGCAACATCCAAACCAATCTTCACCTGTTCTGTTGTGTACCCGGCTTCTTGTATAGCGCGCACAATCATATCCAACGCCTTTTCATTGGCGCCGAGCTGGGGCGCAAAACCGCCTTCATCTCCAACGCCAGTGGAAAAACCTTCCGTGTGCAGAATTTTTTGCAATGTATGAAAAATTTCCGAACCTGCGCGTAGACGTTCTTTGAAACTGGGAAACTCATGCGGGATGAGCATAAACTCCTGCAAATCCAATCCGCTGTCGGCGTGTTTTCCTCCATTGATGATGTTCATCATCGGGATAGGCACGGAAAATTTTGCGTTGCCGCTCACCGAGCCAAAGTATTCATAAAGCTTCTGTCCTGCGGCTTTGGCAGAGGCGCGCGCAAACGCAAGCGACACTCCCAAAATTGCATTGGCACCAAGCCGCCCTTTGTTGGGTGTGCCGTCTAACTGTATCAAAAGATCATCCAACTCTCTTTGCGTGATAAACGCGCGGCCGTCAACCGCGTTCCAAATTTCTGTATTCACATTTTCTACGGCCTGCAAAACTCCCTTGCCAAAATACCGCTTGGTGTCGTTGTCACGCAATTCAACCGCCTCATGAATGCCAGTGGATGCGCCGCTTGGCACGCCCGCAGTACTTGAATGTGTTCCATCAAGCGTACATGAAACTTCTACCGTGGGGTTGCCGCGCGAGTCAAGAATTTCTTGCGCGTGGAGTTTGGTGATGACGGGCATAGTTTTTTGGTGGGTCGGCCGGGATTCGAACCCGGGACCATCAGCTTAAAAGGCTGTTGCTCTACCAGACTGAGCTACCGACCCATTTTATGAAATTTTGGGCTCCACACCCCGTGAGCCACAGTATATACAAAAAAAATAAAACCGACAAGGGGTTCAAATCATCTGTAATCCACTGGTGACCAAAATCAACCATTTACTTTATCAGCTCCTCCACCGCCACGGCAAATGCCTCGCGCGCGTTGGATGGCATTATTTTTTTCATGTTATGCGCCATAAGCGCCAGCTCGCGGTCATCATCCAACATCTCTTGCGCCGCGCGCGCAAAATCTTCATAGGAAACGGTTTCTTCAAATAAAATTGCCGCTCCTCGCCCCGCAAACACCGCAGCGTTTTCTTCTTGATGCGAATGTTTGATTGGCACAATCATCGCTGGTTTGCCCAAAACCGCCAACTCGGAAAGCGTACCCAAACCGGCACGCGTTACCACTATATCCGCCGCGGCAAACGCCAAACCCAGTTCGCGTTCATCTAAAAATTCAAAGTATCTATAATGCGCAACGATTGCTTTGTGACGCATATCTTGCGAACTCCCCCAATAGGCCTTTCCGCGTCCCGTAACATGTAAAACTTGATATTTTTTTCCCAAAATTGGCAATGCTTCCGCGACTAAATGATTCAAACGAGTCGCGCCCGTACCGCCGCCAATAACCAACAAAGTCTTGCGCGCGGAAGAAAAACTAAAATGCGCGAGCGACTCCGCGCGCCTGACCGTTTGCAATCCCGCGCGCACCGGATTGCCAATGCACACCACTCGCCGATTTTTAAAATACGGAGCGCTCCTTTCAAATGTTACGGTAACAAGCGTTGCGAACCGCGCCATGATGCGGTTTGCAAGCCCCGGCACCACATCTTCTTGATGCACGAGCATGGGGATGCGCGCAATGCGGCCCGCGATATGCAACGGCACACTCACGTATCCTCCGGCGGTAATCAAAATATCCGGCTGAAAATGTTTGATAATCTTCCAGCTCTTGAATATATCATATGATAAAACCGCGAGATCGGTAATGTTTTTAAGACTTTTATACTTGCGCCATTTTGCGGGCGGCAACGCGACAAATCGCACGCCAACGCGTTCTAGAACTTCCCGCTCCGGCCCCGTGGTGGTGCCAACCCACAAAAACTCCCACGCGCTGTAGCGCACGCGCAATTCTTGCAAAACAGCCACCAGCGGCATAACCGGCCCCAATGTCCCGCCTCCGGAAAAAATAATGCGTTTTGTCTCCTCCTTCATAAATTTTAATTACGCGCGTATCGTGAAATATTCGCTACAATCCCCAACGATAAAAGCATCATAAACATAGTGGTGCCTCCATGAGAAACCAACGGTAGCGGCACGCCGGTGAGCGGCATAATGCCAAGCATGGTTGCCATATTAATAAATGACTGCCCCACAAGCCAGGCCGCAACCCCCACGGTAATGAACCTGCCAAAACGATCCGGCGAAGCGCGCGCAATGCGCATCATACGGAAAAAAACGAAAAGCAAAAAGATAACAAACGCGCCCGCGCCCGCAAATCCCAACTCTTCCGCCATGATGGGAAATATCGCGTCAGCTTGCACCTGCGGCAGATATTGAAATTTTTGGCGCGACTTCCCCCATCCCGCTCCAAAAAATCCTCCGGACCCCACCGCGACATACGACTGATGAATCTGCCAGCTCGCACCCAACGGATCAACATCCGGATACGCAAAAACTTTTAACCGTTGGACAATGTGGGATTGAGGCTTAAAAATAATCAAAATTAAAATCGCAATGACCGCTACCGCTACCATACTGAGCATGTAACGCCACTGCCCTCCACCTACGAGAAAAAGAGAACACGCGATACAGCTTACCAAAAGCAATGAACCAACATCCGGCTGTGCAAACAATAATCCTCCAATGAGTCCGAGTGGTACGATGAAAGGCAAAAATCCAGTTTGCCAATTTTGCAAATCACCCGGCTTGGCGCGTGAAAGCCAATGCGCCAAAAAAATAATCAACGCAACTTTTGCCAATTCAATCGGCTGGAATGAAAGCCCAAAAAACTTAATCCAACTGCGCGCGAATGTATCTTGTGTGCTTCCTATCCCCGGGATCAAAACCAATGCAAGCAATAAAATACTTACGCCAAACACCCACAAAGAAATCGAACGCAGACGAGTATATGGCGTCTTCATCATAAACCAAAATGCCGCCGCGCCAGGAATGATCCCAAGCGCGACTTGGCGCTTAACAAAAAAATATGTATCATCGGGCACCAAAAGAGATGTGGCGCTTAAAAGCGCGAGCGCGCCAAAAAATACCAATCCAATAATACTACCTACAAAAATATAATCGGGATGCGAAGTGCGCATGGAGGGGAACAATAAAATGTGCGCTTGCACCGTGTATACTATACGCGGTCAAGCAAAAATATAATCAAACCTATAAACGCCGAAATGCCTGCAACAAGCCAAAGACGCATAGTCACCTGATATGCAGGCCAACCCATGGCTTCAAAATGATGGTGCAGAGGAGCCACCAAAAAAATCTTTTTTTTCCATAATCGTTTAGAGGTAAATTGCAAAACCACAGATGTTATCTCCAAACAAAGCACAAACGCAAAAATAGGAAGAAGTATCACGGTATTGGTAAGAAACGCCACAACAGAAAGTGTGGTGGTCAGACCCAAAATCCCGGTTTCTCCCATATAAAACTTGGCAGGCGGAATGTTATGCCATAAAAACGCGACCAATGTACCGGAAACCACGCCGCAAAACGCCGCCAATTGATATTGCCCGCGAATAAAAGCAATCGCCGCAAATGTACCAAACAAAATAGCGAAAATCCCTCCGGCAAGACCATCCAAACCATCTACAACACTTCCGCTAAACAGCGTAATCATTACAAAAATAAAAAATGGAATATACCAAAGTCCAAGAGTCCAGTCCCCCACAAACGGCACATGAATGGTGTCCCAACCAAGTTTGGTGTAAAACCACCATGCACCCACAAGCCCTATGAGAGCAACCACCAAAAGACGATGGCGGAATCGTATGCCGCCGCCTTTTTCTAACGGACCCATACCCGTTACCACCATCCAATCGTCAATCAATCCCAAAAGCGACGCGGCAAGTAAGGTGAACAACGGAATCCATGTTTGAGAACGATTGATAAAATGTAGACCGCCAAGCCATGAATTGGGAGCAATCGTATGCGCAATCCAAAATATAAAAGCCAATCCCGCCACGGTAACCCATATCAAAACACCCGCCATGCGCGGCGTATTAATTTCTTTGTGTTTGTGTAATGCGTTAAAAATGGGGGTTGAGGTGCCGTCCGCGGAAACAGTACGCGCCTTTTTCTTCCAGCATTTATAACGATATAAAAAACGAGTCAAAAAAGGCGTCCACGCCGTTGCCACCAAAAACGCAATAGTAGTAAGGGCAAGTACATAAACTGCTTGTGAAATCAAATTCATTTGATTAATTAATGATAAATAAAGCTATTGCGCTAACGATAATCAACCCGCAGAACACAACTTGTGAAAGAAGCACAAACCGAGCCAAATCTTTAAATTGCCCATAGAGCCAGTATCCCAATCCCGTATGCACCACTATTATCAACAAGCCCAGCGCGGGCAAAAGTAAAAGACGCGTCCATGCGCCAATAAAATCAACTCCAAAATGAATTGTATAATGCAGAAATGCCAGATCTCCAAGCGTGCGTGCGCGCAGAGAAATATAAATCCACAGAAACACATCGGCAAGGACGGCTGCTATAATGCCGCCCGACGCGTAATAGTCCTTAAAAAATAGCTTGAGAGGATACCTCTGCATATCCTCTATAATACAAGACTATTTGACAAAATTCAAGCATTTGAGTATACTTATGGACATCTAAGACTGGGTCAATTAAAGTAATTCTCTAAAGTATGGCAACAAAAAAGGCTTCCGGCTCTACAGCCCTCGGGCGCGATTCCCAACCAAAACATCTTGGCGTTAAACGCCATGACGGGCAAGCGGTTCTTGCAGGCAATATCTTGGTCCGCCAACGCGGCACCAAATTCCGCGCCGGCAAAAATGTTAAACGCTCCGGCGACGACACGCTCATTGCGCTCATCAAAGGCAAGGTCAAATTCGCCACCAGCAAAGTCCGCCTCTTTAATGGCAAACTTTCAAGTCGCAAATTTGTCAATGTGCTTCCTATTTAAAGAGATTGTCGCCAAATCCACAAAATCAAAATACGCACCGCAAATGGCGTATTTTTTGTTTCTGCTTACTGGGTCTGTCGCCGAACGCCACTTTGAGTGCAATGCGCATCTTTCGGACAAAATTATTTCAAACCCTATTTCTTCTTCACGCACGCGCCGATAAAATCTTTAAACAGCGGGTGAGGACGCAACGGGCGAGATTGAAATTCCGGATGAAATTGCACGCCCACAAACCACGGGTGTACGCGCTCCGGCAGTTCAATAATTTCCACGAGATCGCGTTCCGGATTGACCCCTGAAACAATCAACCTTTTTTCTTTAAACAAATCGCGATATTGATTATTCACTTCATACCGATGGCGATGCCGTTCAGAAATTTCTGCCGCGCCATACGCCTTCTGCGCCAAACTCTTAGGGGCAAGCGAGCACTGGTACGCGCCAAGCCGCATAGTGCCTCCGTATTTTTTATGCGCGAGATTTTTCTTTTGTTCCGGCAAAATATGCACCACCGGATTGCTTGTATTTGGATTCACTTCCGCTGTGTTGGCGTCTTTGAGACCGCACATGTGGCGCGCGAATTCTATGACTGCCATCTGCAAACCGTAACATAAACCAAAATACGGAATACCATGCTCGCGCACATATTGCACAGCCATTATCTTGCCCTCAACACCACGAGTGCCAAATCCGCCCGGGATTACCACGCCATCGTATGTACTTAATTCTTTAAGCCGCGCGGGTTCTTTTTCATAATCTTCGGAATTCAGCCAATGCAACACGGGCTTGACCTTGTGCGCCCAAGAACCGTGCTTTAGCGCCTCTATGACTGAAATGTATGAATCCGACAACACAAAATTGCCGGTGGAAAAATATTTGCCGACCACCGCAATGTTGACCTCGCGTGTTGCGTTTTGAATGGTATTAAATAACGCGCGCCATTCTTGAAGGTCTTGTTTTTTAACGCGCAAGCCCACCTTTTTTAAAATACGCTCCGCGATATGCTGGGATTCCAATAAAAGCGGCACTTCATATACGGAAGAAACATCCTGCGCGGCAATTATATCTTCCGGCGCCATATTGCAAAATATAGCGAGCTTCTGTTTACGAGGTGCGTCTATGGGAACATCGCTTCTGCAAATGACAAAATCCGGCTGGATCCCAGCGGAGTTGAGCGTGCGCACAGCATACTGTGTTGGTTTTGTTTTCATCTCGCCTATTTTTGACGGCACCGGCAGATAGCTCACCAACGCGAACAAAACATTTTTGGGACGGCGTAGCTTCATCATGCGCGCGGCTTCCAAAAAAAGAATGTTTTGATACTCCCCCACTGTTCCGCCAATTTCTATGAGCACAAAATCAGCTTTTGCTTTTTTGCCCGCGCGCTCTACGCGGCGAATGATTTCTTCTGGCACATGCGGCACCACCTCTACGCACTTGCCTTTATATTCCAAATTACGCTCACGATCTATCACACTCTGATACACCCTGCCCGTTGTCATGTAATTATCGGACAAAATGTTGATATCCAGAAAACGCTCATAATTGCCCAGGTCTTGGTCTGTTTCATCCCCATCTACCGTCACAAACACTTCGCCATGCTCTACTGGGTTCATAGTGCCGGCGTCTATGTTAATATAAGGATCAATTTTGACTGCCGTAACAGTGTATCCTTTGGACTTGAGCAAAAGCCCAATTGAAGCGGTTGTGGTGCCCTTTCCCACGCCGGACATGACCCCGCCTACAACAAAAATATAGCGCGCCATAGATTTTTGAGCGTTTTAAAAATAAAAAGACTGTTTTTCCACAGGGTAGTATAGCATGATTCGGAGCACGCCTACAACTTAACCTATTTCTTCAAAACTTCGCCAGGTCAAGCTCGCTTGTGAAAGTAATTTCTTTTACAAAATCTGGCATATGGCTGATGAGGATAATCGCGCCTTGAAATTCTTGTATCGCTTTGGCGATGATAGGAATATGGCGAAAATTGATGTGATTGGTGGGTTCGTCCAACACCAAAAGTCCCGGCCGCATCAACACGAGCCGCGCAAAAGACAGCAAACCTTTTTGACCTTCCGACAAATGAGAAATTTTATGGCCCATTAACTCGCCGGTAATCAAAAAACCCGCGGCGACGGAGCGCATGCTTTGCACATCCTCTCCCTCCGTGAGCGCGCTTTTTAAAGAATCAAAAACCGTTTGGTCATAATCCAGCGTGGCAAAATCCTGGCTGTAATACCCTACGCGCGTACCTGATAAAATGACCGCCCCCCCGCTCGCGCCACTCACCAGAGAACGCAACAGCGTGCTTTTGCCAATCCCGTTTGGTCCGGATATCAACAGTCTGTCTCTTTGCCGCAAGAGAATATCCGCTTTCTTTGCTACAGGTTCATGATTTTTTATTATTTTTACCGATGTAATAGTTACTATATTGCCTATAATCCCTTGCGCGGGAATAGTGAACTCCCTAATAGTTTTGTCTTCTCTCCGCACATCCACTTTGTTTTCTTCCAGTTCCTGAACTTCTTCCCGCAACTTGCTCGCGAGCCGCCGCATCTTGCCGCCTTTGTTGGCAAAAAAATTTACCTTTTCTTTATTATCCAATATCTCCTTTTCCAGTTGAGCATTCTTTTTTATTTCTCTTTCAATCCGGGCGGTAATTTCTTCCACGACGGAAAAATAATCGCCAACATATGTTTCTATTTTCTTGGTAAACACATCCAAATACACCACGCCTTCCGTAAAACAGTTTAAAAAATCCGCATCGTGTGAAATAACCATTACCGTTTTGTCGTACATGACCAAAAATTCTATGAGATGGTCAATGCCTGCTTTGTCCAAATTATTGGTAGGCTCGTCCAAAAGCAAAATATCCGGATTTTGAATAAGCGCGTATGCCAATAAAATCCGCGCCTGCTGGCCGCCGGACAAATCCCCCACTTTTCTTTCCAACGGGACGATCAGATTGACCGCGTTCATTACTTTATTGATCTGGCCTTTGATATTGCCCGGAACATTCACAAATGCTTTGGAAAAATACTCCTCAAGAGTCAAATCCAAATCCTGCTTATCAACCATCTGCGACGCAGTAGCAATGGACGCCTTATTGGTGATAAATACATTGCCTTTGGCAGGTTTCAATTCGCCTTTTATCAATTTAAATATGGTGCTTTTTCCCGCGCCGTTTTGCCCCATCAAAGTGATTTTTGCGCCTTTGCGCACACCAAAAGAGACTTCGTCCAGCACCGGTCTTTTTTCCACATATTCAAAAGCGACATTGTCAAACCTCAATAATACATTCTCCGCCATACGTTTATCTTTTAAATGAATAACGAGCCCTCAAAAAGGTTCGTTATGCATGAATAATCTCATATTTCCCGCAAAACGTCAACATATTGACTTTTTCCGGTATTTGATGTATACTGCCCTTACAAAATTTTCCGTAGAAACCTCGTCGACTTTCTTCAACGGAATACAACATTTTGTAATTATTTACTCGTCAGCCATACCTATGAAAGGTACTATCAAAACGGTAATCTACGAGAAGCATTTTGGCTTCATTACCCCTGAAGACGGCTCAAAAGATGTTTTCTTCCATGAAAGCAATCTCACCGGCGTTCAATTCTCAGAATTGAAATCCGGCGATTCCGTTTCTTTTGAAGTGGAACAATCAGAAAAAGGCCCGCGCGCAATCAATGTTGCTCGCGCCTAACTTCATGAAAAAACATCCGGAGCAATCCGGATGTTTTTTTAATTCTCAAATTCTTTTCGCGCATTCCAGTAGGCGCAGTGGTCACAACCAGTGCCAGATTGCGGCGTCGCGCCGCTCTCCAGACATTTCTTAATTTCAAGCAAAGTTTTTTCTACCCACGAATCATTACCCGTATACGCAATCAAGCGCACCTCAAAATCAATGCGCTTGTCAAACGCGTGCCTGTCCATTTTGCCGGTGCAATAGACAAAATACCCTGTATCGGAAACTTTGAGGCCGTTGCGGCGCAATAGCCACTGATACACTTCCATCTGCCGTTTATAGCCGTCTTGCCATTTTTTATCCAATGCGGTAACCGCTTCTTCTTTTGCGGTTGCTTTGTAATCAACCACTATATACTCGCCTTTTTTATTGATCCACAAATCATCTATCGCTCCCATTACCAAAAGCCCGGTCGGCTTGTGCAGATGTTTGACACCGCCAAAATTTCTCCGCCATTCGTCAAGCTCTTCGTGCGACATGGGGCGGGCATCTATGCCGTATTCTTTTTGCAAAGGATGCTGTTCATTTTTCATGCGATACGCGTCAAATTCCTGCTTGAGCAAATAGTCCACCGCGCTGTTGAGAGAAAAAGGAAATCCAGGCACGCGTTTCACGCCAAGCTTGTTGTCAATATAAAAACAACGCGGACATTCCAAAAACAAATCAATTTTGGAGCGGCTCAATTTCCAATTTTTTCCGCCGTAATTCCACGCTTCGCCTCTGTTGGAGTTGTAATATTCGGACATATCTCACGCATGTTAATTCAATCCCATATAAGCCATTTGTTTACATTGGTCATAGAGATATACACATATTAAGCTATTTTGTCTATATGGGTCTGTCGCCGAATGCCACTTTGACTGCAATGCGCATCTTTCGGACAAAATTATTTCAAAATTTTTCAGCTTAACCACTGTTAAACCTCAAAATTTATTCAATAATTTTGTCTCGAAATCTGCGCATTTCGTTACAAAAGCGCATTCAGCGACAGACCCTATATTGACAAACAGAGTAAAGACAAACTCGCAACATACAATTTGGCTCGCCCTGCTCAACGATTTTCGAACTTTTGACTGGGCGGAAGAGTACAAATATCCTACCGTGGTTTTAGATCAAATGAAAGGATGCTGGCCAAGTACGAGAACCTGTAACCCCTGATTCCCCAGCTGGTTGCCCTTGTGACGAGCTTTGTACCAAAGGTAAGAGCTTTGCACCAATTGCAACACTGACGAGCCGTAAGACCAAATTTGAAAGCTTGGGACGATTTGCTTAACTTCAACAATGTTAAGCAAATTGCACCGAGTCATAATTGCTTAATTTTTATGACTGGAATACGGCACGTTCCAACACTACTGCGATCTGCTTCCTAAACTTACCCTGTTGGCCGGTTGAGGGAAATGGGATCACGACTCCTTCGTTGGCGACCCTGAAGCCCTCTTTTTTCAGAGGTGCTTCCAAGAGTCGACAGATATTCGCTTTGACCAATATCAACGGCACATTTTTGTCCGGGGTAAGATTTAACAAGTCTTTTAGGAACGTGGAATGCCAGATCATGATCCGCTCATTACGGTCTTTGCCTTCTTTCTGATGGTTTACCGGAGTATATGAGGCATCAACAATCAGAAAGCCCTTCTTCGCAAATTCAGCCAGGCCGGTAGCTTTATCTGCTGGTTTGTAGCTGATGGTTTCCATCATGGCCTTAAAAAGTGGCTCGCTTACTTCGCCTTCAGAATCGTAAAAGTATTTACCGGATTTCGGCGGTGATTCTAAAATAAAAATCGCCTTGATATTTTCCGGCTTATATTTATTGCGTTTGGCGATATATTCTCTGTGTTGTTTTCGCTCTTCTGCATACGCGTCGTACATCAATGCGGCCATCATAGCCAGCTCGTCCCTAATCTTCTCAACTTCCGCATCGGACAGATTCGGATCATTTAATAACTTTTTTGCTCGTTCGAGACTTAACATAAAATTAACGTTTATTTTTTTGCCCTGTTTTTTGTTCGCCAGGTTCCGTCTTTGGATCAGGCAAAGAAACCAATAAATCCCAAAGTTGGCGTACCCGGTCCTTCTTGTCCGGGACGTCCCTATAAATCACTTCCACCTTAAATTTTGGGTTCCTCTTTTTTCTCATTGTCTTTTGCTTTAAGCTTCTGCTCGTATTGATAATCTAAATCCATGACTATGAGATTGGCTAAACGATCAAGAAATATTTCCTCCATCTGCTCTAGGGTCGTACCCTCTGGTAATTTTTTCAACTCTCGTGGTTTCATATTCATTTTTATATCTGTTGCTTATCCGTAACCGTGCTGTCTTGTAAATTTTTCCGTATGCCACGACCAAATTTAAAGAAGTCATCTGGAATAGAGTTTTGTGCATTAGCATGATACGCAAAGAGAAAATCATCGCCGATCTTGTGACCATTTGGTACGCAATCATACGCATGATGGCCACAATAAAGTACCGCACTGATATTTGAGAACTCGTCCATCTCCATAAAACTTGCGGGCATTATTTCATCACCGGCCCTTGCTTTCTTGGTGATGGTTGGTGTCGGTGTGTAAAAAGGGCCAACAAGTTTATCTGTATTCCGATCTTTATAATAAACATCGGGTCCAACTCCAAATACCGCCCGTTTCAACAGCATGTTTGAGTAAGATGCGAACTCAATATCTGCACCACTTACAGCAATAATTAGACAATCATCTTTGGATACTCCACTTTTGCTATCTACTACATACCGCTTGTATTTTTCATACTTTGTACCGATAGCGTTAAGGATTCTTAAAACACGTGGGCGATTAAGGTCTTCGATATTACCTCCGCTGGTATGAATTACACCCTCGGTCAGAATAGGCTTCGGCGGAACAGGATCAACTGCTCCAGAAGTACAGGATATCGCCTCAATCCATATTTTCTTACCATCAGGAGTCAACACGCAAAAATCCGGTCCAATGTCCCAGGTCTTTTCTTGCAACGCAATTCCGTGATCAAAAAGTACGGATGCAATGTGAAATTCCCATCCACGAGCTTCGTGCTCGCCTTCAAGCTGGAATTTAGTAGCAAAATCTTTATCTAAATATTTATAAAGTTTTTGCCAATAGTCCTCATACCATTTCCGAGTGTCGGTTCTATGAATACCTATGGTAATAAGCGATCTGGAAAAATTGCTGTATTGAGCCAGGGCCGCATCAAGCTCCTTTTGAGTTTGCACACTTCCGGAAACTAGATCTGGTGGAAATAGATCGTTTGGCATTTTATTTTTCTGTATCATGGTTAGGGATAAAACGTTTTTCCAAGGTATTTAGTGTCCAAATGCATTTTATGAGAATGTCCTCAAAAACTACCCACAACTCTTTATTGTCGATATCAAAAAACTTTTTTACCTTTTCATAATTATCGCCCTTACGGTGGGCAACACTTGCCGATCGTAATGCCTGCAAGTTTCTAAAAAACTCAATCATCTTTGGTGCAGAGAATCCTTTGGTAACAGAAAAGGCCTCAAATTTATCTATACCTCGAGGATTTTCCTTATTGATCGTTAAATCCTTTTCAAGCTCTTTCTCATTCAACGAGTCGATCATGATTTTTGTTATGGAAGCTACCTGATCGTCAAACTCCTTTTGCCCATTGGTACTTGGAACGTGGAGTGACTTCATGTGATGCGTGTCACCGGTCGGCAGTGGCTTAAACAGATACCACCCAAATTGCTTCTGCCATTCCTCCTGAAACAGCTCAAATTTGTATTTGAAATAAAGCTCCGGATGCTCAGAGTCTGCAAAGTTACCCTCAATATTTCGGGTAAAGTCCGTGTGGCTAATTTTTCTTGTGCTCGGAGTCAAGTTAAAAGCTTTCCAATGAGTCTGCTCTTTGTGAGGCAAGGCCTTTAAATCTCCCAGCCATATGACTGCGTGATCTCTGTGATTAAGCATTGCCCTTAATCCCCAAAAGCTTTCGCGTTTTACATATCCGTCCTCGACAGAATACTTGTCTGGATTGTCATAGTATTTTTTGAGCACTTCGCGGTTAAAGAACACTGGTGTTAGAAAGCCAGGGCTAGACTGATAATCAGTGTTACAACTGCAAGTGATTTCTTTTCCATTTTCATCCACTCCGATTATGAATTCCTCAAATTTTTCATCTGCTTTCCGTTCCCAAATGCTAGGATTAAAATCCTTTAACCCTGCAATGAGCTTTTTACCAAGCAACCACCCCTGAGATTTTTTATCGCCTAAATCAAGATTCCGGATACAAATGGAAAAGATGTAATTGTCTCCCTTCTTAAGATCATCGACTTTTTGTAGTCCTAGCTCCTCAATGGTTTTATCTTGAAACCGCATAGCTTCAAAATAGATAGCTAGGTGCATTTGCTTGGCCGATAGAAACTCTTTTATAAATTTGAGCTTGATTTCTACCTTATTCTTGCTGATCTTAGCAACCTCGTCCTCATCGCCGTCATCACTGGTATAAATAAATACTTTTTTATCGGCGTCTATGACTTTCTCAAAGAGATTAAAATATAATCGAAATTCCTCTGAAAGTTCGAGGCGAGATTCGGATTTTCCACTAAATGATCTCCAATACACCAAAGGCTCTATACCTTCGTCAGAAAAGCGATAATACTCAGTTATCGATTTGCCGTCCGCATGGTGAGTCATAAAACCCGGACGTCCGCCATCAATTCGCAACTCCCAGTCATATCTTTCTAAAATATCTTTGACTTTGGCATTAGCTATCAATGCTGAAAAATAAGTACCTCTATCGATATCATCTTTGGAATCAAGAAACTCAAAAACTGTGATCCACTCTGTTTTTCCTAGATCACCCTCAATAGTTTTTATGAAATCAGTAAATAATAGGTCTTTTGTGTCCATTTGGTATTTATTCGCCGGTCCAGTCCCTGCACAAAATCTCAGCCTGCTCGAGGACAGTCTTGGTAGCCTGTTCCTGTTTATCCGGCGGGTATTTGTATTTATTGAGAAGTTTCTTCACATAAACACGGAGTTTCGCACGGACACTCTCCTTAAGCGTCCAGTCGATACTGGTATTTTTACGAAGCATCATCACCAGCTCTTGGGCAATTTTCTTCAATGTGTCGTCGCCAAGTTCCTTGATGGCAGTTTCGTTCTCACAAAGGGCGTCGTAAAAGGCAATCTCATCTTCGGTTAAGTTCATGTTCTGGCCTCGTTCTTTTTCCTCTCTGATTTTCTTGGCCAGCTCTACCAGCTCGGCGATAACCTGCGCCGCTTCGATGGTTTGATTCT
Organism: Candidatus Magasanikiibacteriota bacterium; assembly: GCA_016212585.1. GTDB lineage: Bacteria > Patescibacteriota > Patescibacteriia > Magasanikbacterales > UBA10146 > UBA10146. Next base: position 9,309 of record JACRFU010000015.1, on the reverse strand, counting down.
GATATTTCTTGATCGTCTCCTCGAGCATCTTGGCGAATGAGCGAGACTTAACCAAAAACTTCTTTTCCATTGTTCGGATTTCGTCGTTAAGTAGTCGCTTCAAAACCTCCAAAGCTACATTCTTGCGTTCCAGTCCTTTTACTTCCTCCAAGAACTCATCAGAAAGCACCGCAATGTTCGGACTCTTGAGCCCAGCGGCATCAAAGATATTTATGACCTTGTCAGATACAACAGCGTCAGAAACGATCTGCCTGATAGCCTGATCGTAATCATCCATTGTAGGTCCACCGAGTCCGCCGGTCTGCTCAAATTTTGCAATGAATGCTCGGACGGTTTGGAAAAAGGCAACGTCCTCACGAATTTGGATAGCTTCGTCGCTTGGAACAGACAGGGCAAATGCCTGTGACAATTCAGCGACCGATTGCATGTACCGCTTCTTGCCGTCTTCCATACCGAGGATATGATCCATGGCCAAACCAGCGATTTCAGCTTTATCTTTTGCCTTACCAGAGAAATATAAAGAGTAATCCAAGCCGTGATACATGGATTTGATAGTCTCGTATTTCTCGAGCATCACACTGACTGCTTCTTCCTGCTTTACTGTTGGTTGTTCTTTGCCTTCTTGCGTGTAATACGAAAGAGCCTCTTTAAGCGATGGTGCGATACCAAGATAATCAACAATCAAACCTCCCGGCTTATCTTTATAGACTCGGTTCACACGAGCAATCGCCTGCATTAGTCCATGACCCTGCATCGGCTTGTCGATGTACATGGTGTGCATGGACGGAGCGTCAAAGCCGGTAAGCCACATATCGCGCACAATGACGAGCTTCAGTTCGTCTTTCGGGTCCTTCATACGATCAGCCAAAAGGTCTCGCTCGTCTTTAGTGTGCAGATGCTTTTGATAATATGATGGATCGCTGGCCGCGCCAGTCATAACCACTTTTATAAATCCTTTATTGATATCGTCGCTGTGCCACTGCGGTCGCAATTTAATGACCTCGTCATAGAGTTCAACGGCGATCCTACGGCTCATGGCTACAAATAGACCCTTACCATCCATTGCACCAAGACGTGCCTCGAAATGCTCGACTAAATCCTTGGCGATAAGAGCGACGCGTTTCTCTGATCCGACCATAGCTTCAAGCCGGGCCCATTTGCTCTTGAGTCTCTCTTTCTTCTCCACCTCTTCACCCTCGGTCAATTCTTCAAATTCAGCATCGATCTTTGGCGTCGCTTCTTTCAAGAGATCAATCTTTGCCAGACGTGCCTCGTAGTAGATTGGTACGGTCGCTTTATCTTCAACCGCTCGAGTAATGTCGTAGACATCAATATATTCACCGAATACCGCACGAGTATTTTTATCTGAAAGTTCAATCGGTGTGCCGGTAAAGCCGATAAACGAGGCTGAGGGCAGTGCATCATGCATGTGCCGGGCAAAGCCATCCAAAAAGTCGTACTGACTGCGGTGTGCTTCATCAGCGATAACGACAATATTGCGGCGATCGGAAAGGATCGGATGCTTGTCGCCCTTTTCCTCCGGCATAAACTTTTGAATAGTCGTAAATACCACTCCACCGGATGCAACCGACAGAAGCTTTTTAAGATCGTCCCGATCCTGTGCTTGCTTGGGGGTCTGACGGACCAGCTCGTTACATTTAGAGAATGTGCCGAATAGCTGGCCGTCTAGATCGTTTCTGTCGGTAAGGAGTACAAGCGTCGGATTATCTAGTTCCTGCACAATTTTGCCAGCAAAGAAAACCATCGTGAGTGATTTGCCGGAACCCTGCGTATGCCAGATGACACCGGCGCGTTTGTCGCCGGTGGGCGAAGCGGCCTCGACCGTATGCTTCACGGCTTTATTTACCGCAAAATACTGGTGATAGGCGGCGACCTTCTTAATAATTTTGGTGACGTTATTTCGAGAGTCTTTTTCATTCTCAAAAACAACAAAGTTTCTGGCGATATCCAAAATCCTGTCTTTGGCGAATATGCCCTTGATCAGAATATCCAAATCATTGCTCTTGGTAAGCTTCTCTCCATCAACGCTCTTCCAACCGACAAACCGTTCTATGTCGGCCGAGATCGTACCCACAAGCGCACTCTTGATATGATCGGAAATAATACAGAGCTCGTTATATGCAAACAGTGAGGGAACCTCAGATTTATAGGTTTGTATCTGATTGAACGCACCGGAGATTGTAGCGTTTACATCGGCCGGATTTTTTAGCTCAAAGACGGCAAGTGGCAAACCATTCACGAATACGACCACATCCGGACGGCGGTTATGGTTATTTTCAATGACTGTGTACTGGTTCACTGCCAGCCAATCGTTCTTATCAAGATTTTTTACATCAACGAGATATACTTTGTCGCCAGCAATCGTGCCATCCGGACGGCGATACTCAACATCAATACCAAGTGCGAGCATTTGGTGAAATGCGTGGTTAGCAATCAAAAGATTTGGGCTGGAATATGCCACGCTGATGATTTTCTTGATCGCATCTTCCTGTGCCTCCTGCGGAATAGACGGATTGATCCGAGCTATTGCGGTACGCAAACGGCCAACCAAAACAATATCCTTGTATGACTCACGCTCTGGTGATTCGCCATCGGATGCAATATCCGGTCCAAACGCAATGGAATAGCCTAGCTCCTCGAGCCACTCAAGTACTGCATTTTCCAAATCTGATTCTGTGTATTTATAGTTAGTCATAAATTTATGTGCGTTCTTGTGCTAGTGTTCGAGCGCGCGTCTCGGCCTCTGCTATTGATGACTCGACCTCCTTTTGGATTATTTTATCGATACGATCCAAGGAGTCCAGATTTCTTGCAAATGCTTTCTGAGCGTCTTTATTGCGGAAATATTTATATTTTGTGCTCTCGTGTTTCCATAAAAACCAGCTGCCGTGTTTTTTACGCAAATGATCGTTATAAATTTTAACTTGGGTCATTATCTCAATGCCTTGTTTTATAAATCTGCTCACAAAATCGTCTATCGCGTTAGCAAATGATTCCAAGCTATCAGCATAGTCTGTGCGTTGCAGGTTAGCATTGGGAGTTTGATTTTGCCTCATCAAAATAATATGCAGTTCATTTTTTCTCTGTAGTTCTGCAAAGTCACTTTTAAGACTAGCAACAGTTTCGCCTGTTTCCTTTATTCCGGCGTCAACCCACAAAAGCTTATTATGCAAGTAGTAGCTTTTAACCTTAAAATTCGGTGCTTCTATATCTCGATAAGTGTCCCTCATTGTTGGGAAATTTATGCTCTCGAGGGAAAAATGACGAGGGTCTGCCACCGCCCTTATCTCAGTTATTAGAGTGCGTAATCTTGAAACAAAAAACTGAAGTTTTTGTCGTGTTTTATATGTGTCGTCCAAACTTCGAGTGACACTTATCTCAATCCTTCGCAAAAATTCCTTGCGCTCTTTCTTCTCTTCGATGGCCGATTTAATCCAGAAACCAATTGCTGAAAGAATGACAGCCAGAAAAGGGCCGAGTGCACTACCGATCAATGTTTGCCATTTGTTGATAAAATCTTCCATAAATTTAATGTGCCTTAATCAGCCACGGCTCATAAAAAACTTCTTGATAGTCCGTGTGATCAACGGGCAAAAGACCACCGTAACCGGCCTGATGCAGAAGTAGATAATATTTTTTACCCAGCTCCTCGATTATTTCGATCGCCTTATCAAGAGTGACGAAGCTGAAATCTTTATCGAATGTGACAACGCCTTTGTCCACGTGAGCAATTCGCTTATCTCGATACTTTTTTATTTCCTTGCTATAGAAAATAAGCTTACCGATATCCGCATGAACTATGGCCGGATCAATGAAGTCCAACTCTCCAAAATGTTCCTTAAAGTGAGCACGACCGGTCTCTTCGGTGAGAACTGGTGATTTATTGTATTGAGAGGCAAACCATTCTTTGGTAATTTTCTCAACGTTATTAAAAATCCGATTGAGTAGATTCATTAAACTCAATGCTTTCTCGTCTTTATCGATCTGTCTGCAGATACCAAGGACGATATGAGAAACATAACCAGTCTTTACGAAATCATAAAAGGCGTTCGGCTTATTGATTTTCGGATTACCATTCACCATCTCTACAAATTCAGTATACATCTTCCGATCCCACATCAAATCCGAGATATCGCCGGTAATTTCCTCGATATCTTTCTGTAATGACTCAATAAATTTTAGTTCTGCTGTTTCCATAATTTTGCTTGGTTGTCATTCTCTACAATCATTCCAAAAATTAGTGAAGCCACGTGATTGAACTTAGCAAGAGTATCCTGATCCGGAACTACTATAGGAATATTATTCATATTCGACTGATTTATCTTGAGCTGAACAGCACCAGTGACAAACGGTAGAATATCAACCTGATCTAGGAAGATTTTGATATATTCCGTTGAAAAACCATTCTTACCTTGAATTACGTGGGCGTGATTATTTACCCAGATTTTACCTGTTACATATTGCACGAAAGGTTTTCCGTTTTCTTTAACTACTGAGCCATCTTCACCTAGCAAAACATATGTACCATCAAAAATATAATTTTCTACATAATCCATGATGGATGTTGCTCCGTAATAAGGATACGAGCCCGGTTTCCTCTCCCTACCTGACAAAGGAACCCTTTTAGAATCAAAGTTCTGTATCACATTTCCAAGCTTACCGACCTGCCATTCTGAGGGTATTGCACCCACCTCTGAATCTTTCATTTGTCCACCTGCTGACTTGTATGGTTTGCCTTCACGGTTAGGAAATTCAAATTCAACAAACCAATATTTATAAATTTCTTGTATAAACATTTCTAGTATGCTGTTCTGTGTAACGGAAAATTTTATACCAGCGAAAGTTTTATACCCCATTTTAGAGAGACTCTTTTGTACCTCTGTTTCAAGTTCGTTAATTTTTGAAAAATGTTCGTTACTAAAATCGTAAGCTTTTTTGATTTTATCTCCGAAACTTTCTTGGTCTGCCGTACTTTCTTCTGTGCCGACATAACGACTTGGGGTTAATGCATAACCTGATTTTTCGACATCAGTTATCTTGGCCGCCTTGCAGAAACCTTTTATATCCCTATATTTACCATCAATGGTACGCCATGCGTGGTATACATTAGCAATTTTTTGAATATCTTCGTCGATTAACTCTCTATTTCTACTACTAACCAAGCTCCCAATATTTCTTGCGTCTATGAATAATATCTCATCGTGTCTATTTCTAAATTTATGATCATAACGATCTCTCGATACAAACCACAAGCATGGAGCTATTGGTACTGTGTAAAATAATTTATCCGGTAAAGTTACAATGCAGTCAACCAATCCGGCTTTGATAAGCTTTTTCCTAATCTCACCCTCACCGGAAGTGTTGGACGAAAGCGATCCGTTAGCCAGGACAAAACCGGCGATACCTGTAGGTGCGAGATGATGTATCATGTGTTCGATCCAGCCGTAGTTGGCATTACCGGCCGGTGGCACGCCGTACTTCCAGCGCACATCGTCTTTGAGTCGTTCACCACCCCAATCACTGATGTTGAACGGTGGGTTGGCGAGAATAAAATCTGCTTTCAAGTCTTTATGCAGATCATTATGAAAAGTGTCGGCGTTTTGCGGTCCCAAGTTGCCATCGATGCCACGAATGGCGAGATTCATTTTGCAAAGTCTCCATGTGGTCGGGTTTGATTCCTGACCGTAGATAGCCAAGTCATGCGTATTACCGCCGTGAGCTTCCACGAACTTCTCGCTTTGCACAAACATACCGCCAGAGCCACAACATGGATCGTAGATACGGCCTTTGTATGGCTCAAGCATTTCAACCAAGAGCTTCACCACTGACTGGGGAGTAAAGAACTCACCGCCACCTTTGCCTTCAGCTGAAGCGAATCGGCCGAGGAAATATTCATACACACGGCCGAGCACGTCTTTACTTCGACTTTCTTTATCACCAAGGCCAATCGTACTGACTAGATCGATCAGCTCGCCAAGCCGAACTTTATCAAGATCAGGACGAGCATAGTTTTTAGCCAAAACACCCTTGAGACTTGGGTTGTCCTTTTCAATAGAGATCATCGCATCATCGAGCAGTTTGCCGATCTCCGGCTTCTTGGCGTTGGATTTTAGAAATTCCCATCGTGCCTCCTGCGGTACCCAAAACACACCCTCAGCAAGATAGGCATCTTTGTCTTCCTCTTGGTCTTCGTAATAGTCGGCATCAGCCTTGATCGCTTCATAGACTTCTTCGAAAGAGTCAGAAATATATTTGAGGAATATCAAACCAAGCACCACATGTTTATACTCGGCCGGGTCCATGTTGTTGCGCATCTTGTCAGCGGCAGACCAGAGTGTCTCCTCAAAGCCGACATTCGCACCGTTTGATTTTTTAGGTTGTTTTTGCATAAATTTATTTTTTGATCACCTTATAGTCTCCCTCGTTACCACCAACCCGGACGTAATCCTCGCAACCATCAACAAAAATTCTCTTACAATTACAATGTGTAAGTTTTTTATGGGTATTCCAAAAAATCTCATCTCCGCAATGAGTGCATTTGTAGTAAGTCTCTCCTTTGGTTTTGTTGGCGATTTCCTTTGGCATATAAGTTTATTTTTCGCTTTCCATTCGAGCCTTTAAAAGGAAGATGGTCTCAGTCCGGAGCTTTGCCCGGGCCCAATCTTTTTGAGGCTCGGTAAGAAAGTCACCCAAGCCATCAAGGATATGCTTGTTATCCATCTTCTCTAGTTGCTCAACGGATTTTTGCAAAAGCTCTTTGAAAGACACTTCGGAACGCTGTTCAACAATCTCCTTGTTGATCGGCCAATTATTTTTAAGGAAAAACCAAACGTCGTAAATATCACGGCTCGTTTTGCCAACCCGTTCATGCATAGCCATAAGTTTGTGGGCAAACATATCCTCCCGGATCATCACAAGCATAGAGATGCCGAGTAGAGTCCGGAGCTCATACTTAGAGCCAAAATTCCTTCGGTTTACCTCAACTTTTATTTTCTGTGCTCCCGGTGCGTATGAGATAACATTTAAAAGATTAAAGTGTTTTATGCGGGAATCAATAATTGTTCCGTAACTTTCTGCGATTTTATTAATTTTTTCAAATACTTCGGCTTCTTTGCTTTCGTCCAACAAATCAAAATCCAAATCAATCGAGTCGCGGTTCAAATCATAGAACAAGAGAGCCGCGGTACCGCCCTTAAAACCCAAGTGAGTGGCAATCGAAGTATCAGAATAAATATCCTTCAAAATCTGAAGTAATATATTTTTATGTTTTGAGTAGTCTAGTGTCATACGTTTTCGGTTTTATTAGGCTGAGTGCTTTTATAATGTTCAAAATATATTTTAACCTTTTTCTCCATGCGTTTATTGTGGTAGATAGGCAAGATTTCAAAAACCTTGTTCCAATCCAATATGTCTATATTATCGAAGTGATAATCTTTGCTGATATAAATGCGATCTAAAAAAGCACGCTCTTTTGTTGCAGTGGCGATGCCTTCTGTGTGTTCGATACCAGTAGTATTACTCAACACATAATCTTTCATACGAACGAATGAAATCTTTTGACCATCGGCTTCAATTTCTCTCGTAACATACGTGGCAACAAAAATATTGCCGTAGTACTGAAAATTAATACCGGTCCGAGTCAATACGGTCTCAAAGCTTATGTATGAGGGAGTGTAAATGCGAGTCGCTAACTCAAAGCGATTATAGTTTTTGTCTTTGGCATAGATGCCGCGGTGGGCCCTAACTAACTTCCCAGCTTTAACATATTTTTTTAATCGTCCACTAACCGTCTGCTCCTTCTCTTCGCCCCACAACAAAGCAACGTCTTTAGTAGAAAAGACGGTTTTGGGAGATCTCAATAAAACCTCCAAATATTCACCTTTGACTGGTTTATTATCCATATGTAGACTGAAGGGTACCTTAAAGGTCTCTTCCAGTACATTATATGCTATATTCAAAATAAACGCAAGGGTCTGTAGGCGCGCATTTCCGCAATATGACACTTTTGTATCATTACGGAAAAGCCTCCCAAAAGTACCCATAATTGGGCACCACCAGTTCACAAATCGTAATTTGCATCACTGTACTATGCAAAAAGTCCCTTTTTCGCATAGTACAGCATGAATACTATGCTTATTGGGGATTTCCCAGTTCCAAGTTGCCGGGTGAGACTTTCTGCACAAGGCGCACTATGGCAATATAGCCAAAAGTGGTAAAATAAATCCAACAGTTAAATAAGCGCCTCACGAGGCAACCTGAAAGGCATTCCGAGTTCAAGGGCTCGCGATCTAACGTCACTTTTTTGTGATAACGGATCGCGAGCCCTTTTGTTTAACTGACAATGATTATGAAAATGACAATGGTCTCGATGGAGACCTGCTACAAATTTGATATTGTCGAGACGAAGGATGCGGTCCGGAATGCTTTTGATAATGCCGGGCTGGTGTTGGCTCTGACGGAAGCGACGGGGGTCATAAAGACATTGAGCAATGAGTTACAACAAACTCAACAGGAATACAAGAAGCATCTAGCCAAGACTGAAAGGATTTTGTCTGGCATACAGGAATACGAGAAACAAAACAAAAACGAAAGAAAAAAGATTGCCAAGGATGTAGTGGATTATTGGTTTGAAAAAGTAACCACGCCGGTGCAACCGGTCAAAAACAAAACAGTGGTCTTTTTCACGGCTGACAACGAGCTGTATTGCGAGCCTAAAGTCGATCACTGCTATCGTGTGGAAGTGAATAGTTACCGGGACAAGATGATCCGGACATTGATTGCTCAAAAAGCCTATGTGCCGACTGAAACTCTGATAGAAATCTGTGGTTTTGCATCTAGAAAATCACTTGAAAGCGCAGTCGATGCCATGAATCGGATTGCACATAAAGAACTCGGCATCTTTAAAATCATGGAGGGATACCGAGACTCCGGATACCGGATTTATCCCGGCGTAATTTTGAAAAAGGAATAAAACTGCTGGTACTCTTCCGACCCTTCTTGATAACTTTTTTGAAAGCGACTAAAACAGTCGTCTTTTTTGTGTCCCAAATTTTCTTAGAGAGTATGTAAAGAGGCGCGACTCAATTGCAATAATTAATACGTGTGAGAGGAAAGTTAATGACAATGAAAATGCCACAATATGGAAACCAATTACTACAAAACCGCCGACCTGGCATTGGTCGCGGTGCTTTTATTATTTATTCCTGATTCTCTTGAGGTCGTGGATCGGGGAAATCCGCACAAGGTGCTCTTCTGCTTCGGCAAGAGCCCGGACTTGGATTCTCTGGT
>JACRFU010000014.1 GCA_016212585.1 Candidatus Magasanikiibacteriota bacterium | reverse complement strand
TTTAATGTAAGTGGTAGCATAATCAGCCTGCACACCGCCAGCCGCCGCCAGAGTAGAGGTGGCAACCCACGAGCGTTGCCCAAACGCGGCGCATCCAAGCGCATCCTGCGCGCAATAATACGCGGAGTCGTTGACCAGATACACAGTCGCATAACCTCCTGTTTTTTGCGTTTGTCCGTCTGTTTTAATCACAAATTTTTCATCCTCATCTGTCTTGAGTGTTGTGCCATTATATTTGAAAACTGCAGTGGTTTTTGCGCCATCTGTTGGTAAAGATCCTTTAGACCAATTAAACCTGCAAAATTCCGCGCCCGGCTGAATGATACAAAGCGTCTCGTCTGCCGCGTCTTTGCATGGCATTCCCAAATTTGTATAATTTGCACTTTGGATTTCTATTGGAACGCTAGGAGTACTTGAAGGAAATGCAATTTTAGCAGAATCAAAAAAAGTTTTACCTATCCCTTGTTTTGGCAACCAGCAAATGGCATTGCTATAAAGCGGAGCATCACTTTGTGTATTATGCGTATCCTTAACCTCCTCGCACCCCACTGCTTCCGCGCGGCAGATGTTGGTAAATGACTTGGCAGACACCCCTTTGCCCGCGCGGTCTGTGTACGCCGCGCATCCAAGCATTGCCTGTGGCACCGTGCGCTCCGGCGCGTCCGCCGTGCCGCCCGCGCTCAATCCCGCGGAATCCGTAAGCGGATTATCACAGCTTGCCGGCGTATCCCAAGAATTGCGCATCAAATATACCATATCCTGCATTTTGCGCACACTTATGGTATCAACAAACACATCGCTGGATTGGTCTGAAGGCTTAAACGCGAGTGTTACGTCATCTTTGTCCCAGTTCACCGTAAACGGCCCCGCGGTGTACACACCCCAATTATTTGAAAGCGCGAATTTATTTTCTATGTTTGCTGTGTTTCCATCCGCGCTCCCGCCTTGATACAACCCGACTTTCAATTCTTTGCCCGCAGTGCCTTTTGCCCAGAAACTCACCAGATAGGTGGTGCCTTTTTGCGCCGTAGAGCTTGCAAACACGCGCTCCAAAACTTTTTCTTTCGCTTTTTTTGCAATCTTTACCGAGTGTCCGCCCTGCGTGGTTGATTCCGCGCTCAAAATGCCGCCGCTCCATGGGGCGAGGGTCGCTTGTTCAAAAGTGCTTGTATCAATAATCTGATAATTATTGCCGCCGTTGCCTTTATACGCGCGGCACCCGTTAAACTGCGCTGAACAGGTGTTTGCCTCGCTCGGAATCGCCAAATACACACAGGTGTTGGTGGTTACTTCCCATGTGCCATAGGTTTCCGCGCAAGTCTTTGCGCGCTCCGTGGTATTGGCGCCAAAACTCACGGACTTGCGCAACTTCTGACAACCCTGCGGGTCAACGGTAATGGTCTTGCTCCATAAGCGATAAGAAATATGCCCGTCTTTGTCATAAAACTCTCTACAGTCGGTGTCAAAATTTTTATCAGTCAAACGGTTCGCGTACGCGTCTTTATTACACCGCTGAGCGTAATCAGAAAGTGTACTTGAATTTTCAGAACCCAAATACGCGGGAACTTCCCCTTTTCCATCTCCTATTATATTGGCATCGACTTTTGCCGCAATGCTCGCATCTTTTTTCAACACATAGGACTTCAACTGATACCCAGTGGTGTCTGACCCTTCCCATGTATAATAGGTTGCGCCGTCTGCCGGATTTTTACTGCACAAATGCAGTTCGGTAAAAAATGATTTCTGCTCGCCGCCTTTTTCAATGTTTACAAACTCGTCGCACCCCGCGTTGTCCGCGTTACAGCTCTCGCCCGTGGAAGGAATAAAATATTTCTGCGGCTCCGCGGCCGTCACTGGTTCAAAAAATGAAGACTGCTGAATAAAACTTTCATACCCAACACATTCTTGCGGGCATAAATCCGAGGCCGAAAGATTGCCCGTTATTTGCGGGTCCCCGTTTGCCGGCGCGTAGGCCTCGCATCCATTTTCTTCCGCCGCGCACACTTGCGCGAAACGGCCGCATTGCTGTTTTTCTTCCGCGCTCAAAGAATTTTCCAGTTTGACCAGATCTGTATGATTCGCTGGCCACGCGAGAGTAGATGAACTAAAGGTAACGCCGGTAAATATGCCTGACTGCGTGCCAGGCGGTGTTGCGTTCCCCGCGTAACATTTATAATAATCAGGCGCTTTGCGCAGATTCAAATCAGCCCCACGCACGGATTCTGTTTGCCGTATAAAGCGCGTGCATCCTTCTGCGTCCGCGGAACAACTCTGCGCGTCTTTATTAAAGTACGCAAGTTGCGCATTGCCGTCTTGCCACTCCCAATCCCCTTGTGCCACGCCGGCAAATTTTTGCGTGTTGCTATACGCGCGGCATCCCACGTTTGACGCGTCGCATACACCTTTGTTGATAGTATTAGCCACATACGCGGTTGCCTCCCCGGCGCGGCTGACCAGCGCGGTACAGGTGTTAAATTGCGCCGGGCATGTCTCCCCGCCCAAGTGCCAGATATTTTTGGTCTGCCTGCAATACCCATATTGCCCGCTTGAACAATTGCCGTTCTCATCTTCATTGACACAGGTTGCCACATCAGCGCAATATTCCGCGCGATCCGCGGTGCCCGCAGACGCCAAAAACTGTCCAAACACGCGCGCCTTGCACTGCGTGGGCGGCAATTTGATAAGCCAATTTGGATCAATCAAATGAAATGCTATGGTATTTTTGTTGTTAAAGTTTTTTACAAAAAAATCAAGCGTATAGGGTTGTTTGAAATTACTCTTTTGCGCCGCCAACTCCCACCCAACCGGCAGTATATTTACTTGACGCAATTTTATTAAATTACTGTAACAATACGCGCGCGAAAAACAATACGGATCTTGATTATCCGCCTGATTACCCGGGGGCATTAGTTGCCAGTCTTTATGCAGATACCCTTGGTCAATGGCTTGTTGAACCGTTAAGATTTTCCCTGATTTTGCCTGACTAACCGCCGCAAGCAAGCTCCCGTCCGCGGCGCAACTATACAAACCGCGATGCGCGGCGTCGCACGCGCCAAGCTCGGCCATGAGCGTGCCGTCATAATCATTGACGGTATAAATTTTTGGAGTGAGCAAATCCGCAAATGCAAGCGCGGCGGTTGTCTTGCCGCCAAACGACCCCTGCTCGGTTGCCGAACCGCTATTTTGCGGACAAAATTTTTGTTGATTGTTAGTCAAATAACACACGCCTTCCAAACCGCTAAAAAATCCGCGCGTGGTAAGCCTCTGCATCAATTGTGAGGCAAGCGTGTTGGTAAAGGTTTTTGCGCCCAAAATAAGCGCGCCCCATGTGCCGTCTAATATGCTTGGCGTGAGCGCGTTTGCCTGCGCTTCTGTTTTTTTTGCTGATTCAGACGGAGCAGAGTTCGCGGCTTCTGTTTTTGCTACTTCTTTTGAAACAGTCGGTTTTCCCGTAACAGGATCCACTGGTGTTAGCGTATCTCCTTTGTGCGCCGCGTCATCCCGCGCCGCACGCTCTTTTTTAAGCGAATATTCTTTGATCGCGTTATTTGCCGCCATATACACGGACAAATCATTTTGCCCGGGCTCAAACGCGATGCCTACTTTGCTCCAATACCCCGGCTCTCCAATTTTTTCATACGCTTTCGCGATATCGTCCCAACGACACTTAGAAACAGGGGCATTGGTTGATTCTCCAAATATGCCATTGGCAATATCCAATTTGATGCGCGCGCGCAAGTTAATATCCGGCGGCATACACAAATTGATACCTGCTTTTTTAAGAAAATCAAGATTATTCAAATTTGCCAGCGCCTCTCCCGCTGCGTCCTTTGCCACATCGCCAAAATATTTCCCGGGTTCAGAAAACAGAAGCGGTTTCTGGCCTTTGCCGCCGGAGGCAAGCCACACCGCGGAGTCATACGCGATTTTATTGATAAAATATTGCATGCCGCTCAAAAACGCGCCGGCAAAAGCTCCTCCTTTGATCTGATTCATTGTTTTATCAACATCAGCGAGCACTTCCACCGGTATTGCCAACGCGGGACGCGCTCTAAAAAATACACCGCTCGCAATCATCGCCAATACCAACACTCCCATTAGAACGCCGCGTGATTTTGAATAGATATTTTTCATAAATAATCCTGTTGTTATGCATTACGAAATGTCGTTGAGGTAATAACTTCGAGGGGACTACGGAGCGCGACGGCGCGCGTATTGAGCGAAAATTCAACAGAATTTTCGCGTGCCCCGAGAAGTTGTTGCCTCAAAAAGATATTTCGTAATTCATAGTTTCGTTGAGGTAGATTGAGTGCCTGGATTGAGAACTTCTTTATACGCCTGCAAAAGCGTCGCGTCATCAATTTTTTTCAACTGTTCTTCGCTCACTCCTTGCGCGCGCAGAAGCGCTCGTATCTGCTCTGCGTCAGTAGGCGGGCGCGACGCGGCATTAATCTTTTCAGATGTGTCGGCACCCGTGCTCGCCCCGCCAAATTCTGCCGCCGCGCCACCAGGCACACGCTCTCCTCCCGCGGCTTTTTGAGCAAGCGCCATCAGCGCTTGATCATCTAACCCATTAACCACCTCTTTATTAACGCCATTTTGAATCAACACCGCGCGCAAAGTTTTTGGGTCCGGATTGGTACTCAACAAACTGCTCAAAAGCACTTGTCCGGTGGTGGAAATCTGCAAAGGAGGATTCACCGTTCCTTGTGTTCCGGTCCCTTGCGCGAACGCTCCGCCAAAACCAAGACAGACGGCGCCTTTGGGACAATTAGGGTCTGTGCCTTTCAAAATCTCATCTTTATCACTTGCGCCATCACTGTCTGTGTCCGCCAAATAGGGGCTGGTGTTATATACATATATTTCATCATAATCAGAGAGCCCGTCTTTGTCTGTGTCTTTTGTTTTGAGCTCCGCCAACTGTTTTTTTTGCAGTTCTTCCGTGGTCGGGGTGGGAGGCGCAAAGTTCTTGGCAAACGGATTTTTAATGGCATTGCCAATGCCCCTAAAACCAAAAATAATCGTGGCGCACGCAAAAATTAAGAAGGCAAAAAAACCCACTTTTTCTTTGGTCGTCAGTTTCTGTAATCCTCCATATTCCATGTAGGGTATTATAGCACAACTTTGAAAGGGTTTACACCAGTGGAGAAACGTAACCAATCATCCACCGTTAGATCTCCCGGCCGCGCGTGCTCTGGAATGTGTGCGGCAGATAAAATTTGAGTGATTTTTAACGCGTCAAACCTGTCTTTCCAAGCTGAAGCGAGGTTGTTTTTCAGCATCTTGCGCGGGTGTGTAAACCCCGCGCGCACGAGACGGAAAAAAGGTTCGTCTGTTTGAGGATTATAAATTCTGCGCGGACGCCACGCAAGCACCGCGCTGTCCACCTTGGGCGCGGGATAAAAAGCGCTTCTCGGAACCGTGCGTATGAGCTCTGGAACCGTATAATACTGCACGGCGACAGAGAACATGCTCATTTTCCCGCGCCGCGCGGTAGCGCGTTCTGCCACTTCTTTTTGAACCATAAGCACTGCGCGCTCTGGCGGCGGAACAAGCTCGGTAAACAAACGCAAAAGAATTCCGGTGATGCTGTACGGAATATTCGCGACAATTTTATAATTTCCAACCAAGCGCCGAGCGTCATTACCAAGAGAGCGTTGCGCGCGGCCAGCTGACAAAATAATTTGCTCCAATCGCGCGCGCGATTGCAAAATGTTTTCTCTAATGATTTCTACATTTTTTTGGGGCGTTGTTTCTTGCAATACCGGATACAAACGCTCATCAACTTCAAACGCGTAGACCCGTCCCGCTCGTTTTGCAAGCTCGCTCGTGAGCGTTCCAACGCCGGCGCCGATTTCTATAATCGTATCAGTTTTTTGAATCTCCACCGCGTCCACGATATCTTGCAGTACGGTTTCATCAATTAAAAAATTCTGCCCAAAATTTTTATCGGGTTTGAGGCGATGCCTCGCGCAAATTTGTTTGATTGTTGTTATATTGGTGAGCATAAAAAAACTCATTTTAATCAATGCCTTTCAAAGTAATAACTTCCAGGGGCACGCAAAAATTCTGTTGAATTTTTGCTCAGACTCGCCGCCGTCGCGGCTCGTAGTCCCCGCAAAGTTATTACCTCAACGGCATTCTACAACAAACCCTCCTACAAAATTATCTCCCCCCGCCGCAGCACCTCAACCCCTCCTTTGTGAAGACGCACAATAGTAGAAACTTTGCGGCGAGGGATTGCGCCCGCGTCATATATATAATAAGGAAACCGCGCCGCGCGCAAAGACGCGCCTAATTGCTTTTTCACGCCCGCCACGCTGTAGGTGTTGGCGCCGCTCGCGCGATTTGCCGAGGTAGAAACAAGCGGCTTGCTCAAGCCTTTTACCAACGCGCTCGCCACAGGGTTGCTTGAAACGCGCACCGCAATAGAGCCGTCTTTTGCCACCACTCCTTGTGCCAGTTTGGGACGCATCCCCGGTTTAACGCGCAAGACGATAGTGAGCGCGCCAGGCCAATACGTTTTCATGAGTGATAATTCCTCCGCGCTCACCAGCGCGTAACGCTTTACCATGGAAACATCTTTCATCAAAAGCAAAACGCTTTTTGCGGGCGCGCGGCCTTTGATTTCAAAAATCCGCTCCACTGCGCGCGCATTGGCCGCGTCCGCTCCCAACCCATACGCTGTCTCGGTGGGGTACACCGCAACCCCTCCCTTTTTCAAAACCTCCACTGCTTGCGCGGTTGAAGATTGTTTTTGATTTACATTCATAGTCATAAGTATTTTGAATTATGAAATGTCGTTGAGGCAATACCATTGAGGGGACTGCGGAGTCGCGACGGCGACGAGCTGGAGCAAAAATCCTTCAGAGATTTTATGCGTGCCCCGAGATGGTATTGCCGAGGAGAGACATTTCGTAATTCAAAGTAATCTATTTCTTCTTCAACCATCGCAAGTAACTCTCCACCACTTCATCCAAATCCCCCTCAAGCGCCTTCTCCGGCTCGGCGCTCTCATATCCCGTGCGATGATCTTTCAATAAATGATACGGATGAATCACATACGAACGCGCCTGATTGCCCCACGCGGCCTCATGATATTCTCCGCGCAATTCTTTGCGCTCCGTGCGCGCCTCTTCTTCCGCGCGCACCCGCAATTTTGATTTCAAAATCTTCAACGCGGTTTCTTTATTCTGCGTTTGCGAACGCTCGTTTTGGCACTGCACGGTAATGCCGGTTGGAATATGTACCAGCCTCACCGCGCTATACGTGGTGTTCACCGACTGCCCGCCATGCCCGCCGGACATAAACGTATCAACGCGCAAATCTTCCGGCTTGATTTCAACCCGCGCGGTTTCATCCAATTCCGGCAAAACATCCACCAACGCAAAAGAAGTGTGGCGCATTTTCTCCGCGTCAAACGGCGAAATGCGCACCAGCCGATGCACACCATGCTCCGATTTCAAATACCCATACGCATACGGTCCGCGGATAATGAGCGTGGCGCTTTTGATGCCTGCTTCTTGCCCTTTGCTCTCATCAACCACCTCAACACCCCACCCCTTTTTTTCCGCGTAACGCAAATACATGCGCATAAGCATTTCCGCCCAGTCTTGCGCGTCCGTGCCGCCCGTACCCGCATGAATGCTCATAATCACATTACGCGCGTCATGCGCGCCCGAGAGCAACAAAAAAAACTCAAGCTGTTCATACTGCTTAAGTGCCGCATTATATTGTTCCGTAATATCTTCTGTGAGATTCACCGTCTGGTCGCGCGCGTCCAACTCCGCCATTTCCAGAAGATCATCAACTTGTTTTTTTAATTGTTCCCAACCCTCAACTTCTTTTACCAGCATGCTGTGCCGCGCCGCAACTTCTTTGGAGTTCTGCTGGTCATTCCAAAATGTTTGATCCGCCATTTCAATCTCAAGCGCACGTGCTTCTGTTTTTAGATGAGGAAGGTCAAAGTAACCTCCCGGCGTCGCTCACGCGCGTCTGGAGGGCTTGCAATTTAGAAGTAAGTTCTGACATATTTTTTATGAATATAATTCACTATGCGTACCAAGCATTTCAAATCGCACACCATTTCCTTTTTCAATCTCACAAAACAATGCGCGCCAATCGCCGGTAATGTTGATACTGCTATATTTTTCCAGCGTTCCATTCAATTTGTGATTTTTAAGAAGCGGATGAAAAGGATTTTTAATAAACAAATCCAAGCGTCCGTTGAATGCTCCTCTAATGTATGATGGAGCACGATCAAATTGTTTTGAAAAACTCCGTGAAAATCTAACGAACATACGTCTTCTTACGAGCAGTAAGCCATTTTATTGCATCGGTTGCATTATCAAATTGAGGAGAAACACGGCCTGCTTTTACATCTGCCGCCGACTCCTTGAGCGCCTTAAGAAGGTAATGAGAAGGACACTTCCCGGAAAGGCTCGCGTGCACAGTTTTGGTACGGATAAATTCGTTAAGCTGAACACTCACAAGCGTTCCCAAACTCATGCCCAAAGCCTCGGCAACCGCATGCGCCTTTCGTTTTACTTTTGGATCAATTTTAACCGTCAGTAAAGCCGTTTTCATAAAATTATAAATTATAGGACCTACGCATTTGAGACAAGTTCGAGGAAAAGCAGAGCATCGGAGCAAATCGTAGTATACCTACGACGAGCGAGAAGCGCAGGCTTTGACGAAGAAATTGGCCAAATGCGTAGGTCCTAAATTATAACAAAGTATATACTTAGTATAATTTATATTGCAATCATTGTCAATACGCACTCGTGCGTCCCCATTTATATAAAATCCAAAAATTTTTCTACGGTTAGGCCCGATTGTTTAATAATGTGAAATAACGTCCCTTTTTTCAAATCTTTATTGTGGAATGGAATCGTAATACCAACATCATCTTTTATGTAAATTCTATGACTCCCTTTTTGTCTGATAAAACAAAAGCCCGCTTTTTCTAGGGCTCTTATAACTTGTTTGGGCTTCAAAGCAGGTAATTTTGACATCTGATTAAGCGGCCACGCGAATGGGGGCAATTATCACTCCCTGATCATACAATGGTATATTCTTCTTCTCTTCTTTCATAACATCTAAATACAAACCTGTCGCTTCTTGAATATTTTTGAAAGCTTCCTCAAATGTTTCCCCCTCAGAAATACAGCCAGGAAGATTTGGAATTGACACTGTATAACCTCCAGACTCTTGGTCAGGTTCAAAAACAGCAGTGTACTGATAAATTTTTTTCTTAAGAATTGTACGCGCCATAGTTAAAATCTGAATTTATTGTATCACAAAGTAGACAAAAGTCAATAGTAAGCAGTTATGTCATAAATAATACATCCAAAAACTAAAAATCCCCTGCGTGGCACGCAGGGGATTTTACGCGCTCAATATCGTGAGCGTTTTTTCAACTAATACATGCCGCCCATTCCGCCCATGCCATCCATTCCCATACCGCCTCCGCCTCCTTGTATTGGCTCTTTCTTTTCCGGAATGTCGGTAATCACCGCTTCCGTGGTGAGCATCATTGCCGCAATAGAAGCTGCATTTTGCACCGCACTGCGGGTTACCTTGGTAGGGTCCACAATACCTGCTTTTACCATATCCTCATAGCGGTCAGCCTCCGCGTTGTAGCCCATATTGCCGGTCAGCTTGCGCACTTCTTCAATAACCACCGAACCGTCTTTGCCCGCGTTTACCGCGATTTGGCGTGTAGGCTCTTCAAGGGCGCGGCGCAAGATATTCAAACCAATTTTCTCTTCGCCGTTCACTTGCACGCTGTCCAGCGCCGCGCGCGCGCGGAGCAATGCCACGCCTCCCCCGGGCACAATTCCCTCTTCCACAGCCGCTTTGGTGGCAGACACCGCGTCTTCTATGCGATGCTTTTTTTCTTTCATTTCAACCTCGGTGGCGGCGCCAACTTTGATAACGCCTACGCCGCCGGCAAGCTTTGCCAACCGTTCTTGCAATTTCTCGCGATCAAATTCGCTGTCAGTGTTTTCCAATAATACTTTAATCTGCGCCACGCGATCCTTAACAGATTTTTCATCGCCCTTGCCGCCCACGATAGTGGTGTAATCTTTGGTGGCGACAATTTTGCTCGCGCTTCCCAAATCTTCCAAAGTAGCACTTTCAAGCTTCAAACCCACTTCTTCGGAAATCACGCGTCCGCCGGTTAACACCGCGATGTCTTGCAACATTTCTTTGCGTCGGTCTCCAAAACCGGGGGCTTTCACCGCAAGCACATTAAAGGTGCCGCGCAATTTATTGACCACAAAGGTTGCCAATGCCGCGCCTTCCACTTCATCCGCAATAATCACCAATTCTTTGCGGCCTGTGCCCGCCACCTTTTCTAACACCGGCAAGATGTCTTCCAGAGAAGCGATTTTTTTGTCGGTAATCAAAATGCGCGGGTCGGAATATTCTGCTTCCATGCGGTCCGCGTTGGTAATCATATAAGGCGATACATAGCCCTTATCAAACCGCATGCCTTTGACCACCTCTGTTTCAATCCCAAATGATTGAGACTCTTCCACGGTAATCACGCCGTTTTCTCCCACTTCTTTCATTGCTTTGGCAATGGTAGCGCCTATTTCCGCGTCGTTGGCGGAAATGGAGGCAACTTGCGTGATAGCCTCTCCTGACACCGGAGTGGAAATGTTGTTTTTCAATTCATTCACCAATGCCTCCACGCCTTTTTCAATCCCGCGTTTGATCGCTAATGGGTTTGCGCCGGCGGCCACATTCTTTAATCCCTCATGGATTATAGACTGCGCGAGCACGGTGGCAGTGGTGGTGCCGTCTCCCGCGACATCATTGGTTTTGGACGCCACTTCTTTCACGAGTGACGCGCCGATATTTTCAAACTTATCAGGAAGATCAATTTCTTTTGCCACGGTTACGCCGTCTTTGGTTACGGTTGGCGCGCCATAGCCTTTGTCCAAGACTACATTGCGTCCGCGGGGGCCAAGTGTTACCTTGACCGCGTCCGCGAGCATATCCACGCCGCGCTTCAAAGCTCTGCGTGCTTGTTCGTCAAATAAAAGTTGTTTTGCCATATAGTATAATTATTCAATGATAGCGAGAATGTCGCTCTCGGATAAAACTAAAAATTCATCTTTGCCGACCTTGAATTCATCTGGCGAGTATTTTTTGAATAATACTTTGTCGCCAGTCTTTACAGACATCTGCGCGCGTGTGCCGTTGTCCAGGATTTTGCCCGGACCAACCGCCACCACCTCGCCTTGTTCAGGCTTTTCTTTGTCTACCGTGTCAGGCAAGATAATGCCAGCGCGGGTTGCTTCCTCCTTGGAAGAAAGAGCTTTGACGATTACATGATCGCCCAATGGTTTTGCGTTCATAGGCTCTAAAAAAGTAAATAAATAAGCGTATTTAATAATGAGTTTGCGTGTTAGCACTCAATTTAAACGAGTGCTAAATTCGACCTAATGGTACTCTAATCAAAAACGGATTTCTTGTCAAGGGGCTGTACTAAACGGGGTCATTCAAAACAAATAAAAAATAGCCCGGGTTTCAAGCTATTGGTGTGGTACTGTGGTTGGTTATTGTTTGTTATGTTCGTGGTCATACATGATAAGCTCCAACGCGATTGCTTCCAGACGCAGGTCTGCATATACCTTTTTCTCGTCTGTTGTGATGTTTCCTGAACGCGCGCGTTGCATGAGCGCGCACATCTCTTGATACACGCGATTCAAAGAGGTGCTCACAGACTCTCTTGTAGAGCAACGCGTTGCCATGCCTGCAAACGGATTGTCTTGCAGTGAGACTTCTTCCGCGCTGTATTCCATGAGCACTGAGACATCTTCCACCAGTATGTGGTAAATGAGCAACTCGGACAAAAAGAAAGCTCTGGCGAATGCGACACTGCGCGAACATTTTGTAGCACGGCTCTGCACACTCTCAAGCACCGTGCGATAGTCATTGCTATCCAGTCTCTCAAACTTGCGGAGTACCATGCGCGCGTTTACCAGTAAGAGATAGGTAAAGAAAACTTGGTACTCGGGGGCGCTTTGCCGCAGAGACTGAATTGCTTCTATGCTCATGATCAGCCGCCCGTTGACGAGCACCACTTCTGTCTCCGGCAACCACTGTCTGGTGAGGTAGCAGTAATAGCTCCCATCTGATGGCCTTTGCAAGGCCTTAAGCGCTTGCACAGTGGTAATTGGTGGCAGACTTATCAACCACCCAAACAACACATCCACATCGATCTCATAAAATGCACTCATTACAACCTCCAGCCGCTCATTGTAAGGGGCTGTCGCCAAATGCGCTTTTGCGGTCAAAATAACATTTGGTGACAGTCCCCAAAGCAGAAAATATGAAAGAACGATTCTATACTGTAATACTTTGAAGTGTGTTTGTCAAGATAAGTAGGGTCTGTGCCAAATAAAAAAAGACAGGGGTTAGACTGTCTTTTGATGTTCGGTTGAGTGTGTTTGATTGGCTTGCCCCTCGCGCTCCGATTGAGGTCTCGGAGCGCGAGGGGGGGGTGCGCGGGAGGCCTAGTGATGGTGGCGGACGGCCTTCTTGGCCGCGCGGCGGGCATCATCGCCGCTTTTGCCACTGGAGGCGGACTTGCCTTTCTTTTCCGAGCTGTCGCCCTTCTTGGTCGCGCCGTAGTTCGCATCGTTACGCCGCTGAAGGATTGCAGCGCTACGGAGCTTTCTCTCCGCCTTTGCGTCGGCCGCGGTCTTCTCCGCGTCGGTTCGCGCGCCACTGCGATCCCCGGGCGTGACGGTCTCCTTTGTGGAAGGATCACTGCCAGCCGGCGCGAAGCCTTTTTTACTTTCCCTCTCGCGCTTGGTCTTACCCGGGCTACGGACCTTCGGCACATTGCGCACCGAGTCCCTCACATGGAACGCGTCGGCGGGTCGCTCCTCCTCCGGCAGTTCGCCCCAGAAGCCCGAGATGATCTCAAACTCCTTGCCGAGGCGATCACGCTCGTTTTTGAAATCCTCACGGAGAGCACCATTCTGCTCGGCACTTATCAGCGAGGTTTCCAATTCAGCGAGGGCCTTTTTGATCTCCACGTGGCGATCGCTGATGACCTTCTGCCTCTCCTTGATGAGCGCGCGGGTGGTGTACTTCGTGCGCAGGCTCTCCACCAACACCGCGTGAGCATTCTCCTCATCGACCGCACGACCCGTGCGATCCTCATCGTCCGCGGCCTGCTTGATGCCGCGCGACTCAAGCAGTATAGCCACTTTGAGCAAGTGGCAACAGAAGTAGGCGCTGATGCGGTCGTCGACGCTGATGTTGCTGTCCTTGCGACGACCATCTTCCTTCTCCAGCCTCTCGCGGAGAATCTCGAGGCGCTCCTCCGCTTTCTCATTTTTGAGGACACCCGCGGAGAAGTTCTCCCAGTCCGCGAGGCAGTCCTTGGCGAGAGGGACGGAGATCCAGCTCCATCCGTTGTTCCGCCCAAACTCTTTCACCAACTCGTAGTTGGCGAGGAGCTTGTGGTTCACGAGGGTGATCTTGTCACCATCGTTGAACAGCCTGCCGGTGATGAAGCACCGGCCATCGCGGAGGAGGCCGTCCAGCTGGGCGACCGTCATCACCACATGCGCCGCGCGCAGGCGCTTGTGCACCTCAAGCGAGACGCCATTGCACTTCTCGGCCACCACCGGCCGGGGCACGATCCGTTCCGGCTTGCGCGCAGGCGTGTCCGCGTTGGCCGCGGCGAGAGCGTTTTCGTAAACCTCGCGCGCGCGGTCCGCAGGCGTCTTCTTGGCCACCGGCGGCGTCTTCTCGACGACGGGCGGCACCAAGAGTTGCGGCACCGCGACCGGGCTCGGGATGGGCGAGGTCGGCACCGCGCACTCCGCGGTCTCAGCGGGCGTAGCCGGGGCGATGGGGACAGCGGATGTATCCGTCTCATCATCCACGTCGGCCTGCTGCTTGGCATTCGGCCTCGCGTCCGATGTCTTCCTGACCACCGCCGGCTCTGTGGTCTCCATGAGCATCACAAGGTCGCCCGTGTTCAGCCTAATGCTCGCCGCGAGCTCCACTTCCAACGCGCGCTCCTCGGGGATTCCCCCGAGGTTCTGGTCGATGTACGCACGGACAAGTGCGGTCCGACGAATCAGCGCATCTGGCGCGTCCGGCGCGTCAAGCGCGGTCAGAAGCGCAACGCGCTCCGCCGACGGCAGACTCAAAATTTCCTCCGCCACGGACGGAATCCCCGCCACGGCAACCCGAAGCTTCAGGCGGGCGGGAATCTCCACCCACAAAGCCGAAAACACCTTCATATTTCCCCCCACTGTCCCCACCATCAAAGGCGGGGACAAAAGAAAAACCTTCTCGCCTCAAATAGTGGACGAAAAGGGGTGAAGAATGCGCTTGAGGCACCTCCAATCCATCCTGCGTATGATATTTACTCATACACAAAATGGATTGGAGTTGCTTGGCTCATTTATGGACATCACATTAGTAAACTGCACTTAAGATTTTCAAATTTGGCAATATCGGCTGGCTTGGAGCAAAAATATTTAAAAGGCATAGCAGTAGCTATGGCGATTAAATATTTTTGTGAAAGGCAGTTGAGATTGACAAATATGTAAATTCTTGGGGTGCAGTTTACTAATGTGATGTCCATCAGCCTTATTAACACACAATAAATTTTAAAGAACTAACGATAGACTATAGCATAAAATAGCCATTTTGTCAATGGCCACCACCTTACGCACCCCTTTTTGCAGTAATTTAAAAGTTAAGGCGGGAGAATGCCTAAATCTGTACAAATTTTCTTTGCTAAATAATCATTGATTTCACTATGGCGAGGCACAGTTGAAGTCCTTTGTAAAAGAGGGTTTAAAAATACGCTATGTTTGCCTCCCTCGCGCACAAAAACACATCCGTTTTGAAGAATGTGTCTTATTAAATCCCTCCGTTTCATAGGGATGCTTTATGCGAACGCCACTATTTCACGAATCACTTTTCCATGAATCTTTTGGCGCATCAACAATTTATTTACTTCCAAAATGAGCGAAAGCGCTTCACGTAAATTTTCTTTAACTTCTTTGAGTGTGCGTCCTTGCGTATTCACTCCGGGAATCTCTTCAACCCACCCAAGATACCACTTTCCGCGCTTTTGATACACCGCAGTAAATTGTTTCCGCATAGTATTTTAAAAACAATTAAAATTTTCACCTTAACATATTTTTATCATACCACCATTTTAAATAAAGTCAAATTCTTTATCAATAGTATCTTGTTCCAATATATCATACAACATCATTCATCTTTAATTTCTCAAACCTACCTTTGGCAAAAACAACCGCGCTCAACAACAACCCGCTCCAAAGCGACCAAATATAATGATCAAACATCACCAAAACAATCAAAGGAACAAGAAAACCCCAGTCACGCTCCAAAAATATCGTGCGAAAAAAAGAAAATAAAATCCATATCAAAACAACGCTCACAAACAAACCAAATTCAAGAAACGCAAGCACCAATGCGTTGTGCACCGGTTGATATTCCCATCCGGGGTGTGTTGAATCCAATGCATAAAGTATTGCGGTATAATTTCCTAATCCTGTTCCCAAAAATCCATCACGGCGCGCCACCTCACGCGCGCCTTGGTATGACGCAAGGCGTTCGGAAATTGATTGTTGTTCAAGCCGCGCAATTCCTCTCGCGCGCGTTAAAAAAATATCCGGCACCAACGCGACAAAAAAACCTGCCGAAATAACAACACAAAACCACATAACCCAAACTCTGCGCGCGGCCTCGCTGACACGCCATCCGCCGGATAATTGCTGACGCACATTCTGCCACGTTACCACTATCAAACCGCATATCAGAGCCAGCATCGCGGAACGAGAAAAAGAAACCATGAGTCCCGCAACAAGCACAATAAAAAATAACAACAAAATTGTAATTCTCAACGCGTCGCGCACATTTTTTTCACGCGGCATTTTCAAAATTTGTACGGCAACAAGTAACGCGCCGACTGCCATATACCCGCCCAAGATATTGGGGTGCGGCAACCCGCCGTAGGCGCGCAACCACCGGCCGCTTATGGTTTCAATCACCGCGGAGCCTCCCGCCCACGCAGGGTGATCCGTTATGCCAAGCCAACGGAACACAAAAGCGCGCTGGGTAAAAAATTGTGTGAGCGCAAGCAGTGCCTGCGCGCCAAGACCGGCCAAAAAAGACCATTGCAAAAATCGCGCGTGCGTGCGTGCGCGGGTAATCAAGTACCATACCATAACAGCCTCCAAAATATGAATCAGCGCTTGCGCTTCTACCCATGGAAACTGCGCGCGAAACATTTG
Source organism: Candidatus Magasanikiibacteriota bacterium (assembly GCA_016212585.1). Lineage (GTDB taxonomy): Bacteria > Patescibacteriota > Patescibacteriia > Magasanikbacterales > UBA10146 > UBA10146. The sequence goes on along the minus strand of JACRFU010000014.1, from coordinate 8,444 downwards.
ATATATAAACCATAAGGCAAACAATCCCAAACACAGCCGCGCTTTATTGGAAATTCGCACACCGCACAACTCACGCGCCGCATGCGCAGTATTTTCTTTCGTCTTTCGCAAGCGGGAAATTGCATACCATACCGCCGTTCCCCACAATAAAATCTCTGTCGCGTAAATGCCAATAGTGCCATACTCCCACACACCATCTTGCCACACGGTTTGATGCAGAATATATCGTGTCTGCCACGGCAACAGAAACAATAACAGCGCGAGCGCGTAGTGCCATTGGATTGAAAAACGGGATTGCATTAAAAACATACTGAGAAGAATTATCCGTAGTGACCGTCGCCAAACGCGCTTTTGACGCGCCTCTGCCATGCTTCATGAAATTCCTGCCGCCTGTCGCGTTCATGAAATTTTAGCATGGTATCAGAAATCACCACCGCGTTTGTTGCCGGCCGCGCGCCATGCGGCGTGTAACACATCTTGGCTCGCTGAATAAAACGGCATACGCGCTCCACTATATCGCCTATCGCTCCTTGCAAAGCACGCTCGCCCGTACGCCGCGCCAATCGTGTTATATATCCGTCTCGCGCCACGCGCGTATCACTCAACGCATTTTCAAAATCCGTATTCGGCAAATCCTCGCGCACCCATGCGTTTGCATGTGCGAACTTTTCATAAGTGCCATCTTTATTAAACAACAACACCAATTGCGTGGGCCAATAGAGCATATAAATATCCCCGTTCGGCAAACGGATACCGGACAAACCAAGCGCGGAGTCCGCCACATAAAAACTCAAACAAATACGGTTTGCAATGTGGCGCCCGTGCCGGCGCATGCCGGCGCATTGCAACACGAGCGCGGTGAGCAGGCGCACCAACCAAAGCCGTCCGGCGCGCGCGACAATAAAAAAATCAATATCACTCTCTTGGTTTGAAGTTGCCATGGCCACCGTATTGCAAATTGCCGCCATGCGCAAAAACGGTATCCAAGATATAAGCCTGACTGCGCGGCGCGCGCGGGAAAACTTGGGCAAATGGGTCAAAAAATTCTGCATGCGATGCTCCACACTCGCCTCATGACAGGACAAAAAAAAGAAGCCGTTTTTAAAACCAATCGGGCTTTCTTTTTTTTGTGTTAATTGCACTGCGGCGCGGTATACATATCCCGCATTCACCGCATGGTCGCTCTTAAGCCATAAAGCAAGCTCGCTCGCGGTGAGAGGATATTCAAAAAGCGAAAACAAACTAATTGTTTCTATAATCCCGCGGTAGGGCAAAGATGAATTTTCCATACAATAAATTTCCGCCGCGCGCGATGTTTCTACCGCTCTTCGTTTGCAAACACAGCAGTAGCGGGTCTGTCGCCAAATGCCATTTTGACTGCAATTTCTGAATTTTGGCCATAATTGCTTCAATATGTTTCAGCTTAACCGCTGTTAAACCTCAAAATGTATTCAGCAATTCTGTCTCAAAATTCAAAAATTCGTTACAAAAGCGCGTTTGGCGACAGACCCGTAGCGGCAACAGGAGAAACAGCGGACGGAACAAGTGGAGAAACGACATGCACGGCGTTTTTTATCTTTACCACATGATCTTCCACCAACAATCGTTCGGAGGTAACCGATACCACTTGCGAACGATGTATAAGCAGAGGCAAATCCAAACTCAACAGCCGATGCGGGGTTACTTGATATTGCATAATGCTCTGGCTCTCTGGATCCACCAAAACTTCATTCACGCGGCCGAGTTTTTTGCCGCTTACGGTAATCACCGGTAATTTTTTAATTTGTTTAGTGGTAAGCATACGCGCATTTTTAAGACGGCGAAGCTGTTGTTGAAACGGCAGAAGTTCCGCGCAAAATTATTTTCTGCTGAAACACCGTCATAAGCGTGGTAATCAACCAATAAAGAGACAGCCCGCCGGGTAAAGAAAACCCGATAACGACGGTCATAAGCGGCATCATATAGACCATTTGTTTGTTCATCATGGCAGTCATGTCTTCATCTTTACTCCCCTCTGTTTTTACTATCGGGCGCGCCATGGGGAGCATTTTTGCCTGCCAAAACTGCGCTCCGCCCGCCAAAACTGCCAACACATAATTGGGTTTGAGAAGATCAAGAAACCCAAACGCAAGCACTTTGATTGATCCTGGATTGGCGACAAACGGATATAATTCATTAAGATTTTTTGAATTTAACACATCTCGCAACACCCAATAAAACACAATCAAAAGCGGAAGTTGGATGAGCAGAGGCACGCAGGAAGAAAGCGGATTCATTTTTTCATCTTTGTAGAGTTTCATGGTTGCCGCCGCCAGAGCTTGTTTGTCATTTTTATACTGTTCTTTGAGTGCATTCAATTTTGGCTGTAATCCGGACATCTGTTTTTGCGCCACAATAGATTGTTTGGCGAGAGGCCACACCAGCAGACGCAACAAGACCGTCAAAATAATAATGGCAACGCCAATATCACGCCCGGGAATCACATTGTAAAAAAACACCAACAAATTTAAAAGTGGTAAATAAAGCGCGGTGTGAAATAATTGTCCCATGATATTTATTCTTGTGAACAGCGAAATGCCTTTTTGAGACAAAGACTTTTCGGAGTACGGGTAAAATTTCTGAAAAATTTTCCCTCAAACTCGCCCCGTCGGGCTCCGTTAGCATCCTCAAAGCCTTTGTCTCAACAGCATTTCGCCGTTCAAAATAGTTTATTAATTTTTTGCCTCCTCCGCCACATCTTCCGCAGGAGTCGTCTCCGCGGGCTTTTCTTCCGAAACTGCGGTTTCAATCACTGGAGCGTTTATCTGCTCCACATTAAGTTTCCATCCGGTGAGCTTTGAAGCAAGGCGTACATTTTGCCCGCCTTTGCCGATTGCCAATGAATATTGATCCGCCGCCACCATCACCTGTGCGACTTTTTCTTCTTCATGCAACTCAACTTTCAAAACTTTTGCCGGTGAGATTGCCTGTGTAATATATTGTACGGGATTCCCGCTATAAAGTACAATGTCAATCTTTTCGCCGCCCAATTCGCTTATGATAGTCTGAATGCGCGTTCCGCGCTGGCCAATGCACGAACCAATGGGGTCAATATTATCCTGCGTTGTTTCTACCGCCACCTTTGAGCGAGAGCCCGCCTCGCGCGCGATATCTTTAATCTCCACCAAACCATTTGAAATCTCGGGTACTTCCATATTAAAAATCTTTGCGACCATTTGCGGATGCGAACGCGACACGCGGATTTCCGGCCCCTTGGGAGTCATGGCGACACTGCTCACATATGCTTTGATTTTTTGCCCCGGGTAATAGCGCTCATTCTCTATCTGATCTTCCGACATGAGCACGGCCGTGGCTTTGCCCAAATCAACCAAAATAGTGCGCCCTTCACGGCGGCCAATGGTTCCAATAACCAATTCCCCTTCTTTGCCTTTGAACTCGCCAAACACCTGCTCGCGTTCCGCCTCGCGCAATTTCTGGATAATCACTTGCTTGGCGGTCTGCGCCGCCATGCGTCCAAACGCCGTCGGAATTTCTAACGGTTCTTTCCAAATATCTCCCAGCGCCAATTCAGGATGTTTTACATGCGCTTCCGTGATCATGATTTCTGTTTTAGGATTGAAACGTTTTGGCAAAGGTTCAAACTCCATTTCATCAGGATTCTTGCCAAGCGCCAACGCTTCTTGAATTTTCGCCTCGCGTTTTTCTTTTGCAGTTTCAAACAACGCGGTTTCCGCTTCCAAATCAATTTCCTCTACCACCACTTTCACATCCGTGGCCTTCATTTCTCCGGTGTCAGGATTAAAATCAACCTGCACATTTTGATTTTTCTCGCCAAAATCTTTGCGATACGCGGCGGCCAAAGCGGCATTGATGGTATCCAAAACAGTCTGGTATGACAGGCCTTTTTCGTCGCAAATTTGCTGAATTGCTTGGGCAATGGGAGATTGCATAAGGTGCGTATTACTTTTGAGTAAAAAAGAAACTAGTTTATGTAAACTAGTCTGGTAAAGAGTATAGCAAAGAAAGTGATACCTGTCAAATTCAATGGATTCAAAGAGGTATGGACATTTGTGCAAATTTTTCAAAAGTGATACACTACAACCACAAAGGCCGAGTTAAAATTACCAATTTTAACTTTAAATTACTTTCTTTGAATTACGAAATGTCTATTCTCGGCAATACCATTTTGTCATTCACCATACTTTCTTTAATTTTCTTAATATTACTATGCAAAAACATACACTATTTCTTTCCTCGCTTGGCGTGGGAGCGCTTGCCATCATTTTTGCTTTCCCCGCGTTGGCGCAGGAAAATTCTAATCCACTTGGTCCGCAAAATAATCCATCGAGCGGGATTGGCGGGGGTCAAACATGCAATGTAAAGGGTGTAGAAATGCCAGGTCCTTGTTCAAATTACGAATCAAATAATGGCGCTCAAGGACAAAATGGATTTGGACCAAACGATCAATCAATGGGTCAGGAAAATGGTTTCAATGGACAAGAAGGCGGCCAGAATGGCCCATCCGAAGAACAACAAAAACAAAACGATGAGCGCAGATTGAAAGACATGAAACGCGGATCAAAAGGAATGGAAGGCGGACTCAAACAGTATGAAAAAAATTTCTCCCAAGCGGAAAAAAAGGGCGTTGTGATACCGCAAGAAATCAAAGACAAACTCGCGCAATTGAGAACACTTGTTGATTCTGCCAAAAACGCGAGCACGGTGGAAGAACTTGACGCGCTTGACTTGGGAAGCGCGCAAGAACTTATGCAATCGCTCAATGACGCGCAAAGAGAATTGGTTGAAAACGCGCAACGGCTTGAAGGAATGAAACGCGGCAATAAGGGCATGAAACAAGGAGTTATTCAGTTTGAAAAACAACTCGCGCGCCTTGCAAAACAACGCGTCGCGATACCAACGGATATTACGGAAAAAGTGGAAAAAGCAAAAACGCTTTTAAACGCGATTGCGAACGCGAAAACATGGGATGAAGCGGAAGCGGCGGGCATTGAAGACATGCAAGACATCATGATGACGCTTGATCAAAGCCGCCAACAGCTTGAAATGCTCGCGCGTTGGCCGCAAACACTCAAACAAATAGAAAGGGAGCTCGGCAACTTCGCGCGGCAATTAAAACAAAACAAAGCAATTGCTGATCGTCTCAACAAACGAGGAGTGGATGTGACGGATCATGTCAGCGCGCTTGAAGAAGCAATTAACAAACTTAAAAGCGTGCGGGACGACGCGGTTTCAAAAATCGCCGCGGGAGAATCACAAGAAGCGTTTGATTTGATTGAAAATGATTTTTTTGGACAAATGGATGATGTCTTCCAACATGTCAAAGTGATTCAAATGATGAACAACCTTGGCAGATTTGTGTCTGATTTCAAACGAGGAATGGCGGACGCAGCCAGAGAGCTCAAAATGCGCGAGAAAAAAGGAATAGAGGTGGCAGAAGCGCGCGCGACATTTGAACAAGCAAAAGCGCAAGGAGAAAATGTTCTCGCGTTGATTAAAACAAAACCATTGGACGAAGACGCGGTGCTTGACGCGCTGGAGACATTTGAAGAAAGCATTACCGCGTTTGAAAATCAAATGGGTGAGCTAGGCGGCGGACAAGAAGAGCAAATGCCATGGGAAAAGGGTCCTCAACAATTCAAAAAATTTGAGGTGCCAAAGGCGGTCAATCAAATTATGTTAAAAGTTCCTAAAAAGAAAATTTCCGCCACGGCGATTGATCAATAATCTCGACTCGCTTACACTACCAACCGTCCCACATGTGGGGCGGTTGTTTCTTATTAGACTTGTCCCCAAATAAGCTTTCGTAGCGAAATTGTCAAATTTTGAGACAAAATTGTTGAATAAATTTTGATGTTTAACAGTAGTTAAGCCGAAAAATTTTGAAACAATTATGGCCGAACTATGCGCATTGCAGTCAAGCCGGGCATTCGGCGACAGACCCCTTATTACCCAATATCCCTAAAAAATCTCATGCGCGCGCGGCGTGTGTGCACATCCACCTCCACCGCCAGACTGGAAAAATGCATTTCGCCATCCGCGTACTGCGCGTTTTTCGCCAAAAAAATTTGTGCCGCAAACTGCATATGCCGTTGTTTGTAATAATGTATCGCAGACTCCGGCGCGCCATAAGAGTTCCCGCTTCGCGTTTTGACTTCCACAAAATATAACGCGTTTTCTTTGCGCGCGATAATATCCAGTTCCGCGCCGCGCACGCGGAAATTCCGCGTGAGAATTTGAAACCCGTGCCGTAACAAAAACTCGGCCGCGAGACTCTCCCCATACGCGCCGAGTGTGCGTGTTTTCTGTTTTCCCTCCATGTAATAAGATGTGCTAATTTTTTATGCGCCTCACCGGGATTATCAAACTATTTAATGCGGCAAATATCTTTTGATGCGATCCACTTCTTCAGCATCTTTGCGGCGTTGAGGAATTTTTCTAAATTCTAAAACCAAAAATCCAGCCCACGCGCCCGTCATCAAAATCCAGACAATATACATAAACCGCCGTGAAAAAAGAGGAATATATTCATAGCGGAAAAACAAAAATACAAACCCGATGATCCCCATGGTAAGTGCCAGTGTCTTGACCTTGCGCAGAACACGCGCCAAAAATCTATCAGGTTTTTTCATGAGAATCCAATATTCAATCGCAAAATTTCCTATCACTAAAAGCGCGTAAAAAACCGCTTGCCCCCAAAGGGCTGGCGCGCCCATCTCCGGGACATTAGTGAACCAATAACTGTAAGTGAGTATATTTGAAATGCTATACATAGTAATTCAGCAGGCTGTAGTATAACGCATCACTTTTCAAAAATCAAGACATAATGATATTGTCCGGCAGAAAAGCGCGCGAAAGTCTTAAAACCCGCTTGATTTGCTTGGTTCTCAAGCGCGTCCGGGCGCACACGGCGTTCAATGGACGGGCCAAACGGCACACCGCTTGGGAGCCATTCCACGACCGTCAAATGTCCGCCATGGCGCAAAAGACGGTATGCCTCGCGCAGGACGGTGATATGTTGCGTGGTTTGAAAAAGCGTATTGATGAGAAACGCGTGGTGCAAAGATTCTGCTGGTACGCGCGCGGCGCCGTATATTTCCAAATCACTCCACACGGTTTCAATGTGTGATAATTGTTCCACTCGCGCGCGCGCGGAGATATTGTCTAAAATCTTTTTTTGAATATCCACCGCGTAGAGCATGCCATTTTTGCCAATCATCCGCGCAAGCGAAAACACATAATGCCCAACATGCCCGCATCCAAGTTCCGCCACGGTCTGTCCTTCTTCTACGCGCGCTTTGTTGAAAATCAATTGTGGATCTATGAGGGTCGTGCCCCCAATAACTTCTCCCATATAAAATTTATTACTGGTCTTGTCGCCGAATGCGCTTTTGTAACGAAATGCGTATAGTTCGAGACAGAACTATTACTGCCCTTTGGGCAAAAGCGGCGCAAAAATTGACAATACTACGCTTTGAACGCCGCCGGTGAACCCGAATAATGAAATTAAAATTATCGCCAAACCTAATAATTTATAAAACAAACGAGTGCCGCCTTCGTATCCTAAATGTTCTTCCGCCCACGCGACTTTGCCAAAATTCTGTACAAACCATTCGGTCTTTAAAACAAAGATCGCGCCAACAGGGATGCCAAGGAACCAGAGAAATGACATAATGAGATGCAAAATTAGATATGGACATCGCATTTAGAAACCGCATTAAAAATTCTTTAATGCGGATGATTTGCGAAGTGTTGGCGTAAAAAAATAAGAGAGCTGTATTAATTATACAACGAGCTTATTTTTTTATAAAACACAAGCAAATCGCCGTAGTAATGGATTATGAGCGCGGTTTCTAAATGTGATGTCCATAAGCTCCCTCAATTATACCACTCATCTTTATTTTTGTGAACATGGGTCTGTCACAGACTGCAATGCCCGTAACGAAATGCGCGTAGTTCGAGACAAAATTATTGAATAAATTTTGAGGTTTAACAGTGGTTAAGCTGAAAAATTTTGAAATAATTTTGGCCGAACTATACGCATTGAAGTCAAAATGGCATTCGGCGACAGACCCGTTGTGAAAGACCAAGAACGTACTGATATAACTCCCGCAAAAAAAATTGGGAATGCATACAGTTTTTATTCACCCCAACAAACATTCACAAATTGCTGACATTTGTATTAAAACAATCAATGAAATAACGAAAGTGATACAGTCTTTTTAAAGCATCTTTTTATATTCAAACACCAGCCTCTGACGAGAACGGGTGTTTTTTAAATTGATTGGTGTGGCTTTACAACCACGTCAGAACCTATTTTAGCAAAAATTGCTGACAAAATCCAGCCGCTCCGCCCCGTTGCCGTGCCGCCAAGCGGCACTGCCTCGCAGAAAAATTGCCTTTTCCTTTAAGAGAAAAGTCGGCGT
>JACRFU010000013.1 GCA_016212585.1 Candidatus Magasanikiibacteriota bacterium | reverse complement strand
TCCTCCTTCCTCATCCCCAAAGCCGTATCAGCAGGAGCGGGGGCGATTAGTCTTTTTTTTGACACATACGAAACTGAACCGCAAAAGAAAGTTTTGCTTTTCCAAACGCATCCGCTCGGTGTGGCGCAAGAAGTATTTGTAACCGCGGGTTACGGCACCATAGACACATGGAACAAGTTCAAAAACACCGCGCAGAATCTTTATCAAGAAGTAAAACAGAATTTTTGGCATATTACGGACATGTTTGAAGCCGCAAAAATTGGTTATAATATCTTTAAAGTCAACACCGCGCTCGCCGCCACTTTTGAACCCGGGCACAATCAAAACGCAAATCAATTCTCGGTTTTTCAGCACGCGGAGCAAAAAGTCGCGCAGCAAGACAGCACGCTCAACAACAACCAAACCAATCAAAACAAAGAAACGCAAAAAAAATCATCTGCCGACGCGACACAATCTTCATCGCGTCCGAGCGCGTCTTCTCAATCAAATTCCGCACCGCAAAATACTCAAGCGCACGATATTGAAATGATTGCGCCATCCCTCACCTCAACACCAACGAGCGCGCGTCAATTAGCCGGCAACTTATCAACCACAAAACAATCATCATCTGGCAGTTCAAGCGGTTCAGGTTTTTCAGGAGGCGGCGGCACTGGCTCAAGCAGTAGTGCCGGCAACAGCAATGGAGGCGGAACAGGTTCTATCAACGCAATAAACAATCAATCAAATTCAACCTCACAATCTTTATCTTCCAATACTCAATCCGCGACCGCGGAGGATCAAACATCATCAAACACAGCATCTCCAACCGTTTTCTCTTCGTCGTCATCCACCACATCTTCCACAAGCACCGCAACCTCCACACTTATATTTTTAGACCCTCCAACCATTGACACTCCTACCTCAACCATCACGTTCATATCGGCATCAGCTTCTTCAACACAATCAACTATCTGGACGACTTCTAACTCAATCCTGTTGAGCGGCACAAGACCAGCCTCGTCAACAGCGGTTTTTGTAAATCAAAACGCCATCGGGGTTATACTCTCTACATCCACGTGGGGTGCCGCGGAAACATTACAAAACGGCAAAAATATTTTTAATGTGTTTGCACAAAACACTGAGGGCGCCACAAGCAGTGCCGCTTCTACAGTCATTTGGAGAGATAGCGATGCTCCCACCTCAACACTCATCACTGTTTCCACCTCCACAAAATCCGTTTTGCAAATGGACATCAAATGGTCCGCGGTAGACGCGCTTTCCGGAATTGCATACTTTGACATTCAAATCGCTTCAAGCACGCCGTCCGCCGTATCTTCTGTTTCATCAACACTCGTATCCTCGGCTTCATCCACGCCGCTTGTGTGGCAGACATTTCTTTCACACACCACTTCCACTTCTGCCTCATTTTTAGGCATTGACGGCGTCACCTATTATTTTCGTATGCGCGCGGCAGACGCGCTTGGCAACATAAGCGAGTGGACTTCCGCGCAAAATTCGCAATCTTCATCTGCCGCGTCTTCTACCGCCAAACTTACATCTTTTACTCCATCTCTTGCTCATACCGCAGTCATCAATGAAATCGCGTGGTCTGGAACAAAAGCAGACGAAAATGACGAATGGATGGAACTTATGAACACAGGCGCTGTGGCAGTTGATTTGACGGGATTCCGTTTGACCGATGGAGATGATATTGATTACACTTTTACAACCGGCACGATACCCGGCTATGGATTCTGGCTTTTGACTCGCACCACCAGCACTACTGTCAGGAGAATGGGTGTGCAGGGGAATCAAAACGGTGGTGTTTTGTTTGGGACATCAGACGGCGGTATTGAATTGTTACTTTCTACTGGACCCAAAATGCGGGTCGGCACAGTGTATAAAGGAGCACTTAAAGATGACGGAGAAACTTTGTCGCTTTATGACGCGCAAGGTATTTTGATTGATCACATAGACGCCTCCGCTGGCTGGTTTGCGGGTGCCAAGAAAACAACAACAGCGCCGCCGCGTTCAATGCAAAGAATAGATCCGCGGGCAAGCGGTGAATTGGCCGTCAATTGGGAAACCAACAATGGCATGCTTATCAACGGTTCAGACGCGCTCTTGAACGCGATTTCCGGCACGCCACTACAACCAAACAGAGGGTACACTTCGCTTTTAGGAACGCTTGCCAGTTCAACAATCCTGACTGCTCAAAAAAGCCCGTATCATTTGTATAATTTTACCGTCCCTGCCGGGATAACGCTCACGATTGAGCCGGGTGTTTTGGTGAAAGCATACAATGTAAGTTTAACGGTTGACGGCGGCGCGCTCAATGCGCTCGGAGACGCCGAGCATCCCATAGTATTTACTTCAGTATTTGACACGGTGTATGGCGCGCCGCCGCTTGATTATGCTCCCACCGCTTATCACGCGGATTATTGGCATGGCATAGCGGGGCGCAGTGGCGCGTATATATCATTAGACAATACTATTTTTACAAAAAGCGGATTTCAATATTCAGCAGGCACGAGCAACGCGGTGTTAGACGCGGCCAGCGCCGCTTCTATTGCGTTGAATAATGTTTTGTTTCACGATGTTGATCGTCTTATGGTGTGCTCCGGATTGGGGAGTAATATTACTATGACAAACAGCACGGTGCGGCGCGTTACCTATAGCGGCGCCCTTGCCAACGATTGTTCCATGAGCATTGCACAAAGTTCTTTTTCAGACATTCATTGGGGAACCTCCAACGATTCTTCCGTCATTTTCGGCGTGGAAGCGCATCGCTCCAAAACATGGTTAGATGGTGTGACTTTCCAGAATATAAAAGGCACTGGCGTATTGCTGGACAGGGCGCTAGATGGCACGCTGGTACGCGACAGCACGGTAAGCGATTCACCCACGGGAATCAATATAATGGGAGGCACGCAAACATTGGACAATGTATTGTTTAAAAATTTATCTCTCGGCATCAAGCAAAGCGGCTTTGCAACAACTACATTCAAAAACATGACGAGCCAGAATTTTATCAATGTGACAACTACTACCACTCCCGCGGGGTTGTTTTGATCTGGGGATAACTCAACTAGACATTATGGCTACTTTTTTGTATAGTTCAACTACACCATTAGGTAAATTAGTAGTATGTATTATTCAAGGAAAATAGAAGGGCAATTAAAAAAGAATCTTTCTAGCAAGCAAGCTATTATTGTGACCGGCATGCGGCGAGTGGGAAAGACCACTGTTTTGCGAGAATTGTATAATGCAGTGCCTGATAATAAGATTTGGTTTGATTTTGAAAATCCGTTAGATGTCAAATACTTTGAAGATATTGATTATAACGAAATTTATCAAAATATCGTCCAAAAAGGAAATTTAAATACTTTGAGACGGATGTATGTTTTTATTGATGAGGTGCAATTATATCCGAATATCAGCAAAATTGTTAAATATCTCATCGACCACTACAAGGTAAAATTTCTTTTAACTGGTTCTGCGAGTTATTATCTTAAAAATTTATTTCCGGAAAGTTTAGCAGGACGAAAAATTATTTTTGAAATGTATCCATTGGATTTTGAGGAGTTTTTGATTTTTAAAAAAGAAAATGAAGCGCGATATCAAAAAATAAAAAATAAAAAAAACATTTCGGAGCTGGATTATGAATTATATGATGCATATTATAGGGAATTTGTGGAATGGGGTGGTTTTCCTGAAGTGGCTCTCACGACAGACAAAAATATAAAACAGCAACGATTAGAGGATATTTTTGGGTCGTATTATCAACAAGAAATTATTAATCTTGCTGATTATAGGAAAGGCAATAAAGTGCGTGATTTAATTATGTTACTGGCCGCTAGAGTTGGTTCTCAGCTTGATTTAGTTAAATTGTCGCAAGAATTGCAGATTCAACGAACCACGGTTTATTCATATTTGGCTTTTTTAAAGGCAACCTATTTTATACATTTAGTTTCCAGACTTTCAAGCAGTATAGATCGTGAGGTTTCTGGTACGCAGAAAGTCTATTTTTGTGATAATGGAATTTTGAAAGTAATGTCTGGTATTAGCGCTGGGCAACTACTTGAAAATACTGTGTACAATCAATTAAAAACAAAAGGGAGTGTGAGTTATTTTAGGAAAAAATCTGGCGCGGAGATTGATTTTATTCTTAATAAAAAAACAGCATATGAAGTGAAGCGAACCGCTTCTCCAGTTGATGTGCATCGCATTGCAAGGGTACAACGGATAGCGAAGTTGAGCCAAAGTTTTGTGGTGAGCCAGCAATATGTCAAAACAGGAAAGGACGGCGTAGTATTTGGACAATTTCTTTGATTATAATGTAATTTATTTTTTTATGTCTGAAAAACCACTTGTGCGAATTTTGAAAATCGGCGTTTTAGCAAGTTTTGTAATGCCGATGATTGTAATGGGTCAATCAACCATTTTCCCTTTTGTGTTTGCCAAGGCAATTTATTTTAGAGTATTGGTTGAACTGATTGTTATTGCATACGCAGCGCTTATTTTGTGGCATCCCGCGTATCGCCCGCGGCGTACATTTATTTTTTACACCGTATGGGCGCTTATGCTCGCGCTCATTTTTTCCAGCATTTTTGGCGTGGATTTTACGCACAGTTTTTGGGGAAATTATGAGCGTATGTCCGGCGTGTTCACGATTGTGCATTTTGCCGCGCTTATGGTTATTTCCGCGAGCGTGTTCCGCACGGAAAAAGATTGGGTGCCGGTGTGGCGCGTTTCTTTAGTGGTGGGCTTGGTGGTGGGCATCACTGGATTGAATTTTTTATTGCCAGACGATTCCATCATGAAAATCGGCGGCGGCGGCACGCTTGGCAACCTCATTTACTTGGCAAACTATGTGATGTTTACGGTGATTATCGCGTGGTATGTATGGAGGACGGACACGAATAAATTTTGGCGGTATACCGCTCTGGCAATTGGCATCATTGGCATTGCCATTATGATGTACAACGGCAAACGCGGACCGTTTATTGGGCTCTTGGCTGGCGGCTTTATTGGCGTGATTGCATACGCGCTTGCGAGCAAAGAAAAACATCTTCGTCAGTGGTGTTTTGGAGCAATCGGCGCACTTTTGGTGATCTCAAGTTTGATATTTGCTCTGCGCGACACAAAATTAATTCAGAGCATCAGTGTATTACAAGGTTTGACGCATATTACACTCTCAGGCGGCACCGCCGAGACGCGGTTTATCGCGTGGGAGATTGCGTGGAAAGCGTTTAAGGAATACCCGGTATTTGGTTGGGGATCGGAAAATTTTTATTACGCGTTTAATAAATTTTACAATCCAAAATCATTGGAGCATGGATATTATGAAACATGGTTTGACCGCAGTCATAATATCTTTTTTGATTACTTGGCAATGAATGGGATTATAGGGTTTTTGCTTTATATATCGGTTTTTGTCGCGCTTTTCTATACGGCAATTCGTGTTTTTCGCAAACGGGGCATATCGTTGCTCGCATATCTTTTTATCTTGATATTTTTTAGCGCGTTTGCTTCGCAGAGTGTTTTTGTGTTTGATCATTTGAGTTCGTTTTTGCTATTCTTTTTATTGTTGGCGTTTGCGGACAGCTTGTGCCGCAATGTGCCGCTTGCCGCTTCTAGTACATCTATTCATAACGCCGCGGGTTCCGGATCTTTTTTATCGCGTTCGGTACTATTGGGTGTTATCGCGGTGATTATGTTGTGGATGGTCGGAACATTTAATATCCGTGAATTTAACATTAACAACAATACGCTTATCTATCAGAGATTATTCAATGGCCGCGCTGGCGAGGCGCTTGCCAATTTTACCGCGCTGGTAAAAGGTTCAAGCGCGTATAGCCAGGATGTTTCGAGCAATTACGCGCAAGCAATAATGAGTTTCTTACAAGATCCAAAAGTCGCGCAAAAACCGGAATTGCAGCCGTTTTGGCAATTGGCGATTGACGGTTTGAACGCGACAATACAGGCGCATCCATTGGAGCTCAATGGTTTTTTGAAACTTGCGGAAATTGAACGGATGGGTGTGGTATTTGATCCCGCGGGGTTGGATAACGCGGAAAAATATTATGAGAAAGCGCTTGCGTTGAGTCCAAAACGCCAGCAGATTTTGTATAGTTGGACGCGACTCAAAATGGAACGGAAAGATTATGACGGGGCGTTGAAATTATTGGATCGCGCCATTGCGGATAATTTGAAAATTGGCGATTCGTATTGGTATAAAGCGATTGTGTTGGTTCAGATCGGCAAGAAAGATGAGGCCGTTCTGGTCTTGAAACAAGCGTTTGACGCGCCGATGCGTAAACTGCCGTTAAATTTTCAGGAGGCGATTTTTGCAGCGGATTTGTTGACGCAATTTCAAGAATTCGCGTTAGCCGTGCCGTATTATGAGCAGGCGCTTAAAGAACAGCCGCAAAACGCGAAACTTTTGATAACGCTCGCAAATGTCTATACCAGATTGGGTGCGCAGGATAAGGCAAAAGAAATGTTAGATCGCGCGCAATTGGCGGATCCAAAACTTATTGAAGAGCTGAAAAAAGAGGTTGAGGGGCAGAAAAAATAGCATAAACTTTTTTCGTTTTTTCAACCATTGCTTCAAGAGAAAAAGTATCTGCGATGGCAGGCGCGAATGTTTTGAGTTTTGTATAGAGCGCTTGATCATTAAGTATGTGAGTTATTGCGCTCGCGAGTTGTTCGCTGTTGCCATGCGGCACCAAAAGACCGTTATTTTTGTCCCGCAGTATTTCAGGAATCGCGCCCACATCTGACGCAATGATTGGGGTTCCGGCGCAGGAAGCTTCCAGTATCGTATAAGGGAACCCTTCTTTGAGCGAGGGGAGGACAAATATATCAAATGCTTTGAGATATTGCGCCGCGTTGCTGATGGCACCAATAAGAAAAAATGAATCGTCGAGGTTGAGTTTTTGAATGAGCTCGCGCAGGCGCGCGCGTTCCGGTCCTTCGCCGATGACAAAAAAGCAGGGGGTGGTGGTGCGCGAGATGTTTCCGTTTATTTTTATCGTATCATTTTGCGCGCGCAAGATGCTGGCGGCGCGGATGAAGATATCAATACCTTTTGTTTTGTATAAATTAGCGATTGTACCAATCCATGTGCGTTCATTATTTTGAATTACGAAATGTCTTTTCTCGGCAATACCATCTCGGGGCACGCATAAAATCCCTGAAGGATTTACAGAGGTGCGGATGTTCTCTTTCGCAACTACGCAGGGTAAGCTATGTTGCTCAAGAGAACATCCGCACCCCTCTGTGTGGTTTGATTTTATAAATTTTTGTACATTCTTGCGCGCTGTTTGTTGGTCAAAAAAATGTATGCGCGCGCAATCAATGCCGTTTGGTATAACCGATATCTCGGCGGCGGGAATATTGAGAGCGCGCATGGCAATTGATTTTTCTTTTTCTGAAAGCACTATCGTCATGGCGCGGCAGGCAGACGCCACGCGCTCCATAGCGCGGTACATTATTTTTTTGATCGGGTTCATCGGTTCCATAAACACCCACCCATGCGCGGTGTAGATGAGCTGTGCGTGGTACGATTTTTTTTGCGTGGTTTTCAGCCATGCGTGCGCAAGTGCGGTCATAAATCCAGCCTTACTGCTGTTGGCATGGACAACATCAAATTGTCCATTTTTAAGAAGGGTACTCATTTCATATAAGGCAATCACATCTTTGAGCGGATTAATCGCGCGCACAAGATTGGGCAAGTGAATGGTTTTTACCTGCGAGTTCTTAAGGACAGCAAAAAATCCTTCATGTTGTTCGCCGCAAGCAACTGTTACCTCATAATCAGGCTCCTTTGAGAGAGACAGCGTCAAATCTGCGACATATTTCTGCGCTCCGCCCCAGTGCCCTTGGGTGATAGTATACAAAATTTTTGTTTTCATTGAAGCGGTTTTTTGATGACAAAATGCCTTTTTTCGGCAAGTGTCCACAAGCTTTGAATTACGAAATGTCGTCGAGGCAATACCATTGAGGGGACTGCGGAGCAGCGGCGGCGGCGAGCTGGAGCAAAAATCCTTCAAGGATTTTATGCGTGCCCCGAAATGGTATTGTCAAGAAGAGACATTTCGTAATTCACATATGTTGACCTTTTAATCAAATTTTAGTATACTTCACTTATAATTTTTAAGCAAGGTTAAGCGTAATTTTAAGCGCAAAATATGCGTACTATTTTAGTAACCGGCGGCGCTGGTTTTATTGGTTCTCATTTATGTGAAAAGCTCTTGGAGACAGGAGAACGTGTTCTGTGCCTTGATAATCTGTTCACCGGTTCAAGAGAGAACATAACACATTTGGAAAATCACCCCCAATTTCAATTTATTGAGCATGATATTATTGAGCCGTTTTTTACCGATGATCATATTGATCAAATCTATAACCTCGCGTGCCCGGCATCGCCCGTGCATTATCAGCACAATCCGGTGCGTACCATAAAAGCAAACACGCTCGGAATGATTAATATGCTTGGATTGGCACGCGCGCACGGCGCGAGGATTTTGCAAGCATCAACTTCCGAAGTGTATGGCGATCCTCTTGAGCATCCGCAAAAAGAATCATATCGTGGAAATGTGAGCTGTACAGGTCCGCGCGCGTGTTATGATGAAGGCAAGCGGTGCGCGGAAGCTTTGTGTTTTGATTATCATCGCATGCATGGAATGGAAATTAAAGTGGTGCGAATTTTTAATACCTACGGTCCGCGCATGGCGTTGCGGGACGGGCGCGTGGTGAGTAATTTTATTGTGCAGGCATTAAAAAACGAACCCATTACCATTGACGGCAACGGCTCACAGACGCGCAGTTTTTGTTATGTTGATGATTTAGTTAATGGTTTGATGCAGATGATGCAAACTCCGGCGAGCGAGCACGGGCCGATTAATCTTGGCAATCCAAACGAATTTACCATCAAAGAATTAGCCGAAAAAATAATTGCATTGACCGGAAGTTCTAGCACACTCAACTATACTGGTGCGTTTAGAGAAGATGACCCAATGCAGAGATGTCCGGATATTGCGCGCGCGTGCGAGGTGTTGGAGTGGAAACCGGAGGTGGAGCTTGAAGAAGGGTTGAAAAAAACAATTGAGTATTTTAAGAAAAAAATTTCATGAGACGGATTCTAATTTTCTCAACCGCTTATTTGCCGCTTATTGGAGGGGCGGAAGTGATGGTCAAAGAAATTACCGATCGACTTGGTACAGAGTTTGAGTTTGTATTGGTAACAGCGCAATTGCGTGCAGAGTTGCCGTCTCATGAGCGCATTGGCGCGGTGGAAGTGCATCGCATAGGACGGGGTTATTGGAGTGATAAATTATTACTGGCTTTTTATGGCGCGCGGTACGCACGCTCATTAGGAGGTTTTGATGCGGTTTGGGGCATAATGGCGAGTTACGGGGGGTTGGCGGCATTGCGTTACAAAAAAATGCACTTACGCACAAAATTTTTGTTGACACTCCAAGAGGGGGATAGTCGCGCGCATATTTACGCGCGCGTATGGTGGTGGTGGCCGTATTTTACGCAGATATTCAAACGTGCAGACAAGATACAGGCGATCAGCAATTATTTGGCGGAGTGGGCGCGTGAAATGGGCGCTCGCTGCGCTGTGGATGTGGTGCCCAATGGGGTAGACGCGGCGAAGTTTTCTCCTCCAGACGAGGTAGCGCGTGCGCGCGCTCGCGCGGAGGTGCGCCAACAATATGGCATATCTTTGAATGCGCCACTTGTCGTGAGTGTTTCACGCCTTGTGCCTAAAAATGGTATTGCCGATTTAATACAAGCAATGAAATTTTTACCGGAAGACGCGCATCTTATGATTGTGGGCGAGGGTGTACTTTCGCGAAGTTTGCATGCGCTTGTTCAAACGAAAGGATTAAAAGACAGGGTGCATTTTGTTGGTTTTGTGTCACACAATGATTTGCCAAGATATTTATGGGCGAGCGATATTTTCTGCCGGCCGTCTCTTTCTGAAGGATTGGGCAATGTTTTTCTAGAGGCAATGGCTGCCGGCGTGCCTGTTGTTGCGCCACAGGTGGGCGGTATCAAAGATTTTTTGATTGATGGCGAGACGGGATTGTTTTGTAAAATTGGGGATACATTGGATATTGCTCAAAAAATTAAATTGATTTTAGTTGATAAGCATTTAAGTGAATATTTGCGGAAGAATGGTTTGCAATTAGTAAGAGATAAATTTTACTGGAGCAATATCGCTCGCCAAATGAAGAATATTTTGTGCTATTTATGCGTTTAAAAGTACAATGTATATCTATTGGCGCCCGCGTTTCGGATAAATTTTACTATGAATAATCACCAAGCTTTAGAAAAATCCTATCAAATTCTTTCCCCTTTTTCTGATACACAACGTTGGGAATTTCATAATAATTTGGTACATCTGAATTTTTTGACCGAGATGCTCTCGCGCGACTCCAGTTTGTTTGATGCGGGGTGTGGCATAGGAATTCTTTCTTTGGCTTTAAAATTACTTGGGTACAATGTAGAGGGTGGAGATAAGTATCTTTTTGTCGCGGGAACTCCTTATTTTTGTCCGGAACTTCCACGATTGCAAACCATATGGTCTCAAGAGAAACTTTCTATTTCAAGCAAAGATATGCTTACTGATTCGGTTGAACAAAAATACGATTGTGTTATCAGTATAGCAACTATTGAGCATCAAAAAGATACGGAATGGTTTATTCAAAAAATTATTCAACATATTTCATCGGGAGGTTACCTGTATATGGCCACACCAAATATTGCGCATTTGCTGAATAGGGTTAGATTTTTATTTGGGCGTTCGCCTATGACTCATAATTTACGGGATTTTTTTTCAGCCGGTGAAAATTATACCGGACATTGGCGTGAATATACATTGAAAGAGTTGAAGTCTATAAGCGAGTGGTCAAATTTAGAAATTATTATGGCAAGAAACATGCAAAGCGCGAGGCCGTTCCGTCGTTTTAAAAATTTTCGAGAGTTGTATGTAGATTTTTTCAGATTATTGTCTTATTTAATTCCCGGCACAAAAGATACGAATTTAATTTTTGCTAAAGTTAAAAGGTAGGTTTTAAAGGTTTTAGTTATGAGATTATTGTTATCGGCAGACATTTTTCCACCGGAATCCGGCGGCCCCGCCACCTACGCGGTAGAGCTTGCCAATGGTTTGGTTGCAAAGGGCGTCAGCGTGACGATTGTCTCTTTGAATCCGGATTCAGACAGAAGCGCGCTTCATAAAAAAGTTAATTTGTTTCGTGTTTCAACTCGATTCAAGCCGCTTCGATACGCGCATTTTATGGCGTTATTGCTTTGGTATGGGTGGAAAAGCGATGTCATTTATGCCATGGGTCCAGTTAATGTGGGGTTACCAGCATGGTGGGCTACGCAGGTGCTGAATTTTTTTGAATTACGAAACATCTTTTTGAAGCAATGGCTTAAGAATTTTGTTTCAAATGTGCATGCCAAGAAAAAATTTGTGGTAAAAGTAGTGGGGGATTACGCGTGGGAGCAAGGGCAAGTGCGCGGAATTGTTAAAGATCCAATTGATGATTTTCAAAAAAAACAATATACGGGAAAAATTGGCTGGTTGCAAAAAATTGAGAGAAAAGTGGTGGGTAGCGCGGATTGTGTGATTGTGCCGAGCACATATCTTGCTGGCATGGTAAAAGGTTGGGGTGCGCCACAGGGAAAAATTGAAGTCATATATAATGCAGTTGATTGCAAAGATGTTCGCGGAGCGGTAAAGCTTGCTACAGAGAAATGGATTGTTTCCGTAGGGCGTCTGGTGCCGTGGAAGGGGATGAAAACATTGATAGAAATTATACCGGAGATTTTAGAAAAATTTCCTAACGCGCGATTAAAAATTATCGGCGACGGTCCGGAGATGGATAATCTTAAAAAATGTGTAGAAGATCTGAAATTACAGGAGGTGGTTGATTTGTTAGGAAATCTATCACATGAGGAGGCATTGCGTTATATAAAATCAGCCGATGTGTTTATTCTTAACAGTGGCTACGAGGGGCTCTCGCATGTATTATTAGAGGCGTCATATTTTAGAGTTCCTTTGTACGCAAGCAAAAGCGGGGGGAATGTAGAAGTGGTGCGGGATGACCATTTGTTTGAATACAATCATAAAGCGCAGATAAAAGAGCATATCATCCACGCGCTCTTGTCGCCACCAGAGACCGATCCTCAAACAATACTACTTCAATCCGAAGGATCGCTTTTAGGCGCTTGCATGAGCCGCGAGATGATGATTGATGATACAAAAAAAATATTGGAATCTGTATGCGCCAGTTAATGATCAGTTTGGATAAAACTATATTGGACACTGGTTCTGCGTCAGCGCGGCGCATGATTGAATATGGAAAACATGACGAATTATTTATCATAGTGCCGGCAAACAAAGAAATGCAAGTGGATTTAAGCCCCACGGTGCACGTGAATTCTGTGGGCGGCAACAAAGCATGCCAGTTTTTTGGCTTGTACTGGTTAGGTTTAAAACTTATTAAAGAAAAGAATATACAACATATCACTTCGCAGGACCCTTTTTTTATTGGTTTGATTGGCTGGCGATTGTCACGGCGTGCTCATGTGCCGCTTGAAGTGCAATTGCATGGAGATTTTTACGGATCAAACTATTACCGCAGAAGCGGTATTGCAAATGCGGTACGATATTATATTGGACTTTTTGTTATTGCGCATGCGGATAGAGTGCGTTGCGTGGGTGAAAGAATCAAACGTTCGTTAGTTGTGCGCGGCATTTCGGAAGAAAAGATTATCGTACAACCGGTGCGCGTGAACACTGAATACATCAAGGGGTATCAGCCAAAGTTTGATATCCACGCAAAATATCCCGATGCGCGTATCATATTTTTGTGCCTTGGCCGGCTTGATCCGGTAAAAAATATTCCATGGCTTGTGAAAGTGTTTGCAGAGGTTTCGTACACTCACCCCAATGTGCTTTTATTGATAGTAGGGGATGGTGTGGAGCGAGACAGAATTGTGCAACTGATTAAACAATTGGGCATGGAAAAAAATATCAAAATGGAAGGGTGGACAAGCGATCCGTATAGTTATCTTAAATCCGCTGACTGTCTCTTGTTCCCCAGTTTGAGTGAGGGATATGGTATGGTGGTAGTGGAAGCACTGGCAGCCGGACGCAGAGTAATTATGAATGACGTGGGGGTTGCAAATTTTGAAGTAGTCCCAAGCGAAAACGTGGCAATAGTGCCGGTGGGAGACAAGAAACAATTTAAGAATGCTATAGAGAGTGTATGTGGGTAAAACATACCATTGTTGAAATTTTTATCTCAATGCGCCCAAAACAGTGGACCAAGAATTTTTTTATTTTTGCCGCGTTGATTTTTGTAAAAGATTTTTTGGATAGTCAGAAGGTATTATTTGCCGTTGAAGCTTTTGTTTTATTTTGTTTTGCTTCAAGCGCGGTGTATATCATGAATGACGTAGCGGATATAAAAAATGATAGAGAACGCCCTACTAAAAAATATCGTCCCTTGGCGGCGGGAAAAATTTCGCCTTCTTTCGCGATATTTTTCGCGGTTATATTGGCTGTCGTTGCGTCCCTTGGCGGCTGGTTTTTGAACACTTCGTTTTTTTGGGCAGTTATAGCTTATTTAGTTTTGCAGTTGTTATATTCTTTCTGGTTAAAGCGAATTGTCATAATAGACGTGTTAGCCATAGCGCTTGGATTTGTGATCAGGGTAATTGCCGGAGCAGTGGCCATAGGCGTATCTTTTTCCGTATGGCTTATTTTATGCACTTTTTTTCTGGCTTTGTTTTTGGCAATCAGCAAGCGCCACAATGAATTACTGCATGGCGCGAGCGGTTTTTCCCGAGGAGTTTTGCAGGATTATTCTTTGGAGTTTTTAAATCAAATGAATATGGTTGTTCTGCCGTCTACCATCATCACGTATGCATTTTATACATTTAGTTCAGAGCATAGCAGATGGCTTATGGTGACCATTCCGATTGTTGTGTATGGTCTTTTTAGGTATCTGTTTATAACAGACAAGAAGCGTATTGTTGATAACGGGCCGAGCGATGATATTCTTGGAGATGTCGGTATACAAATAGCGGTGTTTGTCTGGATTATTGTGTCTGGAATAATTTTGATTTATGGCAAATAAAAAATTGAAACTTTTGATCATTACTCAAAAAGTTGATCTCAGTGATTCAAATTTGGGTTTTTTTCATGAGTGGTTAGAAAAAATTGCTGAACACGTGGATACGTTGACTATTATATGTCTTGAAAAAGGTGCAGTAAAACTCCCAAAAAATGTTTCAGTTTTTTCTTTGGGAAAAGAGAAGGGGGAGAAAACGCGTCTGATTTATATATATAGATTTTATAAATTTCTTTGGCAGTTGCGCGGGCGTTATAACGCGGTCTTTGCACACATGAATCCGGAATATGTGATGCTCGGCGGGTTCATATGGCGTTTGTTAGGATTTCCGGTGTTTTTATGGTATCTGCATAAATCAGTTACTGTATGCTTGTGGCTTGCGGAAAAATTTGTAACACATATAGTAAGCGCCTCGCCGGAAAGTTGCCGTTTGCAAAGCAAAAAAATTATTTTTGTGGGGCATGGTATTAACACGGATGATTTTAGAAAACCAAGAAAAGCACTTCCAGTAAATACCATTGCTACGGTTTCCATTGGGCGTATTGCCCCGTCTAAAGATCTCAAAACACTTATTTTAGCGATCTATTATTTTAAAAAACAAAATCCAACGCAAAAAGTTTCTCTTGATATATATGGCGAGCCAATTACAAAATATGATTATAAATATGCGGATGCATTGCGTTCTTTGATCGGTGAATTAGATCTTGAACAAAAAGTGCATATGCGCGGTGGCATTATTCATTCCCATATTCCTGAAACATTGACGAATTATAATTTGTTTGTGCATGCGAGCCGCACCGGCAGCGTTGATAAAGTGGTTCTTGAAGCGTTGGCGGCTGGTTTGCCGGTTGTAACTTCCAGCGACGCCTATATGAAGGAATTGTCTGCCAATATAGTATTTCAATTTTTTCAAGGGGACAGCCGTTCTTTGGCCGCGCTTATTGAAAAATTACATGGCTCTGGTATACTTGAACCTACCAACCTTGTTTCTGAAAAAGCGCGTAAATACATTAATGATACCTATAATTTGGATCAATTAATTGAGCGTATTATAGTTTTAATTAGTGCACGAATATGAAGCTCTCCATCGTAATTTCTGTATATAATGAAGCTAAGACGCTTGGAAAATTGTTGTCGGTTGTTAAATCCGTAGATTTGGGGTCTCTTGAAAAAGAGATTATTATTGTTGATGATTGTTCAACCGACGGCACGAAGGATATTTTGGGTGGACTTCCCAATGCCGGGTATCGTGTATTATTACAAGAAAAAAACCAAGGCAAAGGAGCCGCTTTACGC
>JACRFU010000012.1 GCA_016212585.1 Candidatus Magasanikiibacteriota bacterium | reverse complement strand
CGTTTAGCAAGAAATTCGATTGACGGTGGCAAGGTTATCTATTTTGTGGATACAATAAAAATTGTTGCGCTAAAATTCCCGACATTTTGGTTCGAAGCGACACCCCAAGGAAAATTTATGTTGAGTGTCGCTTTCGGACAGGCAAAATATTACACCGACAATTTAAGAGAAAACATTTTGCGTGGAATACGGCAAAAAATACGCCGTGGTGAATTATCGGCAAAAGCTCCAATTGGTTATTTTAACGAACCTCGTTTGCGAACAATTGAACCTGATAAAAAAAATTTTAGTAAAGTAAAAGAAATATTGGAGCTTTTTGCTACTGGCGAATATACTCTCACGGCAATTCAACGCAAAATGTTTTCTCTCGGCTTGGTTGGCTCCCGAAGTGGAAAACCTCTCGCACTCGCCTCGGTGGAACATATTTTGAAAAATCCTTTTTATTATGGTTATTTTTCCTACCGAGGCGAAGTGCATCAAGGTTCGCATAAGCCAATGATTTCAAAGAAACTTTTTGACAAAATACAGATTGCACTTGTTCAAAATGGAAAACCCCGAAAAAAGCGAGGACCAAAAAACTTTCAGTTTTTAGGTTTTGCTACTTGTGGGGAATGTGGGTATGCCATTACCGCCGAAAGGCACATTAAGAAAAGTGGATTGAAATTTATTTACTATCGTTGCACCCACAAGAGCAAAACTATTCAATGCACTGAAAATCGCTTTTTGCGGGAGGAAGTTTTAATTGAACAAGTGAAAAATCTCTGTCAAAAAGTTTCTTTGACTGATGAGTGGCTGGAAAAGTTTTTAACTAAACTGGAAACTGAAAATATGGAATCCCGCCACACATCAGACCTTTTCGTTCAAAATCTCCGCGATAATATTTCCGCCATTAAAGAAAAGTTGGAACGGCTAACCGACGCATATTTAGGCGAAGCATTAGAGATTGCGGAATATCAAGAGCGAAAAAATATTTTAATGGCGGAAAAGAAAACATTGGAGGAGAAATTATCGGATTTTGAACACAAAGGTAATTATTGGCTCGAACTCATGCGAAACTGGATTATTGAAGCCAACCAAGCCATAAATCTCTATAAACAAGAAAATCCCTCAAGCATGAGAGATTTTCTTGTTTCCATCGGCTCGAACCGCCGAATTTCGGCGGGAATTCTTTTGGCGGAATTCAAAACCCCCTGGAATTTCTTGGCGGAAACCAATGCCGAGGGGCGAAGCCCCGAGGCAACTTCTTCGGCAAATTCGGAATGGTGGACCCTACCGGATTTGAACCGGTCGCCTTTTCCATGCCATGGAAACGCTCTACCAAATGAGCTAAGGGCCCGAACGGCGGTACTATAACACAACCTCGCTGCGCTGACAAGAATTAGGGGGTTGTTGAACTTGCGAGAACACTTGAACTCAAATTTGCCCCTGGCAAATCAACCGCCGGCGTTGGAGTGGGGCTTGAAATCTGCTGGCCGGGTAGCGCGGGAGTTGATGCTGGGGTAGTCATTGCTTGTTGTCCGGATACAACAGGTGCACTTACCGGAGTATCAATTGGTGACGTCTGAACCGGTTGATTTTCATATCCTTTGCGACGTGCTATAGCGGTCCAATCAAAGGTTGTATTTCCTTTGCCATTTTTCATTTCTTTCACCGTGAATCCTTTTATTGTTTTCTCGCTCACAAAAACCCCTCCTTCGCTCTCACCGGTCAAAGTAATACTCACTTTAAGCGGAATTTGATCCGAAATAATGTCCTGCGTATCTTGATCAAACTCAACATGAGTACTGCCGTTTTGCAACTGCCCTGAACCAGACAACACAATCTCCGCGTCGGGCGATTGTTGGCTGTAAACAGTTTTTGTTCCTTGAGAAGTTTTAATCGTGTTGATCATCACGCCATTTTCATCAATGCGCCATCTGTTATTCGCGCTAACAATCGCTTTCACGTTTATAATGCGCTGGCCGACTAAATCCAAATCAACCGGCCCTGCAAGCTTGCCGTCGGCAACAACACTTGCCTGCAAAGTTACGGCTCCAGCTTGACCACCTGCCACATATCCTTTATTTACCAACACTTTGATTTTCCCTTCACCGCTTTCAAGTGTTTCAAGCGCCATGCCAACCAAACCAGCAGGCAAACCACTTGCGGGGTCGTAACGCATTGCAAACCCTAGTTTTGATGAAGCAACCAAATAATCACCCGCTTTTATTGGGCCATTTTCTGTAGTAACTTTTGTATGCACCAAACCTGCCATAGCAAGCGGTGCCCTGCCTTCCCCTCCGGAGCCTATGACAAACGCACCAGTGTCGGAGATTACACCCGCTATTTCTTTTGCATAAGCTGTATCTGATTTTCTAAATTTATTCAGACTCACAGCATCAACAATTACCACATCCCCGGGTTCAGCTTTTTGGCCATCAGAAAGATCCACAAATTCCGCAAAGTCTCCAATGCCATATTGTGAACTTCGCGCGTTAAACGTACCCGACGCATATGCATTGCCTCCTCCAGAAATAAGGAACTGATTAATTCCGCCATTTTGAACTGCCATAAGTACACGATCAAGAGGTGTGCCCAAGGTAGTAGAAGTAATTAAGCCAGAAACATTGAACACAAACCCTCCTGACCCCTTAGAATCAGCAACATTTGAAGTAAATGTTGTCGTTGTTTGAGTTGAGGTTATGGTCAACCCACTGCCACCTGCAGAAGTTGTGGTCGCTCGTCCTCCACCGATGGTTACATCACCACTTAATAAAGTGTTTCCTCCTACTACTAACCCGTCACTCGCCAACAGGCTTTGGTTAAATTGAGCAAAATTTCCAACTTGGAGCGTGTCAATAGACGCGGAACCAATCAACATATTAGAAACACTCGCACCCGAAACATCCACAATTTCAAGTGTTTGACCACCTGACCCAGCTAAACCATCAGCAACCATATATGCAAAATTTCCTGAAACAAAAACCCCGCGTGCACCCTTTAATTTCGCCCCGCCGGTACCATTGGTTAGAGACCCCTTATGCGCTGGTGATGATGGATTTGAAACATCAATAACTTCCAATGCGTCACTTGTGCGCGAAGCAACATAAGCATACTTACCAGAAACAAAAACAGAATACGTTGAATTTAAATATGGGGCAGAGCCGCCACCATCGGTAATTGAACCTCTGTGTATCGGTGTAGTTGGATTTGAAATATCAACAATTTCCAACGCATTATCTGAATCTGCAGTAATATACGCATAATTTCCTGAAACAAATATGGAAGTGGGCAAACTCAAATTAGGAGTTGAGGCGCCTCCGTCTGCAAGAGATCCTTTTAAAACCGGGGCGCTTGGATTTGAAATATCATAAATAAATAAATTACCTCCCCCCGCTCGAGAAGCTACATAAGCATATTTACCTGCTACATAAACTGCATATGCGGAAGTAGAGCTCACAGAACCTTTGTGATTGGGAACAGCGGGATTTGAAATATCAATTATTTCTAACTTATCTCCACCATATGAAGTAACATACGCATAATTCCCTGAAACAAATACTGATGTTGGGGCTGATATGGACGCACCACCCGTGCCATTTGAAATTGACCCTTTTGCAACGGGGTTTGCCGAATCTGATACATCAACTATCTGCAAAATATTCGTGGTATATAAGGTTACATATGCATAGTTACCAGCAACAAACACCGATGATGGGGCAGTAAGACTTAAAGCACCCCTATGAGAAGGAGAAGAAGTAGAAACATCAACAATCTCTAAATAGCTACTGCCATAAGACGGAATATATGCAAAATTCCCCCGTACAAAAACCCCATAAGGATTGCCTAAATACGGCGGAGCAATTCCACCGTCTGCCAAATAAGCTGTATGTGTCGGGTTCCCTACCTTACCGATAATATTCGTGAAATCCTTGAAAGTAGATGTGCCAAATGCATCAAAAGTACCCGATGCCGAAACATTACCAGATGAATCAATATTAAACTTACCACTTTTAGTAGTTTCATTATACGCAATGGTCAAACTACTTGGCGTTAAGGAGGTATTATTAAGACCACTACCAAGCGAGAATAGATTACCACTTAAGGTTGAAGACGATACACCAGAACCCAAATATATAGTACCCGAAGAGTATACATTCCCAAAAGCAGTTCCAAAAGCGCCAAGTGTTGGCGAGCCGTTGGTGCCAGCAAGTATATTGCCACCAATAAGTAATGTTGATGAAGCATTCAACGCTCCTGCCACCTGCAATCCTGCTCCTACTGAAGATGATGCGTTGGAGATAAAGCCTCCTAACAAGTTTGCTGTTGGATTGACTGCAAATGTGGTAAGAGTGGTAGTGGCAACACCGCTTAAGAAGACTGAACCTGATGCATTAAAATTACCTTGTGAAAGCAAGCTATTAGTTGTTAAAAGACCTCCCACTGATGATGATGTGTTGCTAATGAATCCAGATAAAGCATAAAATATGCCGGTGGAAGTAACCGAACTAAAAGCTTGAAATGTGCCGGAGACAGAGGTGTTGCCAGACCCATCAATTGAAAATTTTCCCTCATTAAATCCTGTTGCTTGCAAAAATTTAAACGAGTTGCTTTGTATGAAAGTAGTATTGGTACCGTCCCCAACAGCCAAATAATTAGCGCGCAATGTAGTGCTTGCGCCGGAAACATTGCCAATGTAGACACTGGAAGACACAAACACATTACCAAACCCAATGGCGGCAGAACCCAAATTGTATGAAGTTGCCATTGGCAAAATACTGCCGCCCAAATAAATTGTGTTTGACGCGTTCAATATACCGCTTATATTTACCGTGTTGGTAAACGAAGATGAGGCATTGCTGATAATACCGCCTAAATTATATGTCAAACCAGTGGAAGTTACATTGCCATAAGTATAAAGAGAGCCTGAAGCAAAGATATTGCCAGAGCCATCCAAATATGTTTTCCCAAGCAAACGCGAACTGTTGTAGCTCAAAATGAGCGTATCATTTTTTAATAAGCTACTATCAAATGTACTCCCAATTGAAAGCAGTCCTCCAGAAAAAGTGGATGAAGATGTTCCACTGCCTACATAAAGCGTGCTCGAGCTATACACATTCCCAAACGCATTGCCAAAAGCTCCGAGGTTGGAAGAATTATTATTTGCAAAAATACTACCTGATAAAGTAATAGAAGAGGAAGCTGAAAAGTTGCCATTGACAGTAAGACCTCCGCCTATGCTTGAAGAGGCATTGGCGATGAAGCCACCTAGGAAGGCAGCTGTCGGATTCACCGCAAAAGTTGTAATGGTAGTTGTGGCAACACCGCTTAAGAAGACTGAACCTGATGCATTAAAATTACCTTGAGCAAGAAGACTGTTTGCTGTTAAGAGACTGTTAATGCTTGAAGATGCTTGAGATACAAAGCCTCCGATAAGAGTGGAGAGACCTGTGGATTGGAAGGTGCCTGACGCATTCAATGCTCCCGCAACCTGCAATCCTGCTCCTACTGATGAAGAGGTGTTACTGATAAAACCTCCTAACGCGTAAATTATCCCGGTTGAGGTTGTATTTCCAAATGTCTGAATAGAACTTGACGCGCTCATAGCGCCTGTAGCCCCATCCACATAAAATTTTCCTAAATTGTAACTCGTTGCTTGCCCCACTATAAGCGATGCGCTTTGCAAAGTAGAGGTAACCGACCCGCTCCCCACCGATAAATATCCGCTGCTATCAAAAAAACCCAAAGCTCGTCCGTTATTATTTTGCAATTCAAGCATATTTCCGCTCTGGGAACTATTGCCGCGAATCACCAATAATTTATCAGCCGCGGTCGTGCTATCAAGAAAAGCCTTATACCCTGATGGAATTGTTGTTGTACCTACTCCAAATTGCCCTGCTGTTGTGGTTGCGATATACACACTATTGGTAATTTTTAAATTACCGCTTGAATCGGTCGCTGGAATATATGACCCCGTTCCTCCAATGGTAGAAGTAGTCACTCCGCCCAAATAGTCTGCTTCAAACGCATACACCGCCGCGGTCAACCGCTTGCGCGGTGTCATTTCACTATCACACCCCGAATTCATACCAGTACATACTGTAATACCCAAATATAAAGATGAGGTAGTGAACATTGTGGAAGACAAACTATTCAAATTTGAGCTTGTATCTCCTAAATTGATAGAAAATATGCCATTGGTAACGGTAATAGGCGTAGATGTCGCGGCGCTACATGTGCCGCTTGTGGTGCTTGACGCGGTGTAAATACATGTACCGCTTGATAAAGCATTGTAAATTGTCGCTTTCAAATAATAGGTGCCGTTGCTCACCTCATTACCTGAAGAATTAGTCAATTTACCTTGATAGGTAATCTGCGGATTAAACGCGCGCGCGGTTGCGGGAGTAAAAAGCAAAGCAATAAAAAACACAAAAAGAAAACTGACCGTTTGACCCCAACGGCTTTTTAAAATTTCTAAAATTTTTCCTCCTCGTATTTCTTCCATTTTTTCTCCTTTATAGTATACCACAATTAAGACAATACCTGCTTGTGAATAAATTATTTTGAATTCTGTTTTTGCATTTCAACATCAAACCCAACCACAGAAACAGGCTCCGGAATCTTGGTCAAATTAATGGTGTCACTCGTCTGTTTTTCATATCCAGCGTGCTCAAATATCACATAATATTCATTTTTACCTACCAAAAACGCGTACTTTCCGTCTTTATCAGTAACTTGTGTTTCAAGCAATTTATTAAACTTTTTGTCAAAAATGCGGGCAATGGTGCGCGCGAGAGGCAATTTTTGACTTTTGTCATAGATAATTCCCCAGCTTTTTGGCTTCCGAGGAATCGCCAAACGGCGAAACACAAAATAAAATCCAATTTGAACCGCGGTTACTCCTACGGTAATCAAGGACGGTTTAATAATCAAAAAACCGCCTGCCAAAATAAGGCTCACAATACTCATGCTATGCTGAAAGCGCCTCCAAAAAAGTTGGCGTAAAATCATCCCAACTGGTTTTTCCGCCTCTGCAGGGTCCAATGGCACATTTGCCGTAACAAGCGCTCCGCCAGATGCAACAGAAATCGGCTCTCCATGATACAAATCAATAAATTGATTATCTTCGCGCAACCCAGCCAAAAACTGGCTCGGAAAAATAAACGATTTTTGATTGATTTGAATTTTATATGTGCCTGGCTTTACAAAAAACGCGTAACGGCCTTCTGCGTCAGTTACGCGCGACTGCGCAATACGCCCGTTCACCGCGTCAATCAAACGCACTGTTGCCAACGCAAGCGGTGTTTTTGTTAAAGAATTATAAACCACTCCCCATCCTTTGCGGCGACGGCGTGAAAACACCAATAACGGTTGCGTAAAAAGAAAACGTAAATACGGGACAAGCTGACCAAATCCAACCGCGGTACTCACATTTACCACAGCGGCTCCTGCAACAGTCGGCGCCACAATTCTTTCAGTTGTCTTTTGAACTTCTGGATTCTGAGTAAATTGTTGCACCTCTTGATTAATTATTTTGCGTACATAGTTTGTTTGTTTTCCCAAATTTTTCGCAACATTTTTAACATTTTCCTGTAAAGGCGCGCCTATTTTAATCACTTCAGCAAGTGAAGGCGGAATTTCTATAAGCCGAACGCTATTATTAAAAATATTCCCGCTCTTCACTATTATTTTATTAGATTCAAACGCCCTAAATCCTTCTTTTTCAATGCTATAAAAATAGGCACCTTGCGGAACCACCCAGCCATAGCCGCCATCTTCTCCAACAGTCTGAGGATTTTTTTGATTGTACACTCCGCCAATCCATTTTTCCCACACTCCACTACTATTGAGCGTAAACAGTGTTGCTTCCGCCCCCTTGATAGGTTTATTTCCAAGTTCGCTTTCCGTATATATCAACCCGCGAGGCTCTACTACCATATCAATTGATAACAAATTAGTGGTAGAGTTTGCTTGTAAAAGTTTTACTATGCCAAGTGCTTGTTGTCTGACATCCTGCATCTGAATGGTTACACGCCACGTCGCGGTTCGTTCGTTTTTTTTCATTATATAGGTATCACCGTTAAACTGAAAAACAAT
The DNA here is from genome assembly GCA_016212585.1 of Candidatus Magasanikiibacteriota bacterium. Classification (GTDB taxonomy): domain Bacteria; phylum Patescibacteriota; class Patescibacteriia; order Magasanikbacterales; family UBA10146; genus UBA10146. Next base: position 3,237 of record JACRFU010000012.1, on the reverse strand, counting down.
CTGTTGAAAAACCATATCTTTCAACACACTTTCATTAATAGCAAGTGAAAAATTTTGTCCCGCTAACGCGTGAATCTTATTTTTTTCATCAGGAAATAACACAACACTCTCGCCCGCGGTTAAAAATGTTATTGAAGAAAGAGATATGCGCGCAAGGGTCTCATTACTGATGATTGTCTGCGGCGCCGCAAATGATCCTCCCCCACCTCCACCAGATGAGCCAATCCCTACCACAGCGCTTCCTTGTGTTGTTTGCGCTCCAGCGCCTCCCGATGGCGTTTCTTGCGCGGAGCCTTCCGCAGTAGCTGATGGTGGAGATGACAACACATTGCTGCTTGCAAGAGGCGCCGCGGAAACAGTTACTCCAGACGCGTAATTCTCAGACGAATCATACGCAAAAATCGTGTAATAATAGGTGGTATCATTTTGCAAACCAGTATCTGTTAAAGAAGACCCATTGCCATTATATACTGTTTGTCCATCACGGAGACTTTGAGGCGCGGCAAACAACGCGCGTTGTATCAAAACTCCCGCAAAATCAGAATCGCTTGGATTTTTCCATTGTAGAGTAAGTTTTTCATTTCCTATAACAATGCTTGCTTGACTCGCGTTTGCCGGAGGAGTTGCGTCTGCGGTAGTAACAAAAGAGGTTACTTCACCGCTTCCTGTGTTACCAGACGCATCGGCTGAATGAATAAGAAAATAATATTTTTTATTAGCAATCAATCCAGATAAAGTGATTGAATGATTGTGCGTTAAAAGACTTTTTGAAACAATAGCGCCTAAATCAGTTGTAACGCCGTATGTGATTTGCGAATCCGCGGCGGTATCAGTTACCCAGCTTATCAAAGCAGTGTGAGCAGACACCACAACCTGTACATTAGAAATCACCGGTACGGCGCTTTGTATGGTCGCCGCCGATGGGCTGTTTGAAAGACCGCCTTGATTCCCGGCTTCATCAGTCGCGCGAATTGCAAAATAATAAGTGATTTGCGGGTTGAGTCCTGTAATGTACACACTTTGGGTTGTGCCGGCAATTGCTGGCACGCCCACACCGGCAACATTTGTAGCGCTTCCCCACGCGCTTTCGGACGAAATTGCGCTCAAACCATAGCGCACGCTATAACTTGCCGCGGTTCCTGTGTTGCCATCGTCTCCTGGTGAAGTCCATTGCAATGTAACAGAATTTGATGTCGCGTTAGACGCGCTCAAGTTTGTTATGGCCGCGGGCGCCACCATATCTTTTTGCGGCGATGGAGTCGCCAGCGGTTGCAAAGGCTCACTGCTCCCGCCGCTGATACCACTGCTTGGCACTGAAGCGCTTACGGAGGTACTATTGCTATTGGTAGAAGTAATCGCGTACGCACAAAATGGCAAAAAAAACAGTACACCACCTAACGCGCAAAACAAAATAATAATTTTTTTATGTTGCAAGCAATTCATGAACCTAATATTAACTTATGTTCTTTTGATAATTGTTTCTTTTTATAAATTTTTCTAATAATAAACAAAGCGAACAAAGCCCCAACCAAAATCTTAACCCCCGCGAATCTCGGCAAATTATAAAATATAATCATCTGTTCTTGCGCTGGCAAACCAAAATCAAACTCGCTCCGTACGCGCGCGCGCAACTTCCCCCAAGAAACAAACGGCTTTTTCCATGGTTCAAAAAATACGCGCTCGCTGTGCGCCAATACATTACTTTTGGACACATTGAGCGGCAATTCCGCAACACGCCTCCCAAAAAAATTATATACTTCTATGCTTCCTTGTGGTTCAACATGAATGTTACTAATGTTTGTTAAGGTATAAGAAAATCCTTCCACTCCCCCATTTTTATTTTTCACCACACGCGCGTTGCTCATTACCGCCTTGCCGGTAATAGCGCCCTCAACGCCAAACAAAAATAAAGATCCGACGCGTGAAACAGAACCAACACCTTCCCGCGCGTCTTGTTGTGTATTCCAAAACAACGCCGCGTAATGCCCGCCGGGCGTTGCCCACGGCGGAATGTTTATTTTAAACAAAAAATCTTTGCGTTCACGCGGCGCTAAGGTAACTTTTTTAAATGGAAGCTGTATCCATCGCGCGGCTCCCTCCGTATCCATGTCTCCTAAAAATTCTGGCATTCCTTTCGTGTCTTTTGGTTTAAAATTTTCTACCATAGGAGAAAGAATGATTGTTTTATTTGTTTCATTTGTCACCGCAACTATCTCAATAACTTGTTCGCCCGGCTTAACATATAATTTTTTAATCGCGGGAGAGACTATGAAAGCGTCTGCAGGCACGCTCAACAAAAATAGAAAAAAAACAAAGAATGGCGCAATAGAAATCCTTTTAATTATTGAAATCATATGACGCTAAAAATTTGCTGTGGTGGTAAATGTAACTGTCTGATTGTAACTCCCCGCGCCTGTACTTCCTGAAATGGACGCTTTATAGGTGATGATTGTTTGGTCCGCGAATATAGCAGTAGATGTTTGAGCAAGTGTCTGCGCGACTGTTGAGAGCCCTGTGTCGCTTGAATTCATTTGAGCGTTTGTCCCAGAAGTACGGATCCCGCTTTCTTCGCTTCCCGCGCTCACTGAACCATCACTAACGGCTCCAATAGTAATACTTCCCGATGTCAAAGGACCGCCAACTTGTATGGTTGTGGTATATCCATCAAACGCATTGGTGGTGACGGTCATGATTTGAGACGCGGTATTAACTTCTGTTTTACTAAGAATTCCCAAACTGATAGAAGTGGTATCAAAATTCACACTCACAATACTTGAACTGCTCATACCCCAAAAACCGCTTTGCGCTTCAAAATTAGAACTGGTACTGCTTGTGGGATCAACCGCTATCTCCCCTACCGCATCAAAAAGTCCATAATTGGTTGAAGTGCTATAATTCCCGCCAACACTCAAAACATCGGAAAATATTTTATAATTTTCCGAATTCATGACATCTGCAAAAGTGTTGAGCGGAACAACAACAATAAAAAAGCTCAAAAAGAGTGTTAAAAAAAATTTCTTCACCATATTCATTTAATTGTAAATACATTTTAACATATTTTAAGAATAAAATCACTCTCTCTTTTATGGGTCTGTTGCCGAATGCGCTTTTGTAACGAAATACGCATAGTTCGAGACAGAATTGTTGAATAAATTTTGAGGTCTATGGACATAATCTTATGAAACCGCGCTCCATAATCCATTATTGCGTTGATTTGCTTGTGTTTCATAAAAAAAT
>JACRFU010000010.1 GCA_016212585.1 Candidatus Magasanikiibacteriota bacterium | reverse complement strand
TATCTTTACCGAGCGATTATGGAGAACGGTTAAGTACGAAAATGTATTTCTGAAATCATACCGAACGATTGGCGAGGCCACCACTGGACTAACCGAATACTTTCAGTTTTATAACACCAAACGTCCGCATCAATCACTCAACGAACGGACACCGGCGACACTTTACTTTCATTAATTTTCAAAGGTCGAAACCAACTAAGTAACCCGCCTCCGATTATATCTTAAACAAGCACTTTTGGTGTCTTGACAAACCAGACCACTTTAACCTAACCTCTGCAAGAACAGATTGTGTTTTATCAGGATTGTTTGGTTTTTCAGACATAATGGGTAAATATTACTTATTTAATTGAACTATCTGTTAGATTGTATAGCGTTGTTTATAGTTCTTGTGGATAAAAGTAATCAATAAGCTGTTCCATTGGTGTCCTGTTTTCAATTCCCTTATGCGGTTTTACCGTATTGTACCAGTTCAAGAATCTTACGAGCTCTGTCTTCTGATGTGTTCTACTGGCCAATTTCTTCGTCAAAGCCTGCGCTTCTCGCTCGTCGTAGGTATACTACGACTTGCTCCGATGCTCGGCTTTTCCTCGAACTTGTCTCAAATGCGTAGGTCCTATAATACTTGCCTAAGGAACTTTTCACTGGAATGCTGTGTTTTATCAGGGAGAATAGCCGCGTAGAGCTCACGAGAATAGTCATCAATGCCGACAAACAGGTATTCATGATTGTTCTGGGGGCTTTCCCCGGTAAGGAGCGGCAGCCTTTTGGTGTCAAAATGCACCATTTCACCTGGATACTTCTTATTGTATCGTCTAGCTTGTTTTTTAAGCTTTTCTTCAAGCTCATGCTCGACCTTTGTTAGAGGTTTAAAACCATACTTGAGGCAACGGAATCGTTTATTAACACTATGGTGGACGCTATAGTCGTTTAAACAGCCATTGTGGATAATCTTGTACACCGTAGGAGTGGTTACTCCATATCTACGGCACAGATCACAGACCCTTTCACCGCAATAATACCTCTGTACCAGCTCTTTACGCTGTACTGGCGTCAGCTTCGTTCGTTTGTGTATTACCATAATTGTTGTTACTGTTTAAGAGCGCTTACTGTACTCCAAAACTGTATACAACGCTAGTGTAGCTTACATATGATACCATACTGTGCATTGTAATATAATAGTGTGTTGTCAGTTGTAAATCTCTTGCTTGATATCATTGGGAGATACACCCATGTTTTCAAGCAGGGCGTTCGCCTCATTCACCATTGCCGGCACGCCGCATAGATAAAATGCGGTTCGTTTTTTGTTTGAAAGGCGCGGTGTGAGCATCTCCGAGTGGATGCGTCCCTTTAGTCCTTGCCATGAATCATCGGCGCGGGTGAGCGTAAAATCGTATGAGAGCAGAAGATTGTCCGCGCACAAAGATTCAATTTCTTTGCGCGCAATAATATCCGCCTCTGTTTTATTTGAAAATAGAAGATGCAAATAGATCGGCAGTGCACGCGTGTTTATAGTACGCATCATGCACAAGCAGGGAGCAACGCCGCTTCCCGCCGCAATAAATATAATTGATTCATAGGGCGGGTTCTCCGGCAGTATAAAATTTCCGTAGGGTCCCATTATGGATAACTCGTTGCCGATATCCATGATTTCAGTAAGATAGCGGGAAACAAACCCGTCAGCGGTTTTTTTGACAATCAATTCAATGAAATTTTTCTCTGCGGCTGAAGACGCAATGGAGTAGCTTCTGTATTGTAATTGTTTTTTTTCCTCATTCACCATGAAACCTTTTTTTTCGTGGAGAAGTATTTTTAACATCACAAATTGTCCCATTTGAAATACTAAAGTCTGCGCGCCAAGATCAAAAGTGAGTGCCCATGTGTCCGGCGTAAGTTGTTTTTTTTCTTTTAATTTCGTTTTGAATTCTTGAGGCATAGGTTTTGCAGGCGTCTTGCTTTTTTCTCTTATTCAAGATAAAATTTTAAGCATATGAGCTCATGTACGATATCAATTTTTAACCAGCGCGTCAATGTCTAAAATAGTCGCCGATTTACACATTCATTCTCGTTTCGCGCGCGCTTGTTCCAAGGCGCTTAATTTAAAAACTATAGACGCGCAGAGTCGTGTTAAAGGCGTTCAGCTTGTGAGCACGGGGGACTGCACGCATCCGTTGTGGATGGAAGAAATTGAACGCGATTTGGAAGAGGAGGGAAATGGTTTTTTGCGTCTGCGCGGCACCGACGGCGCGGTGAAATTTATTTTGGGGAGCGAGGTTTCTTGCATTTACACTTTTAAAGGGAAAGTGCGGCGCGTGCATTTGTGTCTGTATTTTTCATCAATAGCGGATGCCAAGAAATTTAATAAAGCATTGGTTGACCGCGGACGCAATATTCATTCCGACGGCCGCCCCATTATAGGCCTTTCAGCGCAAGAAGTCTTGCGCATCATGCTGGAAATCAATTCTGCGTCCATGATGATTCCGGCGCACGCGTGGACGCCGTGGTTTGCGGTATTTGGTTCAAAGTCCGGTTTTGATTCGCTGGAGGAATGTTTTGATGACTTAACATCGGAAATTTTTGCCATTGAGACCGGACTCTCAAGCGACCCGCCCATGAACTGGCGGCTCTCCGCGCTGGACAATATTACGCTCGTATCAAATTCCGACGCGCATAGCTTGCCCAATTTGGCGCGCGAAGCAAATGTATTTGCTGGCGATATTGTCGAGTTCAGTTATACGGAGTTGCGCCGCATTTTAAAAGAAAAAGATCGTTCCAAATTTTTATACACCATTGAATTTTATCCGGAGGAAGGGATGTATCATTTTGATGGACACAGGGTATGCGGTGTGCGAATGTCGCCGCAAGAAACCAAAAAGCGCAAAGGCGTGTGCCCCAAGTGCAAGAAACAATTGACTATCGGCGTGGTGTATCGCGTAGATGCCATTGCGGACAGGCCAGAAGGCTTTAAACCTCCGAATGTGATTCCCTACAAGAGTTTGGTGGAGCTTGATAAAATTATCGCCGAGAGTTTTGGGGTGAAATCGCGCGCCAATCCGCGCGTGCAGGCGGAACATGCAAAAATAATCGCCGTATGTGGCAATGAATTGCAGGTTTTGATTGATACTCCTTACACGGAACTTGCTCGCGCAACCACGCCGCAAGTAGTGGAGGGCATTCGTCGCGTACGCGAGCGAGAATTATTTGTGGAACCCGGGTTTGACGGACAGTATGGTACGGTCAAGATTTTTTCAGATACCAAACGCCACACGAGTTCGCAGACAGGTCTGTTTGATGAATAAAAATGTAGAGAGCGACGTCTTGCGCGCGCGTTTGGTTTATGGACATCACACTATGAAAATCTTAAGTGCGATTCCATAGTGTGATGTCCATAGTATGAGCGCGTATAGAGATAAAGCGTCGGCTGGCCGGGCATGCGGTCGCAGGCGGTTGGCGTCCAATCCGGAAAGGGCCATACATACGCGATTATTTTTGCCCCGGGCTTGAGCTCTCGCTCAAGTTTTTCTTTTAATTTGGGATAAATTTTTGGCATGAGGAAAAAATACACAAGATCCGCGTCACGCAGATCTGCGCTCCAGAAGTCTCTATAGCATACGCGTGCATTTTTGTTTTTTTGCAGTGCAATGCGTGCCTGCGCGAGTAGGTAGGGGAGGAGTGAAACTTCAAACCCTGTGGCTCGCGCTCCGGCGCGCGCGGCCGCGCACACAACCCGCGCGTCTCCGCACCCCAGATCATAAACGCGTTGTCCCTGCTGGATATGCGCGAGTTTTATCAAACGAACAACATCCTTGCTGTGTATCGGCACCCACGGCGCCGCGCGCCAAGAAGCGTAGACGAAGGTGAGGATAAAAATCAGTAAAATTAAAAGCAAGAGCATTTGAATCATAGAGATTTTTGAGATAATGGTACGTTGATAATAACTGATTACAGGGGATTTTTCAATGCGCAGTTTGAACACACATCTTCCTTCCCGCTAACAGACTGAAGATGCGTCTTGACAAATTGTTTCCAATAATATACAATATAAGTATATTATGAGAAACGAACATAAAAATCGAACAAAATTCATTATATCTTTGGTGGCGCGCTTGCCTTATTTTTCTCTGACTGATTTGGCTGTCACCGGGGAAAAGTCCAGCTACCTGCGTATTCTGCTTGCTCGCTATGTCAAAAGCGGGATTTTGATGCGTCTTAAAAAAGGCATGTATGTAAGACGTACTTATTTAGATGAAGTGGAAAAAAAACAGAATTTGCCAGCTTATCAGGAATTTATTGCCAATATGTTGAATTCACCTTCATATGTAAGTTTGGAGTATGTACTTTACCATGAAGGAATATTGACTGAAATGCCCGTTAATTTTACTTCGGTCACTCTGAATAAGACAAAAAAGTACCATAACGAGTTTGGAAATTTTATTTATCATAGCATCAAGCCGGAATTATTTTTAGGTTTTAAGCGATTAAAAATTGACGAGTGGGAGATATTAAAAGCGAGCCGCGCTAAAGCGTTATTTGATTTTATTTATTTTAGGAAAGATATTTTGCCAAGCGCACGAGCGGTAAATGAGTTAAGATTGAATCTCTCTATTTTGAATACTGATGATAAAAAAGAATTGAGAAAGTACTGCACGGTTGCACAGAATAAAAAAGTTAAACAAATTATTTTTTCATTATTGTAATATGGAAACGGTAAAGCTCTCATTGAAAGAACTTCTAAACAAGACATCGGCAAAAAATGTCTTGTATCAGAGGAATGTTCTTAAAGAATATCTGCAGATTTTAGTTTTGGATTTTTTGTATGCTCATCCCACATACAGCGGACTCATATTTTATGGCGGTTCGTGTCTGGCGCAGTGTTATGGTTTGCCTCGCTTGTCTGAAGATTTGGATTTTGTTGATTTAAAAAAGGAAGTGGTGCTCATCAATTTAGCCGAGGATTTAAAAAATTATTTTTCTCAAAAGACCGATTTGCCGATGCGAGCCACGGTGCAAAAATTTCGTGTGTATCTCAAATTTCCCATACTCAAGGAATTGGGCACGGCCAAGACGGGAGAATCGGACGATCTATTTTTGAAGATAGAAATTTTTTCGACATTTGATTCTTGTCCAAAGTATAAGGTGGAAATAATTCCTTTGTTTAAATTCAATCGCACCGTTTTGATTAAGACGTTTGATCTATCAACGCTTATGGCTACCAAAATTCGTGCTATTTTAAACAGGAGCTGGGCAAAAAAAGACGTACAAGGAAATGAACTGATCAAAGTAAAGGGGCGAGATTATTTTGATTTGATGTGGTATTTGGAAAAAGTCGTCAAGCCGAATTTGGATTGTCTGGGCATTACGCAAGGAGTATTGAAAAGTAAGCTTTTAAAATCAATTGAACGGCTGGATAAGCGAAGTATTGAACTGGATCTTGAGGCGTTTATTGATAACGCGGATTTGATAAAAAATTTGAGCGGATCCATGCGGGATATTTTGAAGCGTCAAGTTGCGTTGTTGTAGGTATTTTACTACTTGCCAACTATCTAATTATCTCCAAATTCTTTTGGCGTTGATTTTTTCTTTTTCTCTGAAAGCTTTTTCAAGATCCATACCAAAACCGCTTGCAAATTTCTTACTGGTGCAGGCGGTGGGACTCGAACCCACAAGCCTCGCGGCACATGGTCCTAAGCCATGCGTGTCTACCAATTGCACCACGCCTGCATGTCTTGTATAGTAGCCTAAACCTCGCTACTTTGACAAGTTAAGTTGCGATGTCTATACTACAGATGAATTATGGGTCTGTCGCCGAATGCCATTTTGACTGTGATTTCCATATTTCATCCAAAATTGTTTCAACATTTTTTGGCTTAACTCCTGTTAAACCTCAAAATGTATTCAACAATTTTGTCCAGAAATCTGGAAATTTCGTTACAAAAGCGCATTCGGCGACAGTCCCATTATGGGCAGTTAGCTCAGTTGGTTAGAGCATCTCGTTTACACCGAGAAGGCCATAGGTTCGAATCCTATACTGCCCACCACTACAAAACAAGACGGCTTCTTTGAAGCCAATTCGTGGGCGGCTCGCAGAGCCGCCCATTGATTTTCTGGCGGGAATGAAAGGTCGCTCGGCGGCCTGACGGCCGCCTCGCGGTTGTGCAGAATGAGGTTCGAACCGAACAAAGTTCGGTAGGCAACCTTTTTCTCAAAAAGGTTGCCCTCTTGTGCGATTTTAGGCAAGTTCCTTGCCTCTTTTATCCATTCCGCCATAGGTTCTAACCAGCCAGTCCGCTTTTGTTCAAGATTGATACTTTGTTCCTCCAGCGACTTTTTTTCGGAAAGCAGTTTCACTTTTTCTATTCGGTAAGTTTGCTGTTCAATATCCTGTTCCAAATAGCCGTCCAAAAGGCGTTGGAGTTTAACTTTGATTGTTTGTATTTTGGTTTCTGCTTCTTTAACAAAAGCGGTTGCAAATTGGGCGGAATTCTTTTTGTCTTTTTCGAGCATTTTGAGCATTGTTTCCGCCCAATCTGCTCTCAAAGAAAATTTTTGAAGCAAAGAGGAAAGCTGTTTGTCCAGTACTTCTTGGCGAATGCAAGGTTCAGGACATTTGATTGTTTTTGACCGCTTGGAGCAATGGTAATAGACATATTCGTGAACATTGCCGTTTTTCTGTTTTTTCACCTTGTATTCGCCAGTGATAGACATGCCGCAAGTGCCGCATTTCAAAACTCCGCACAGAGCTTGCGGTTCCCATTTGGCTTTCATCGGCTTTCCTCTTTGTTTTAGGATTTCCTGCACTTGGTCGAAAATTTTCTTTGAGATGACTGGCTGGTGTCGTCCTTCGTGAACTTCGCCAGCATACCTAAAATGGCCGTAGTAAAACGGATTGGAAAGGATAAAAGAAATTCTGTCTCGGTGAAGTTTTTTGTTGCCGCTCGTGGTAATGCCCTGTTGTGCCAAAAAGTTGGAAATATCCTCAAGGCGCGAGCTATTTTGCGTGTAAAGTTCAAAGGCCTTGCGGATAATAGCGGACTTTTTTCTGTCTACCGCAACAGTTTTAGTGCGAGGGTCGTTTATATATCCGATTGGTGCAAGGCCTGGATATTCTCCGCGCCTGACTTTTTGGCGCAACCCGCGCTTCACATTTTCCGAAAGCGAGTCAATGTAGTATTTGCTTTGCCCAAAAGCGATATTGAGCATAAATTTTCCTTGTGCCGTGTTTTCGTACCAAAATGTCGGAAATTTGAGCGCAACAATACGCCCGCAATCCAAAAGATAAATTACTCTGCCTCCGTCCACAGAATTGCGCGCCAGACGATCCGGATTCCAACAAACTATGCCGTTAGCTTCGCCTTTCTCAATTCGGTTAAGTATAGCGTTGAAAATCGGTCTGCCCGGAATTTTAGCCGATTGCTTTTCCACAAGCTCCTCAATAACTTCTAATTTTTCTTGTCTTGCATAGGCACGCAATTCTGCAAGTTGTGCCTCAATACTCAAAATCTGTTTATCCTCAACATCAGTGGACTTGCGGGCGTACAAAAAGAATTTTTGCTCCATAGTTTTGTTTCCTTTCGTTAAAACTTAAATGACCACCCCGGGCTCGCAACTCAAAAAGACTTTAAGTTGTTCTGAGATGGCCATTGAAAAAAGCCTTTCCACAAGTTGCGAGCAAATTTAGTATATCATATCTGCAAGTAAAGCAAAAATTCTCATTGTTTTGGGCAAGGCAATTCACCGAGACAGAATTTAAAATCGCACAAGAGCGAACCTCATTCTGCACAACCGCGAGGCGGCCGTCAGGCCGCCGAGCGACCTTTCATTCCCGCCAGAAAATCAATGGGCGGCTCTGCGAGCCGCCCACGAATTGGCTTCAAAGAAGCCGTCTTGTTTTGTAGTGGTGTGGCTTTACAACCACGTCAGAACCTATTTTAGCAAAAATTGCTGACAAAATCCAGCCGCTCCGCCCCGTTGCCGTGCCGCCAAGCGGCACTGCCTCGCAGAAAAATTGCCTTTTCCTTTAAGAGAAAAGTCGGCGT
>JACRFU010000011.1 GCA_016212585.1 Candidatus Magasanikiibacteriota bacterium | reverse complement strand
TCCTTTTTTGTGTCATACTATAGCCATAATTTTAATCTTTATCAATATGAATTCAAAAAAAGTGTATCAAATGCGGATCAAATCAGAACAAAAAGTATGGTAAAGTGCGTGGTAGACAACGGTTTCTATGCTTCTCTTGTGATGGTTTTTTCAGTAAACTGAAGCATCTCTTAAACACACACCGTGGATTAACCTTACAACGCAGATACAAGTTAATACAAGAAATTCTTGGTCTTTAGCATTACATTTTGTTAATTATACCTAAACGCAAATTTTAATATGTATCCGATTTTAGGCATTGATTACGGCACGGCGCGCATTGGGTGCGCTATTGCCGACGCGACTACCCATATTCCCTTGCCATATGCTATCATTCAAGTAGAGACCAAAGAAGACACGCTTGGTAGCATTGTCCGCATGGTGAGTGATGAAAAAATAGCCACGGTGGTTGTTGGCTTGCCTCTTGGGCAAGAGGGGAAAGAAACATTCATGAGCGCAAGAGCGCGCACGTTTGGCGAGGAACTGAAACAGAAAATCAATGCGAATGTGGTGTTTGAAGATGAACGCTATACTTCCCGCATGGGCAAAGAAGCGTCCAATCCCAAAGCACAGCGTACAAAAGGTAATGCAGACCAGCGCGCTGCGATGTTTATTGTAGAGCGTTTTATAGCACGCATGTTTTTCAAAATGTTATGACATTTACCACGCCAGCATACATTATCAAACGCCGCACCTATCGCGAATATGATAAGGTTGTTACTTTGTATACGCCGCAGTTTGGCAAGATTGAGGCGGTTGCCATTGGCACCAAAAAACCTTTGAGCAAACTTTCCGGGCAACTGGAACCGCTCCAGCAGGTGCGTGTTCAGTTAACGCGTGGGAAGGGGCTTTCGCGCATCGCGCAAGTGGTGGGGGGCTCGCATTTTTTCCAAAAATTCGGCAATGATCTCACCTCTATCGTATGGGCGCAAAAAACATTGGCGCTCATTGACCGTCTTGTGCCGTGGAAAGAATCACAGAGCGGCGTGTATGACCGGCTGGAAAAATATTTTGCGCTTCTGCTCTTTGCGCATGAAGAATCCGCGTCCGGCGCCGTGGCTCCGGTTTTGACCATTGGTTTTGGCTGGCAGATGGCGGGACTTTTGGGCTATAAGCCGGTCATGACCATGTGTGTGGCGTGCGGGGTGAAAATTGGGCGTTTTGGTGCGCATTTTTTTGATATCGCGGGCGGTGGATTGTGTTGTGCAAAATGCATGTGTGTCAAAGAGAAGCCGTCAAACGGCATGGAGCTTACTCAAGCCGCAAAACAATACCTTGCCGATATAGTTGTCAAACCCCTTGATTTTCTGCTAGAATACACGAGCACTGATGAGGATTTTAAAACTATTCAAAGCCTTTTTGACCTCTTTGTGCGCTACCATTTTCCTACCTATGTTAATCAAAGAAGCTAAAAATAATATCGGCACGCAAGCAACTGTAAGCGGGTGGGTGTATAATTTGCGCTCCTCTGGCAGTATTATGTTTTTACAATTGCGCGACGGGAGCGGGTTTATGCAGGTCATTGTGGCAAAGAATTCCGTGCCCTCGGAAGTGTGGCAAGAGGCCGAGCGCATTACCATAGAAACCTCGGTGCATATTACCGGCAAGGTAACCGCGCACCCCAAGCAAGCGGGTGTGTATGAATTGCAGGTTGCGGAAATCAAGATAGTGAGTGTCGCGGCGGAATTTCCCATTGGCAAAAAAGAACACGGGCCGGATTTTTTGCTGGACATGCGGCACTTGTGGCTTCGCGCGCCTTCGCAGTGGGCGATTATGCGCGTGCGTAATACCATCATCAACGCCACGTACGTGTATTTGAACAATCATAATTTTATTAAAATTGACGCGCCAATTCTTACTCCCACTTCATGCGAAGACACCACGGAACTTTTTGAGATAGATTATTTTGGCGACCGCAAGGCGTACCTTACGCAATCCGGGCAGTTATACATAGAAGCCGCCATATTTGCGCATGGCCGCGTGTTTGATTTTGGGCCCGTATTCCGCGCGGAAAAATCCAAGACGCGCCGCCATCTCACGGAATTTTGGATGATGGACGCCGAGGCCGCGTTTGTAAAACATGAAGGCAATATGCAGATTCAAGAAGGGTTGATTGAGTTTATCGTGCAAGAAGTTTTGGCGCATAACCGATATGAACTGGAGATCTTGGAGCGCGATGTAAAACCGCTTGAAAAGATTAAAGCGCCGTTTTATCATTTGACGCATGAATCTGCGGTCAAAAAATTGCGCGCGCTAGGGTCTGACATCAAACCCGACGCGGATTTGGGTGGCGATGACGAAACCATGCTGACCAAAGAATTTGACAAACCGTTGTTTGTGGAAAAATATCCCGCCGCGGTCAAAGCTTTTTATATGAAGCGCGACCCTGCGGACTCCACGCGCGTGCTGGGCTCGGATTTATTGGCGCCGGAAGGGTACGGAGAAATTATCGGAGGTTCCGAGCGTGAAGATGACTATGAAACGCTTTTGAAGCGCTTGGAAGAATATCATTTGCCGCGCGCGCCGTTTGAGTGGTATTTGGATTTGCGCCGCTATGGCAGTGTGCCGCACAGCGGATTCGGCTATGGGCTGGAACGCATTACGGGCTGGATTTGCGGCACGCACCATGTGAGAGAAACTATTCCTTTTCCAAGAATGATTAACCGGTTGGAGCCGTAAAGGGAATGTTGCCGAATTCCATTTTGACCGCAATGCGTATATTCGCGTTTTATTACTGGCATCGCATTCGGCGGCAGTCCCATAGTGTGTTGAGATGGTTTTTTGATATAAAAAAACAGCGATGGTTAGAACGCTGTAGTGTTTTGTGTAAAGTAGCGTGGGCTACAATTACTAGCCGCCGCGGTGGCGGTCTGTGAATTTCGTGATGTAGAAGAAGATCAGACCAGCAATCGCCAGTCCGATGGGGTAGAGGTAGGGTTCAAAGCTACTGAACCCGTTTCCGAAGTACTTGCGATACGCGCCGCCGCCGCCGAGAATGCAGAAAATCAGAATCACCACCGCGATTCCGCCGATGGAGAGCGGATATTCCTCGATCAGCTCGTTCACGCGGGAGAAGTACGTCTTGATCTCCCTGCAAATCTTCCGGTGGAACGGCCGCCAGACGAAGACGCCGAGCGCAATGAACGCGCACACGCAAAGCAATACCTTACCCCTCATACCGCCAGCCCAGCAGATGGCGATGATGGCGAGCATGAGAAACCCGAGCACGAACATCGCGCCGGCCCTGAAAAATTTTTGAATGGACATTGACATGGCGACCTCATCCGCCGCACGCTGTGCGGGGAATCTATCCTCTCCTCTAATACGCCGCACCTGCGAGCGTATGACAGGATCGGAGAATTGAATGCCATTGGCTTAATAGGGCCTGTCGCCGAATGCCATTTTGACTGCAATACGCATAGTTCGGCCATAATTGTTTCAAAATTTTTCAGCTTAATTTGCAATTAAACCTCAAAATTTACTCAACAATTCTGTCTCGAACTATGCGTATTTCGTTACAAAAGTGCATTCGGCGACAGACCCATTTTGGCTAAAATTACTTCAACATTTTTTGGCTTAACCTCTGTTAAACCTCAAAATGTATTCAGTAATTTTGTCTCAAAATCTGGAAATTTCGTTACAAAAGCGCATCTGGCGGCAGTCCCAGCAAAAAAAGCACTGCAAAACTCTTACTCATGATTTAAAAGAACGACACTATATTAAAGCATATTTTAGCAATTTTGTCAAGTTAAGGCCACTCGTGGTATACTAAAAGCACTTAATTTTAAAGGATTTAAGGGGGGGGGAGAACAAACGAAATATGGAACGTACGCTTGCGCTTAAAACAGTAAAAAAAGTGGGGGAAACGGTTACTTTGTGCGGCTGGGTGCACGCGCGTCGCAATATGGGGAAGATTGTGTTTTTGGATATGCGCGATAGGTCAGGAATTGTTCAAGTGGTTATAGTGTCAAAAGAATTGGATTCAGTGTCACATGGCGCATTGCCAGAGATTCGCACAGAGTTTGTGTTGCAAATAGAAGGCATTGTCAATATGCGCAAAAAAGCGAATGACGCATTGCCAACCGGCTCGGTGGAAATTTTGGCAACAAAAATTACCATCTTAAACACTTCCAAAACACCGCCATTTGAAATTGAAAATGAAGACCGGCAAGCAAATGAAGAATTGCGTCTCAAGTATCGCTACCTAGATTTGCGGCATACGCGCATGGCGCGAAATATGCGATTGCGCCATACATTGGTCAAAGAAGTTCGTGATTTTTTGTGCGCGCAAGATTTTATTGAAATTGAAACATCTTTGCTCACCAAAGGAACACCGGAGGGCGCGCGTGAATATATCATTCCCTCGCGCATCTACCCGGGGACATTTTATGTTTTGCCGCAATCTCCTCAACAATTTAAACAGCTTTTGATGGTAGCGGGGTTTGAACGCTATTTTCAAATTGCAAAATGTTTCCGTGATGAAGACCAGCGCGGAGACCGCCAGCCGGAGTTTACCCAGATTGACGTGGAAATGAGTTTTGTGGAGCAGGAAGATGTGATGAATTTGATGGAAGCAATGATGATCAAAACAATTCAAAAAGTTTCTCCGGAAAAGAAAATACTTGCCACACCTTTTCCTCGTTTGACTTACCAAGCAGCAATGGAGCGTTACGGCACTGACCGGCCGGATTTGCGTGTGAATAAAGATGACCCGCATGAGTTGGCATTCTGCTGGGTTGTTGATTTTCCTTTTTTTGAAAAGACAGAAGAAGGCGGATGGATGTTTACGCACAATCCGTTTTCCGCGCCGCAACCCGCATACAAAGAGCAATTACTCACGAAAGAAAATATCGGCGGTATTATTGCAGCGCAATATGATATGGTGTGCAATGGATATGAAGTGGGCGGAGGAGGAATTCGCAATCACACGCCGGAGGCTTTGCGCGCGGTGTTTGAGATTATGGGGCTTTCAAGCGATATTATTAATGAACGATTCGGCCACATATTGGAAGCGCTTGAGTATGGCACTCCACCGCACGGAGGCATAGCGTTGGGGCTTGATCGGCTTGTGGCGATTTTGGCAAATGAGCCCAATATCCGCGAGGTGATAGCGTTTCCTAAGACAGGGGATGCGCGTGACCCTCTGATGGGTGCTCCAAGCAGTATGCCTCAAAAAGCGCTGGATGACGTGCATATTAAATTAAAAAATTAATTTATTTCGCGCAGGTATTCCTATAATCTGCGCGGAGGCTTATTTCTTAATAGAATTCATATGCATAAAAAAGTCCTCAAACATTTGGACAAACACAAAGTGCGCTACACGCCTGTGCCGCATAAGACGGTGTATACCGCCTATGATTTGGCAAACACGCTCAAGAAAAAACTCAATGAAATCGCCAAGACGCTCGTGGTGAAGGTGGACAAGCGCTATGTTTTGGTGGTATTGCCGGCAAATGTCCGCGTTGACTTGCAAAAAGTCAAGAAAGTATTGAAAGCGGAATCCGTGCATTTGTTGCCGGAAGGCGTTATGGAAAAAATCTTTAAAATAAAAGCGGGTACCGTAACGCCGTTTGGGTCTTTGCACGGCGCGGAAGTATTGCTGGATAAGGCGCTCTTAAAGACAAAAGAGGTGATTGTGAACGCGGGAAGTTTTACCGACGCGGTGCGCATGAAAGCGAAAGATTTGCACAAGCTTGAAAATGCGACGCTTGGGGATGTGCGCGATACAACGATTGCCAGATTGAAGAAAGTAGCGCGCGTGGTGGCAAAAAAAGTAGTCAAGAAAACAACAACGAAGAAGAAAGTATTAAAAAGAAAGAAATGATAAATGTTTTTTCATGGCTTACGAGATTAAATTAGAGCAATTTTCAGGCCCGTTGGAGCTTCTGCTTCAGCTCATTGAGCGCGAGCAGATGTCCATCAACGATATTTCACTCGCGCATGTGGCGGACGAGTTTCTTGCGCATGTGAAGACTCTCGGAGATTCTCGCGTGGAAGAATTGGCGGATTTTTTGGTGATCGCGGCTCGGCTTTTGGTAATTAAATCGCGGAGCCTCTTGCCTGCGTTGCTGGTAGAGTTTGAAGACGGATTGAGCTTGGCTGACCAGCTCAAAATGTATAAAGAATTTGTGCGTGCCGCGGAAACGATGCAAGAAATTTTTAAACGCAAACAGGTTGGGTATTTCCGCCCCTTTACCGTGGAACGGATGGAGGGGAAATTTTTCCCGCCGCATGGCGTAACTGTGTCTGTATTGCGCGAGAATTTTGTAGCAGTTTTGGATCGTCTCAAACCGATTATTGAGTTGCCCAAAGTGGCTATGGCGCGCGCGGTGAGCATGAGCGAGCGCATTAATCATTTGCATGGTTTGCTCAAAAATGTCGAACGCATCTCGTTTGCCCAATTTATCCAATCGGCGGAGCACAAGGTAGATATTATTGTTTCTTTTTTGGCGCTTTTGGAGCTTATCAAACAACGCGTTATTACCGTCAATCAAATACACATATTTGAAGATATTACCATTGAACATTATGAACACGCACGCGCAGTGTGAAGCATTGTTTTTTGCTGCAGGCAAGCCACTCACCGCAAAAAAAATCGCGGATTTTTTGGAGATAAAAGAAAAAGACGCGGCGCCGATTATTGCCTCGTTGAAAAAAAAGTATGCGGAAGACCCAGAGAGCGGTGTGCAGTTGGTGAATAACGGCAAGACATATCAATTGATGACCAAAGGCGCATGCGCGGAGGCGGTTGAGAAATATATAAAAGAAGAGATTATAGGAGAATTAACGAGACCCTCGCTTGAAACACTGACTATTATCGCGTATCGCGGACCTATTACCAAGCCGGAGTTAGAGCAGATTAGGGGGGTGAATTGCAGTTTGATTTTACGCAATCTTGCTCTGCGGGGGCTCATAGAATCAGAGGAAGACGGGACATTGCAACAGCAAGTGTATCGCGTTACCTTGGAATTTTTGAGATATTTGGGCATCTCTGAGCCGAATAATTTGCCGGATTATCAAAAGCTGAACAGCCACGATTTGTTGCAACAATTATTGGCAAATGCCCCTGCTGCGTCAAAGTAATTTTATCGTGTGATGTCCTTATGCAATTTCAAGTGCTTGCACTATTCATAGCGTCATTTGTTCTTGCTCTGCCATGGTGGGCCGGATATGGGCGGCATTCTTTGGCGCGTACTCCAGAGGCGATTATGTCTGTAGCGGCACTACAGAAAAATGCAAAAGTAAATGAGAAAAAAGTCGTGCCGCGGGGCTCTCTGTACGCGCGTTTTCCTGTTTCTCCAGAGCGAGAAACACCGCGCTTGGTAGGTCCTTCATCTTTTCAAAAAGAAATTACCGCGCAAAGCGCGCTCGTGATTGACTCGGAAAGTAAGGCGATATTGTATAAAAAAAATATAGATGAGGTTCGATCTATTGGGAGCATTACAAAACTTTTAACGGTACTTACTGTATTTGATTTGAATCCGGATTGGAGCAAGGAAGTAACTCTGGAGAGCGTCGACGGTGATACTGGTCCGCTAATCGTGCAAGCGGGAGATGTTGTTTCAAGAAGTGATTTGTTGCATATTGGGCTTGTTGCGTCATCTAATAATGCTATTAACGCATTGGTGCGCTCAACAGGTTTGACCTATGCAGAATTTGCGGCGCGAATGAATGAAAAAGCCGCAGAGCTCGGTTTGAATACTTCGCGTTTTGTTGAACCAACAGGATTGGATAAAGAAAATAAATCAACCGCGGGCGATGTGTCGCGTCTTGCTGTCGCCGCGCTTTCAAATGATGAAATACGCCGTATAACGAGCATGACATCATACAACTTTCGTGTGCGTAACACCAATAAAATGCGCGTTGCGCGCTCTACGGATTTATTATTGAGTACGTCAGGTTTTGCGCGCACTCCGATTGCACGAGTAGTAGGAGGTAAAACGGGGTTTATTGACGAAGCGGGGTACTGTTTTGTGGTGGAAGTGGAAGGACCTAATAAACAACGTCTGATTGTGGTAGTGCTCGGGAGCCGTGACCATTGGAGCAGATTTGCCGAGGCCGCGGATTTGGCCGCATGGGCGTTTAAGAATTTTGAATGGCCGGAGAAAACGGCGTTGGGGGGTTGATTGAGTGAGTGGTCTACCAATAAAACATAAAACAACCATTATGGTTGTTTATTAAGCAACAAGTTTATTATTAGTGGTGGTAGCGGGAGAGAGACTCGAACTCTCGACCTCACGCTTATGAAGCGTGCGCTCTAACCGGCTGAGCTATCCCGCCGTTTCAAGAATTGGTTGTATCGCTTTTTGCGACAAATTATTTGTGGTGCCGCGGGAGAGACTCGAACTCTCATGCCCTTGCGGGCGCTGGATTTTGAGTCCAGTGCGTCTACCAGTTCCACCACCGCGGCACACTGTTGTCAATTGTGTCTTTTTTTTGTATAATAGAATAACACTACTATGCCACAGATAATCACCGTTGTCAATCAAAAAGGTGGGGTTGGAAAAACCACTACCGCGGTCAATTTAGGCGCATATTTGGCTCATTTGGGTAAGTTTGTTTTGCTTGTGGATGTTGACCCTCAAGCAAATGCCACCTCTGGTCTTGGCATTGATCATAAGTCGGTTGAACACGGAATTTATGAAGCTCTTATAGGAGAAAAATCATTGCCAAACATTATCAAACACACTGCTCACGAAGGGTATCGGCTCGCACCGGCAACACTGTCGCTTGCTGGCGCCAATGTTGAGTTGGTCAACGCGGACCGTCGGGAGTTTAAGTTGCATGATGTGTTGGCGGAAGTTAAACACGCGTATGATTATATTATAATAGACAGCCCGCCGTCTCTTGGGCTTTTAACAGTGAACGCGCTTACTGCCGCGGACGCGGTGCTTATCCCCGTGCAGGCCGAGTATTACGCGCTTGAAGGTTTGGGGCAATTGATTGAGACCGTTAATCTAGTCAAGGAAAATTTGAAGCCTGATTTGGAAATTTTAGGAGCGGTACTCACTATGTTTGACAGCCGCAATCGTCTTTCTCAAGATGTGTTTAATGAATTATACAAATATTTTCCCGATAAAATTTTTAGATCCGTGATTCCGCGGAGCGTTCGTCTCGCGGAAGCGCCCAGTTTTGGGAAAAGTATTTTGCATTACGATTCATCATCCAAGGGCGCGCGCGCGTATGAACGACTCGCGCGGGAATTAACAGGGCTTGAATAATTTTGAATTTAATTGAACAGTTTCCCGCGTATACGCGCGGGGACGATATATTTTAATACTATGGCATTAGGAAGGGGGCTTAGTTCTTTAATACAAAAAAAGACCGCGGTGTTATCGCCGAGCGTGATGGCAGGGGAAACAAATGTTTCAGAAGTTCGCGTATGGAATATTCCGGTTTCTTTAATCAGGCCAAATCCGCATCAGCCGCGCAAGATATTTAATCATGATGAGCTAGAGGATTTGATGAATTCCATCCGCGCGCATGGGCTTTTACAGCCGATTCTCGTCACTGAAACCACCGATGGACATTATGAACTCATCGCTGGGGAACGCCGTTTGCGCGGCGCCACTATGCTTGGTCTTGCCACCATTCCAGCGCTCGTGCGCAAAATCGCCACGGATCATGAAAAACTTGAGCTCGCGCTGATAGAAAATTTACAACGGAGCCAGCTGAATGTACTGGAAGAGGCGTTTGCGTACAAACGGTTGATTGATGAGTTTTTGTTGAGTCAAGAAGAAATTGCCACGCAGTTAGGCAAGTCGCGTTCCTTTGTATCAAACACCATGCGTCTTTTGCATTTGCCAGACATAGTTCAGCAAGCGCTCGCGGCAGGAAAGATTACCACCGGCGCGGCGCGCGCGCTTTTGGGAGCTCCGGATGAAAAAAGTCTGATGAGACAGTTTCAAGCGCTTGTGGAAGGCAGACAAACAGTGCGTGATGTAGAACACGAAGTAAAAAAGGAAAATGTATTGCGCGGCGCGTATAACCCGCTCGCGGCGCAACTCTTGAGCGATGAATCTCGTTTGCGCGAGATTTTGGGAACAAAAGTAAAGATTGCCGAGCGCGCTGGAAAAGGAAATATTTTGATATCGTATTACTCGCCGGAAGAGCGCGTACGAATTTTGAAACATTTCAAATAAAGGACTGTCCGAACTATGCGCATTGCAGTCAAAGCGGCTTTCGGCGGCAGACCCATAATCACGACTCTTTTTTGAACATTTTCTCCGGCAGAATTTTTGTCTTGAACCATCCAGCGATGGATTGTTTTGCGTATGATTTAATACGGTTGCGCGCTTGAGAAGTTTTAACAAATTTGAGCCAGTCCGTACTGGGACCTTTGCGATTTTTGTCTGTAATGATCTCCAAAACATCGCCGCTTTTAAGCCGCGTATCCAGGCTAAACAATTGGTCATTGATGCGCGCGCCCACGCATTTGTTGCCCACTTCCGTATGTATTGAATACGCAAAGTCAACCGGCGTGGAGTCTTCTGGCAAGTCAATCACATCGCCTTTGGGCGTGAAAACAAAAATGCGGCCTTGGAATACATCAAGTTTAAGACCTTCCAGATCTTTAACTTCTTGCATCATTTCTTTTTGCAGACTCGCGAGTTCTTTTACCCATGTCAATTTTTTGTCTGGAATCGTGGAGCCGTTTTCATCGTAGTTCCAGTGCGCGGCAATACCAAATTCTGCTTCTTCGTGCATTTTTAATGTGCGAATTTGAAACTCGGTAATTTGTCCTTCAAGCCCAAACACGGTGGTGTGCAATGACTGATAACCGTTGGGCTTGGGTTGCGCCATATAATCTTTGATGCGCCCTTTGAGCGGCCTCCAGAGTTTATGGATCACCCCAAGCGCGGCGTAACAATCACCCACATCTTCCACAATGACTCGCATGGCCACCAGGTCGTATATTTTATTGATATCATTGTTGTGGCGCAATAATTTTTTGTAAAGGCTATACAAAAATTTTATCCGTCCATGAAACGAAACCACTTTAATGCCGGCTTTGATCAACTCAGCCTCTGTTTGTTTGCGCATTTTTTCCAACAGATGTTTTGATTCTTCATACTTTTTGCGCGCGATTTCTGAAACACGGGCGTAATCTTCCGGCTTGATATATTTGAAAGAGAGATCTTCAAGCTGGCCTTTCATATCTCCCATGCCAAGC
The DNA here is from genome assembly GCA_016212585.1 of Candidatus Magasanikiibacteriota bacterium. Classification (GTDB taxonomy): domain Bacteria; phylum Patescibacteriota; class Patescibacteriia; order Magasanikbacterales; family UBA10146; genus UBA10146. The sequence continues at coordinate 13,298 of JACRFU010000011.1, read as the reverse complement.
CTGTTGGCAATCGGCGCAAAAATTTCAAGGCTTTCAAGCGCGATGCGGTATCGCTTTGCTTCCGGCAAATGTTCAAGTGTTTTGAGATTATGCAGGCGGTCTGCGAACTTAATGATAATGACGCGCACATCATTGGCCATGGCCACAAACATTTTGCGTAAGTTTTCAATGTAGCGTTCCACTCCGCGATATTTGATATGCCCCAACTTGGTAACTCCTGCTACCATGGAAGATGCCTCCTCGCCAAAATTTTTGGCGATTTCTTCAAGTGTTACGGGTGTGTCTTCATGGATATCATGCAAAAGTCCCGCAATAATGATGTTGGTATCAAGCTTCATCTCCGCGAGTGTTTGCGCCGTAGCAAGCGGATGGATAATATATGGTTCACCGGAAGCGCGTTTTTGATCTTTGTGGGCAGTCGCGGCAAATTCATACGCAAGACGCACCATATCTGTATCGGCGTCAGGATTGATTTGTTTTATGGTAGAGAGGAGTTTTTCAATGGAGGGCATAACAGTCTCACACTCTCTATAGTATAGAGATGAAAAACTGATTTGGCAAGCTATTCCATAGATTTTTTACCGGGGCATTCTTTGTTACTGCATTGGATGGTATCTTTTGCTATATAGACAAGCGGTGCCGCGCAAAGAGTGCACGCCGCGCCGGTTGGTTTGCACCAGAGCGCGAGTTTGCATGCCGGATATCTATTGCACGCGTAAAACGTTTTGCCGCGCTTGCTTCTTTTTATTACCATATCACCCTCTTTGCATTGCGGGCATTGGACGCCGATGGTTTTCTGAATTTTTTTAATGAATTTGCATTCCGGGTAGCGGGAACAGCTCCAAAATTTTCCAAATCGGCCGCGTTTGAGCGTAAGCGGCGCGCCGCAGGTTCCGCATTTTTCGTCCGTTGTTTCAGCAGGTCCATCTCCTTCTGTGCCTGGAATCGGTTGAGTATTTTTACATTCAGGATAGCCGCTACATGCCATAAATCTGCCAAACCGGCCGGTTTTAATAATCATTGGTTTGCCGCATTTATCGCAGATTTCCGAGGTGGTTTCTTCAGTCAGTTCTTTTTTGGACAAGATTTCTTGTTTTTCAATGAGGTTCTTTTTGAAGGGTTCATAAAAATTTTTCACAATCGGTTGCCATTTTTTATGCCCCGCGGCGATCTCGTCAAGGTCATTTTCCATTTGCGCGGTAAATTCAAAATCCACCACGCGGGGGAAATGCTCCACGAGCACATCGTTGACAAGTTTGGCGATTTCGGTGGGGGCAAGGCGCCTGTCTTCATCACGCACCACATAGCCGCGCGTGATAATTGTTGAAATGGTTGGCGCGTAGGTGCTTGGGCGGCCGATGTCATATTCTTCAAGCGCTTTCACCAGTGTCGCGTCGTTGTAGCGCGCGGGTGGCTCGGTTTGCTTGCCCTCGGATGTTATCTCTTGTGCCGTCATTGGTTCATTTTTAATCAGCGCGGGAAGCAAGGATTCTTTGGTTGAAAGCGGATACACCGCGGAAAATCCGGCAAAATTTACGATAGACCCAACCGCTTTGAAGGTGTATTGTTCGGGTGCATCGATGGTTGAAATTTCAAGAGATGTTTGGGTAAGCCGCGCGTCCGCCATTTGCGATGCGATGGCGCGTTGCCAGATCAATGTATATAATCTGACCAATTTGCTTTCAAGTTTATCGCCAAGTTTTTCAGGAGTGATATGCGCGTAGGTTGGACGGATTGCTTCGTGTGCTTCTTGCGCGAGTTTGCTTTTTGCGGCGTATTTTTTTGGTGCCGAGGGCACAAATTCTTTTCCGTACACGGTTTCCACATATTCGCGCGCGCGGTTAACAAATTCTTGCGAGAGGTTAACGGAGTCTGTGCGCATATAGGTGATAAGACCCACGGTGCCCTCGCCCGGAAACGAAACGCCTTCATAGAGTCTTTGAGCGAGCATCATGGTTTGTTTTGCCGAATAACCTAGACGGCGGTTTGCTTCTTGCTGGAGCGTTGAAGTGGTAAAGGGAGCGGACGGTGAGCGGGTTTGTTTTTTTTCTTCAATATTTGAAACCGCAAAAGAAGATTTTTTTGCCGCAGAAATTATTTTGTCCGCGTACTCGGCGGTATTGATATCAAGCTTGTCTATGGTTTTGTCTTGTATGGCGTGGAGTTTTGCCTCAAATTGCGCATCCGATCGCGCCGTAGGATGAAACATGCCTTTAATAACCCAGTAGCTTTCCGGTTTGAATGCTTCGCGTTCTCGTTCGCGTTCCACAATAAGGCGCACCGCCACCGATTGCACTCGTCCGGCAGAAAGCCCGCGCGCGATTTTTTTCCATAAAAACGGGGATAATTCATATCCCACCAAACGATCCACAATGCGGCGCGCTTGCTGGGCGTTCACCAAGTCCATAGTAAGGGGGCGGGCGTGCTCAAGCGCCTCGGTGATTGCGGTTTTTGTGATTTCATGAAATACCAGCCGTTTGACCTGTGTTTCTCGAACATCTAAAACTGCCGCCAAATGCCAGGAGATGGCCTCTCCCTCGCGGTCTTCATCAGTCGCGAACAATATATCATCTGCTTTTTTGGCGAGCGCTTTGAGTTCTGTTACCACTTTTTGTTTGTCGCGCGGCACCACATAGTGCGGCAAAAAACCATGCTCCACATCAACGCCGAGTTTGCTCCGCGGCAAATCGCGAATGTGCCCAAACGAAGACACCACTTTATATGACGCGCCCAGATACGCGCTGATTGTTTTGGCTTTGGTTGGTGATTCTACAATGACGAGGTGCATAATGCAAGGTAGGATAACTGATGTGGGTATGGTTTGTCAAATTGCCGCGTAGACATGGTTGCCAATTTGTTTGATGTAGCCGTTTAATTCAAGCATGGTAAGAATCGTGAGAGCAGTCCTGTTTTCAAGCGCGCTCACGGCAATAATTTCATCAACATGAAGCGGTCGTGTGGCGAGCGCGGAAATAATTTTTTGTTCATCGTTTGAGAGTTTTTCGTGTGACGGTTTTATGGTTTCAAAAGGCAATTCTTGAAGCAAGGAGAGGTCAAGTACATTGAGTATATCTTCGGCGTTTAAGACCGCGTGCGCGCCCATTTGTATCAGTTTGTTGGGGCCGATAGACAAGGGAGCGTAGATAGTTCCCGGGATGGCAAATACATCGCGTCCATATTCAAGGCTTAAACGGGCGGTAATAAGCGAGCCGGAATCTTCAGCCGCTTCGGTTACGAGCGTCCCCATTGTTGATCCAGCGATAAGGCGGTTTCTAATGGGAAAATTTTGGCGCAAAGGGAGTGCGTGGGGAGGAAATTCAGAGAGGATCGCTCCGCCCTGTTCAATAATTCTGTGCGCGAGCGGAATATGAGAGCGGGGATATACACTCGCATCGTCAATGCCGGAACCAAGAAAAGCAACTGTGGCGCCGCCGGCACCCAGAGCGCAAGTGTGCGCAAATCCGTCGCTCCCGAGCGCCATGCCGCTCACAATGGTAATACCCGCGCGCGCGAGCGCGGGCACGATTGAGGAAATAATATGGTGTCCATAGGGAGTGATTTTTCTGGTGCCCACCACCGCAAGCGATTTTGAAAATGTATGCGATGAGAGCGTACCTCTACAAAAAAGCGCGCATGGCGCGTCATACAGTTGTTTGAGGAGCGGAGGATAGGAAGGGTCTTCAATACAGAGAATGTATATTTCTTTTGTGTGGAGTTCTTCAGCGATGGTTTCCAGATTGAGATCCTTGCGCGCTTCTGCAAAACGAGCCGCTTTTGTTTCTGATAATCCGGCGCGCGTAAGCTCCGCAAGCGGCGCGTGCCATATGTCACGCGCGTTTTTGAATGTGCGCATGAGCGCGCTTGTCTGCCGCGTGGAGAGAAAAGCATAACAATACAAAAGCGCGGCGCGGTAGAGAGCTTCTGGTGGATAGGAAAAGAACATTTGTGTTATTAAATTTAGAGTTTAGGGATTAAGCAATGTCGTTGAGCAGTTCTTTGGTGAGGCGCGCGAATAACGCGGGTAATTCTTTTTGTTCTTTTTTGGTGAAGCGTGCAAGCACAAAATCAGCGCCTTGTTTTTGTTTTTCGCCGTCGGCGATGCCTATGCGCACGCGCGTGAAGTTGCGCGTAGCGATATAAGTAAAGATTGACTCAATGCCACGGTGTCCTGCGCTTCCGCGCCCTTGTTGAATTTTGTATGCGCCAAACGGCACATCCAGATCATCATGGATCACATATAAATCATCAGATGGTAATTTAAAAAATTGCAGAGCCGCTCGCACCGCGCGCCCGGATTCATTCATAAATGTTTGCGGCTTCAAAAGAATTGTTTTGCGGTCGGCGCTGTGCGCGATTTCAGCATTAAATTTTTTGTTCATTTTCCACACGCCGCAATCAAGCGAAGTGTCTTGCGCGAGCGCGTCCACTAGCATAAAGCCGATATTGTGGCGCGTTTTTGCGTAGCGTGTACCTGGGTTGCCGAGACCGACGATAAGTTTCATACGGTAGGTTGTTTGATGGCAGAGGGTTGTGATGAACGCGCTTTGTGCACATACACCACAACAGGCGTGCCGATTAATTCAAATTGTTCACGCAAAGCATTTTCCATAAACCGCAAGTACGAAGGATGTACGGATGTTTTTTGTTTAATTGTGATTTCAAATGTCGGGGGGTTTGTTCCTGTTTGTATGAAGCGTAAGATGCGAGGATGGCGCGTGCCGCGTCCGCGGACAGGTTTGTGCTTCAGCACCAATCGTTTCAAAAATGAATTGAGGCGCGGTTGTGGTATCTCAATCTGGCGTGCTTTGTGAATGGCAAGAATCAATCCATACAGTTTGTGCACGCGTTCATGGGTTTTAGCGGACAGAAATACCACCGGCGCATAGCGAAGAAAGGGGAAATGATATCCCAACTCTCGCGCAAAATGCTCTTTTTTATCTTCTTGCGCTCCAGAAATCAAATCCCATTTGTTGACCGCGATAATCAGCCCTTTTTGTTTTTCAGCAATCAATCCCGCGAGGTGCTGGTCTTGATTGCTAAAGCTTTCTGTGGCATCTAAAAGCAAAATACATACTTCCGCCTCAAGTAAACTTTCTATGGTGTGTTTGATGCTTAATTGTTCAAGTGTGTCTGAAGTTACTTTGCTTTTGCGCCGCATGCCCGCGGTATCAATAAAGAGGTAGGGGATGCCGTCTGCTGAAACAAGGGTGTTGTGGGATTCGCGCGTAGTGTGCGGCGTAGGATTGACAATTACGCGATCTTCTCCAATGAGCGCGTTGAAAAGCGATGACTTGCCCGCATTTGGCCTGCCAATGAGTGAGACGGTTACAGGCTGTTCTGTGTGTTCTTTAGGCGCTTCAGTATGCGCGAGTGTTTTGGTAATATAGTCGAGCATGTCGCCCACGCCAGATCCGTTGGCTGAAGAAATTGCCAGCGGCAAGCCAAGTCCGAGAGCGCGCCATTCTTTGTCTTGAGTCTGCGTTTGCAGATGACTGCTGTCCGCTTTGTTCAAAATTAAAGTGATCGGTTTTTTGAGTTTTTTGAGCATCTGCGCGATCCGTTTTTCTTGTGGCAATACTCCTTCTCGCACATCAACCAAAAACAATATCACATCGCTCGCGCGGAGCGCTTTTTCAATTTGGCGCTGGATGTCTTTGGTAAACGGTTCGTGGGAATCAAAGTCCATGCCGCCCGTATCGGCAACGCGAAACGGCGCGCCGCGCCACCAAAAAATGCCAAAATTGTTGGTGCGCGTAGTGCCTGATTGTTTTGAAACAAGCGCGTGCTCCGCGCCCACCAGTTTATTGAACAAGGTTGATTTGCCTACATTGGTGCGTCCTACAATGGCGATAAGCGGATAAGTGGCATCAAGCCGTTTGATATCCATATAATGTTGTGAATTACGAAATGACTTTACATTTGCTTCAACGCCATTTTGTAATTCAAAGTTTAAGGATTATTAATAGGATGGTCGCTGTCCGCGCCAAGAATAATAAGAATGTCGGCATATGATCCGGCAGTATCAGTGATCAATTCTCTCGGCGGCGCGTTTGTAATTCTTTCTACTGGCGCGCTGAGCAGTTTTTCAAACGTGTCCACCATTGATTTGTTTGCAGGTGTGTCGGACCCATAAATGGCTGTTTGTTTGCGGTTACGCACCACCGCGTTGCCCACTCCGCTTGTTGCAACGCCCTTGCGCTCAAGTTGTGATTTATATTCCCCCGCGAGTCCCAGAACCCATGTGCCGTTTTGAATGAATACTGTCGGTTTGCGCTCCGCGGGTTGCGTCTCGTTTTTTGGCGCTTCGGTTTGCGTTGAATGGTCGCTAAAAATATTTTGTACAATGCGGCGCAGTTCTCCAAAACTTTGATCCCGCGCTTGGAGCACAAATGCGTCGCCCAGCATTGACTCAATCAACGGTCCGTTGTTTTCCGCGGAGAGTACGCGCGTGGTAACATTTTCATAATCAAGATTTTTTGCGATTTGGTACAATTGCGCGCCTTCCCACCATTCAACATTGATGCTGATGTTTCTGTCTAGTGATCCTATAATATCACTGATTTTGTTTGGATTAAAGAGTGTGTTGGCGGAAAGCAATTTGTCTTTGAGCGCGAGGAGTATTTTTTGTTGTCGCCGCGCTCGCGCGAAATCCGATCCTTCGTTATTGTTTCCGTGCCGAGAGCGCGCGAAATCCAGCGCGTCTTGTCCGTTTAGTGTTTGCAATCCTTTTTTGAAGGATATGATGCGAAATTTGTAATCATCGGTTGGGAATTCAGCATCGCTAAAAGCGCGATCTATATACACCTCAACGCCGCCGACGCGATCAATGATTTCTTTGAAAGCCTTAAAATCAACGCGTGCGTAATAGTGTATTGGCAGTGTGAATACTTGTTCAACCACTTGAGCGGCAAACTCCGCGCCTCGCCCTTTTTGAATTTTTTCTCCATAAGAATCGGCGGAGTTTATTTTGCGATACCCATAGCCCCCGGGAATGGGAACAATCAAATCACGCGGTATAGAAATGAGCGCGAGTTGTTTGGTTGATGGTTTGATACTCGCGATGATGATGGTGTCGGTGAGAAACGCGCCATCGTGTCCCGCGCCGCCAATGCCAAAAAGCAGTATGTTGATGCGGTCTTCCGGTTGTCCTTTTATATCGCGATCATTACTCAAAATGAGGCTCCGAACTTGTTTAATAAGGCGCAACGCGCCGGTTGGGTTTTCTGATTTAACAGGGATGGCAAGAAGCAAACCAAGCGCGATAGCGAGGATAACAATAAGACCGCCCAATATAATGAGGAGATAAGAGATTTTTGAGCGAGGTTTCTTAAGTTCAACAATCGGCTCTGATGAAGGTAAAGATGGTTTTTCGTCCATGGTGAGTACAGTATATATAAAAGAAGGGGATTTGCCAAGATAAGCAGAGTTGTGTATTATAGAGCCATAAGAGTTTTGAATTACGAAATGTCGTGTTCGGCAATACAATTGAGGGGACTGCGGAGCCGCGGCGGCGGCGAGCTGGAACAAAAATCCTTCAGGGATTTTATGCGTGCCCTGAAATGGTGTTGCCGAAAAGAGACATTTCGTAATTCAAAGATAAGAAGGGTGTCTAGCTCAGTTGGTTAGAGCGCTGTCCTCACACGACAGAGGTCACAGGTTCGAATCCTGTGTCACCCACCAATATCAAACTTTATGAAGGAGGAACAACACAATGCATTGCATCCGCGTGTCCCCAAAGCGGGGTGCGTATTGCATACATGGACTATTCCCGTGTATCAGTTGCACACGCGGGGCACGCTATGGTATATCATTGCAGGAGCGCTGGTCATAGTGCTTTTGGGGTATGCGGTGGCAACAGCGAATTTTTTATTTGCTCTGCTCATTCTCTTGTTCGCGGTCATAATTTTTTTGAGCCATACCAATGAGCCGCCGATGGTGGAAGTATCGCTGACTGATCTGGGCGTGGTAATGAATGAACGATTTTATCCGTATCATTCATTGACAAGTTTTTGGATTATTTTTGACCCGCCGCTCACCAAGCATTTGTATGTGCAGTTTCAGAGCAGTGTTCGCCCGGCTTTGTCTATTCATTTGGCAGATGAAGATCCGCTGGAAATACGCGAAACCTTGCGTCAGTTTGTGTATGAGGATTTGGAAAAGAGAGAGGAGCCGTTGTCAGAAGTTTTGTGGAGAGTATTTAAGTTGTAAATTTGATTGCACGGTGGTGTTGAACGCCACAGCAAATGCGCCTGGGCGATTTTTTTACAAGAATATGTTACGCGCTCGTCGTTCAATGGATAGGACGCAAGATTGCGGATCTTGCGATGCAGGTTCGATTCCTGCCGAGCGCACCAATACAGAACGAAGCGGCTTTTTCAAAGCCAGAAGGTGGGACGCGCGAAGCGCGTCCCACTGATTTCCCCCCATTTTTCCAAACGAATTTGGAGCACCGCCTTCGGCGGTGCTCACTGTTTTTTCGCCAAGAAGCAGGTTCGAGCCAAAGATCTCTTTGGCAACAACCTTTTTCGCAAAAAGGTTGTTATCCCGTGCGATTCCATTTAGGTTTTGAGCGTCTTTTATCCACTCCTGCATCGGTTCGAGCCAATCATTCTGCTTTTGTAGAAGTGAAGATATTTTCTCTTCCAGCGACTTCTTTTTGAACAACAACTTTGATTTTTCAGCACGATATATTTCTTGCTCAATCACTTGGTCTAAATAGCCGTCAAGAAGTCGCTGGAGCTTCACTTCAATACTTTTGATTTCTTTTTTCACTTCTTCTACAAAAGCAGAATTAGACTGGGCGGATTTCTTGTGGTCTTGCAAAGCAAGACGATTTAATTCCTCCGCCCAGTCCTGTGGCAAAGAAACTGATTTGATAAGTGATGATAACTGGCGATTTAATTCTTCTTCCCGAATACAAGGTTCAGGACATTTGATAGTTTTAGATTTTTTCGTGCAGTGATAGTAAGTATAGTTATGCACATTTCCATTTTTCTGCTTTTTAACCTTGTATTCGCCAGTTATCATCATCCCGCATGAGGCGCAAGAAATTAGCCCGCAAAATGGTTGAGGTTCATTTTTAGATTTTCTGTCGGGTACACCGCGAAGTTTCAAAATTTCTTGCGCCTTATCAAACAGTTTCTTTGACACGATTGGCTCGTACTTTCCTTCGTGGCGTTCACCGCCATATTTGAATAGTCCGATATAAAATGGATTTGAAAGAATAAAAGACGCTCTGTTTTTGGAGATTATCTTTCCACCCCTCGAAACGATTCCATTTTTCGCCAAAAAGTTTGAAATATCTTCTAACCTACTTTCACCTTTTGCGTACTTCTCAAAAGCCAAGCGGATAACGCGAGATTTTTTCTTGTCCACCACGACAGATTTTGTGCGAGAATCGTTGATATATCCCACTGGTGCTTGGCTTGGATAATCTCCGTTACGAACTTTTTGGCGAAGTCCACGCTTCGTGTTTTCGGACAGAGAATCTACATAATATTTGCTTTGCCCAAAAGCGATGTTGAGCATAAATTTTCCTTGAGATGTGTTCTCACACCAAAAAGTTGGAAATTTCGACATCGCCAAATGCCCGCAATCCAAGAGGTAAATTATTCGTCCACCGTCCACAGAATTGCGTGCAAGACGATCTGGATGCCAAGCAAGAATTCCGTTTGCATCGCCGTGTTCAATACGCGAAATCATTTTATTGAAAACGGGACGACCAGGAATTTTAGCAGATTGTTTTTCAATCAATTCTTCGGCGATATGCAAACCCTCTTGCTTGGCAAAAGCGCGCAATTCTGTGAGTTGTGCCTCAATAGATAAAACCTGCTTGTCCTCAACATCGGTGGACTTGCGGGCATACAAAAAGAATTTTTGTTCCATAAAGACATTATAGCAAAAATTATTTTTGTATCCAAAGCAAATACTTTGAATTTGTATCGCACGGGATTTCGAACCTGCTTCTTGGTGAAAAAACAGTGCGCACCGCCGAAGGCGGTGCTCCAAATTCGTTTGGAAAAATGGGGGGGGGAAATCAGTGGGACGCGCTTCGCGCGTCCCACCTTCTGGCTTTGAAAAAGCCGCTTCGTTCTGTATTGGTGTCTTTATTGTACCAAGTTAGAACCTATTTCCAAAATCGCTGAATGAACCGCCCCACCACCGCTCGCTCCGCTCGCGTGTCCCGCAAAAAATGTTCTCCACTTTTCTGATTTGGCGCGCGACCGATTTTTTCTTCTAAAAGGATAAGAACATTTTTTGCGGGACTCTGCCCTCAATTCTTCGGGCAGGTGGTGGGGCTTCAATGCGGACGAGGCAAAGCAAAACTATTTTTGCGGGAGGAAAAGGATTTGCTTTGCCTCGGCTTTTTGTATCCGCCGCGCAGGAGGGTGCGGGAGGAATGCGCGGCGGATTTTTGGCGTGGCGGTCTACAAAAAAGAAAACCTCGCAGTCCATTCAGAAATCGCTGAAATGAAACTGCGAGGTTAGGGTTGCTGATGAAGGAACTGGAGATAGTTGGCGTAGATCGCATGAGCGATTTTTGGCACTTGGTTTTCTTCCGCGACAATCTCGAAATTATAAATTCCGATATATCGAGAAGATTCGTATGCTTCCAACTCTTCACACGCACTTCGCAAGCGATGTCCGTCTGTGTCTCTTCCGTCTTTGTCCAATCGTTGTCGCAAGACCTCGATTGAAGGTGCCGAGACATATATGATGCAGAGCTGATTTGGAAACGCTTGCGTCATCGCTTCAATTCGACTGATCGGCCAATCAAGCACCGGAAAGTTGTCTTGTGCTAATGCTTGCACGATCGGCAGTCGAGGTGTTGCGTAACGGATGCCGTAAAGCTCGTTGATTACCAAAAGCTCTCCGCGATTCCACATTTCATCCATCTCCTTGCCACTTATGGAGATTTTATTTTTTTCTCCTTCTCGAAGTGGCCGAGTCATAAATGGTGAAATGTAAACGAATCTACTATCTAGTCGGAGTAATTCCTCGATGATCGAGCTTTTACCAACGCCTGACGGTCCCAAGAGAAGCAGAAACTTGCTCATTTTGTCCTCCTCTCGTTATTCAGAGCTTCTTTCAACCTAACCGCGACTTCCTCAATCGCAATTTGCCAGTGTTGTGGGCTTTTCGGATAGAGAATGTCGCGAGACGAATTGACGAATACTCCAATACCTTCGGAGTTGAGCAAATTGCGCAAGTCGGCAAAGTTGCCACCTTGAGCGCCAACTCCGGCAAGTAGGATTGGCATCCTGTCGGGAATAAGCGAGCGGATTTCGGCCATATTCAACCCGACAGTCGCAGAAAGCACCGGAATCATATTTGCGTTACGATCCCAGCGATTCACCACGAGATCGAGTATATGGCGCCAGAATGGCTGGCCGTTTTGAAGTGCCACATCTTGGACAATGCCACCCGACGGATTACTTGTCTTTACGAGCACCACAATGGACTTGTCGGCGAATTCGGCAAGCGGCAACACAGCATCGTCACCCATGTAGGGATTAACGACGATGCCGTCCGCTTGAAGCGAACCGAACATATTTTCAATGTACGCCGCCATTGTGTTTTCAATATCGCCGATCTTGCAGTCTACGATGACAGGTATACCTTGATGTGATGTATGGATGTAGTCAATCAGTTTTTTCAAAACATCATGACCACCAGCCAATACATCGAAGCAGGCTTTTTGGGCCTTGTAAGCACATACATGCGATGCCGTCACATCAACCACGGTCCGAAGAAAATCAAGAACCTTTTCCTCATCGGAGATTTTTTTCTCCGTGATTTCGTGTGGTATTTTCTTCAGGTCGGGGTCAAGGCCACAACACAACAGCGTATCATACGACTTCATCCGTTCGAGAATTTGATCATTTGTTTTCATTTCCGTCTCCTTTTTTTGATGAGCCCCTTGTGCCCAAGATGATCCTGCTTTGCTTGCAGGTGTGTTTCGGTCTGCTCATTAGGCTTGATAACGATAGGAGTATAATCCGCTACCGTATAGCCGTTTTCAGTAAACACCACGGCTTTGTCGGGATTGTTAGTTGCCAAGTTAATCCGGCATGACTTGGTGATACCGAAGAACTTCAAGATGCAAATGACACCAGAATATGTCCTGATGTCGATCACACCTCCAGGGGCAAGCAAAGTTGCTGACTCCACGGTGTTAACTCCGAGCACATCCTGAATCCAGAGTGTTGCCAGTTTGAAGGTCAGTCCCATACCGCGACCGTCTTGGCGCGGAATGTTAATGAGCATTCCTTCCCCGATTTCTTCAAGCGTTTTCAATGCGAGATGCAACTGGTCGTGGCATTCACACGTCAGATCGCCAAAGACTTGTCCCGTTTCGCAACCGGAATCGGTACGCAAAACAAGTTGGTCCTTGTTTTTGAACACGGGGATGAGCAGGTTTTTATCGAGCTCTGCTTTGACGATCACCGAGTATTTCTCCCACTGGTCATCAATAGCAAAACTATACTGCCAGAACTTGCCGTGCCCGGTTTTGAGAATGCCGATACCTCTTCGCTCAACTGCGTAGTAGCGCGTGGTTCCATTCTCAATGATGCTAATGCGTTTTGAAAATGGTTCCATTGAACGCTTCAGCAAATCAAGGAAAGCATTGACCTCCTCAACCAACATATTCGCTTTCGTACAAATATCGGTTACGCTCGGCGGTTTAATTCCTGTTTTCATCACTTCCTCCTTTTTCATGCGATTGGTTTTGGTGTGAAGGCGGATAAACTCCGTCGCTTTTCTTTTTCACGAACGAGCCGTGAATGAGCCGAAACGCCAGCCTTCTCTCCGCCTCGTAAACCATTGGCGTACCAATAAGTGCATTACACTTCGGGCACTTCAAGTTTGGCATTTCAGTTTTGTTGCTCATCTTTGACTGCAAAAGCGCGAGCTCCTGTGGCGCAAAGATTCGATCGAGATACATTCGGAGCAATCTACCATGTCCGTCTTTTTGATAGAGGGCAAAATGTTGATTGCACTTACTGCAAAAAAGATCAAGAAAATGCGAATTACCACCGCGGGTATTCACATACTTATCTTTTTTGAGAGAATGTTGAGTTGTGTTTTGATTCGCCATGTTTATCTCCTTTCTATTTTAGATTGTCAAAGAACGCCTTTGACTAAATACTACCATACATTAGTTTTTGATTTTATGCAAGACCGCCACGCCAAAAATCCGCCGCGCATTCCTCCCGCACCCTCCTGCGCGGCGGATACAAAAAGCCGAGGCAAAGCAAATCCTTTTCCTCCCGCAAAAATAGTTTTGCTTTGCCTCG
>JACRFU010000075.1 GCA_016212585.1 Candidatus Magasanikiibacteriota bacterium | reverse complement strand
TTTTGACTGCAATGCACATCTTTCGGACAAAATTATTTCAAAATTTTTCAGCTTAACTGCTGTTAAACTTCAAAATTTATTCAATAATTTTGTCTCGAAATCTGCGCGTTTCACTGCAAAAGCGCATTCGGCGACAGACCCTAAATATATGCGCGTTTTTTCCATAATTTGTGAATTACGAAACAGTTTTTTGAGGCATTTGCGTCATCATCGGCGCGGCAACATTTTGCTCATTGTATTGGTGTTTGGGTCAATGGCAATCACCACGCTCGTTATAGGCATGACCAATTTTGCCGTAATGGAAAACAGGGCGGCGCGTGCCAAGAATCAGAGCGAGCTCGCGTTTCAGATTGCGGAGGCCGGAATCAATTATTATCGCTGGCATTTGGCGCATGATTCGGCAGATTTGCAAGACGGCACCGGCGCGCCGGGTCCATATGTGCATGATTACAAAGATAAAAATGGCACTGCCGTAGGGAAATTTAGTTTAGATATTACCGCGCCGCCCAATGGGGGAAGTGTTATCACCATCAAATCTACCGGCTACACGCTTGCAAACCAAAAAAACAAACGCACGCTCAAAGTGCGTATTGGGTTTCCGTCTTTGAGTGATTATAGTTTTTTAACCAATAGCGATGTGTGGATTGGCAATACCGAGGTAGTGCACGGTAAATTGCACGCGAACGGCGGCATACGGTTTGACGGCCAGGCGGACGCGCCTATTACGAGCGCCAAATCAACCTATCAATGCCAGCCAATGCATGGGTCTGGGTGCAATAACACCACCAAACCCGGTGTGTGGGGTGCAGGAGGCCCTAAGAGTTTCTGGAAGTATCCGGTTCCCGCGTTTGATTTTAATGGCATTACCATTGATCTTGCGAAAATAAAAACAGGAGCGCAAAATGGCGGATTTTATCGATCCGCTTCAGGGAAATACGGGTATCATGTGGTGTTTCAAGAAAACAGCACTTTTAATTTGTATAAAGTAACCGCGCTCAACGCACTGCCTTCGCCCGGGTGGGGTATGGATATCAATGGCAAGAAACATTATGAATCGTATGATATCAAAACAGAGGTCTCGCAAGGGAATTATGCCATTCCCTCCAATGGGTTTATGTTTTTTGAGGATCAAGTATGGGTCAATGGCGTCATCAAAGGCCGCGCGACCATTGGTTCCGGTCGTTTTCCGGTGAATCAAAACACCTATACTTCAATTATTATTCCGCAATCAATTGTATATTCAACAAAAGACGGGAGTGATGCTCTTGGTTTGATGGCGCAAAAAGATGTCTTGTTGCCCCGTTATTCACCTGCTTCAATGGAGATAGACGCGGCACTCATCGCCCAAAACGGCAGCGCGCAAAGGTTTTATTATATGGGCAATATCTTGACGAGCCTTACGGTGTATGGAAGCGTCATCAGCAATGGCGTGTGGACATGGAGTTGGGTTTCTGGCGGCGGCGCGACGATTTCCGGCTACAAAAATACCAACGCCACCTATGACGCCAACCTCACTTACGGTCCGCCGCCGGCGTTTCCTGTTGGAACCGAGTACAAGGTGATTTCTTGGGATGAAATCAAGAATCCATAAGCAAAATAGTTATGCTACACGGTTTCAAATTTGTTTTGCCATTTTTTATACTTATAACTTTTTTGCCACTTTCCGTGCAGGCTGATTTTGGCTACTGCCAATGCACACTTTCAGATGGTATAAGCGTAAATGTCAAAGTAGCATCTCTTGGTTGCAATAGTGAATTACCCGGCGCGCAGTTGACAAATCTCAAAGGAAATACGGAAAAAATTTTTAGTTCGTGCGTTGAAATAAATAAATCTGACACATGGAGCCCGTGCACCTGCAAATTGCAAAGTGGTCTTGGTTTAGATACTAATCGGCTTACTCCTTCTCAAGATGATTGTTCCGCGTTTTCCAATTATCTTATTAAAAATAATTTTTCAACGGAGCAGTGTGTGTGGAAAACCCCCGAAGGCTCTAAACCGGATGGTGAGGGCGGTATCACAAAAAAAATTGAATGGAAACCTGTAGCCCCTTCACTGGCAATCAACATTCCTGGATTCAAAGGTTTCTCCTCACCCCAACCACAGCAAGAGGAGGCAGGCGGCGGCGTTGTATATGTTTCGTATCTGGCAGAATATCTGGCGGCGCTGTATCGTTTTTTAATTTCCATTGCGGGAGTCATTTCCGCGGTGATGATTATGGTCGGCGGATTTCAGTGGATTATATCTGGCGGCAATTCAGCACAAAGATCCAGCGCTCTTGAGCGCATTAAGGGGGCTTTGGTTGGATTGGTCTTGGTGATTGGTTCGTATTTAGTCTTGTATATCATCAATCCGGATTTGGTGAGGTTTCAGTCATTGCGTATTCCTGTTGTTGAAAATGTCTCGCTTGAAGACGCGGAGTTCCCCGATCGTGGGGAGCCTACAGGTACTCCCAAAGCATTAAGTAATACCACCTACGATGCTTTGTTTCAGAAATTTGCCGGGTGCATCGGCATGGATTGGCGCGTGTACAAGGTACTCGCGTTTCATGAGTCGCGGTTGAACCCAGCGGCAAAAAATACAAAAGGATCAGCCACAGGACTTTTTCAGGTGTTGAAAGGCTATTGTGATAAAGTGTTGAAGAAAGTTGGATGGGATGAATATTGTGTAAATCCCGGGCTCACTAATCCAGCGGTCAGTACCGCGATTGTGACACAAGGGCATTTTAAAATGGCGTTGAATACCATCAACGGCATGTGCGGGAGCGCGGGAGCCAATGACAAGCTCCACATGTTGTTGTTTAATAACGGAAGCGGTCCCGGGGCTTTGCGCAAGGCGATTAAAAATTATGGGTGCGATACAAAAGCGTGGGAAGCTCATCCGGAGATTTTTCATGCCGCAAGCTACGGCAACGGGGTCAAGACCGTACAGACAATGCGCAGTATGGGAGTTGAAAATTTGACCAGTCCCAAGAACGACGCGCAGTGCCCCTTTAATACCGGAGCCAAACCAAGCGACTTTCCCTCGTGATAGGGTCTAACGGGGAGGGGTCTTGTAGGTAAAATTGATTTACGCTATAATTGATGTATAGTTAAATTTTAGAGTAACCTTTGATTTTGTATGTATATTAAGCGAAAAATTGAGGATGAAATTCTCAAGTATCTAAAAAGACCGGAGATAATTGCGCTTATTGGACCGCGTCAATGCGGGAAAACAACCACTATTAAAAGAATTTTTGGCGATCTAAAAAATGACGTTTTTTTGACATTTGAAGATCAAGAAGTTCTCAACCTTTTTGAAAATAATATAAAAGCATTTATCAGTACCTATATTGCGGGCAAGGACTATGTTTTTATTGATGAATTTCAATACGCGAAAAACGGAGGCAAACTTTTGAAGTATGTGTATGATACGCATCATACGAAGATAATCATTTCAGGGTCATCTGCTCTGGATCTCACTCTTAAGGCGGCAAAGTATTTGGTGGGTAGGGTGTTTGTCTTGGAAATATTTCCCTTTGATTTTGGTGAATATCTTCTCTCCCGCGATCGCGCGTATTACACGTTTTATGAAAAAAATAAAATTGATTTAAAACGCATTAGTGTTCCTTTGATAACAAAAAAACAACGTGAAACTTTGAACAAATATTTTGAGGAGTATCTTATCTGGGGAGGGTACCCCGCTGTCGTGTTATCAAAAACCGAGGAAGAAAAAAGAGCGGTCTTGAAAAATATTTACAATACCTATTTTTTAAGAGATGTAAAAGATATTTTGGGATTGGTAGATGATTACAAATTGGGCAAATTAATTAGGGCACTTGCTTTGCAAATCGGCAATATGATTGAGTATAAAGAATTGACTGAGATTTCCGAATTTTCATATCATACATTGAAAAAATATCTTAATTTTCTTAATAAAACATATATAACAGGCTTTTCGCGCCCTTTTTATAAAAATAAAAGAAAAGAGATTGTAAAAAATCAAAAAGTGTATTTTTTTGACACAGGTTTGAGAAATCATATGGTGAATAACTTTCAAACTTTACATAAGCGCGATGACCAAGATAAGGGTTTTTTGCTTAAAAACGGATGTTATACGCAATTTGTTAAAAATAATTTTTTGCCCCAATATTGGCGTGATAAAAATCAAAATGAAGTGGATTTTATTTTAGATATCGGGGAGGGAAACCACGTGGCCATGGAAGTAAAATTGAACCAAAACAAGTGTCGTATTTCTCGCGTTTTTAAAGAGAACTATAAAGATTTTTCAGTTTTTTGCATATATTTTTACGCAACCACGGAAGATCAGGATGCTAGTTTGTTTATCCCTTTGCTTTAATTTTTTTATGTTTTGGGGCAATACACGTGAGCATGTGAGTGGCGTTCGTGCCTCAAGTTGTGCTATACTATCCACAATACAATCTAAAGATTTGTCCCAAAATACCATTTCTACTGCAATTGCCAAATTTTGGTCAAAATCATTTCAAAATTTTTCAGCTTAATCACTGTTAAACCTCAAAATTTATTCAACAATTTTGCCTCAAAATTTGGCAATTTCGTAACGAAATCGTATTTAGGGACAAGTCTTATGGCGGAAAAAAGAAAAATAACCAAAGCAATTATACCCGCGGCGGGTTTGGGCACGCGCTTTTTGCCTGCCACCAAAGCAATGCCGAAAGAAATGCTTCCTCTTATAGATAAGCCAATTATTCAGTATGTGGTGGAAGAGGCGGTGGAGGCCGGGATTACGGACATAATTATCATAACGGGCTACAATAAGCGCTCTATAGAAGATCATTTTGATCATTCGTTTGAGCTGGAGGCGCGGCTTAAAGCAGACGACAAGATAAAACAGTTGCGAGAAGTCCAGCGCATCGCAGAAATGGCAAATTTTGTGTATGTGCGCCAAAAAGGCCCTTATGGCAACGGCACGCCGGTGTATTGCGCGCGGCATCTTATAGACAAGAGTGAAGATTTTGTAGTGCTCTGGGGCGACGAACTTATTTACGCGGAACCAGGGCGCCTTTCGCAGATGATGAAAGTCTATGAAAAATATGGCGGAGGAGTTATTTCAGCGGTGCGGATCAAAAATCGTGAAGATGTCGCGCGTTACGGTATTGCGGATGTGGAAAAAATAAAAGGAGAACAGAGCGTGTTTTGCATCAAATCAATTATGGAGAAACCAGACCCCAAAGACGCACCATCAAATCTAGCGGCTCATGGCGCGTATATTTTGCCCGGCAAGATTTTTCCTTATTTGCAAGAGCTCGCGCCGGGCAGGGGCGGAGAGATCTGGCTTGTAGATGCGATTACGCAACTCATGAAATCCGGCTATCCAATGTACGCGGCGGAGATACAAAATGGACGATATTATGATACCGGCAATAAATTGGAGTACATCAAAGCGCAGGTTGATTTTGCGCTCCGCCATCCGGATTTATCAAAAGGCATCAAAGATTATCTACGCTCACTTAAAATATAATATGCGGCGTATATTTATTTTTTCTTTTCTCACGGTTTTTTTACTCACTTCAGGGTTGGGGTGTAAAGGTTTGTCGCAAGCACAACAAGACGCTATTAAGCCGGTGGAGCTTAACTATTGGCGCGTGTTTGACGATTCAGACAGCATGGCGGAAATTATTGGCGCGTATCAACAACTGCACCCGCATATAAAAATTACCTACAGAAAACTTTTGCCGGACGAATTTGAAAAAGAACTCATCAACGCGCTCGCGGAAGACCGCGGACCAGATTTATTTTCAATTCAAAATACATGGGTTGGCAAGTATCAGAGCAAAATCGCGCCTATGCCCGCTTCTGTTAAATCAACTTTCCAGAGCATAGAGGGGACCATCAGCAAACAGTTGGTGGTAACCACCAAAACGATTCCGTCTCCAACAATTAAACAAATAAAAGATAATTTTGTTGGCGTTGTGGCAGGGGATGTGGTGCGCAGAGACGCCGCAACAAGTGAAGAAAAAATTTGGGGATTGCCATTTGCGGTGGATACGCTCGCGCTTTTTTACAACAAAGATATGCTGGACAAAGCCGGCATTGGCACGCCGCCCAAAACATGGGATCAATTTTTGGATAATGTTATTTCAATGGCTAAAGTCAATACGGATAATAAGGTGGTGCAAGCGGGATCGGCAATAGGCGGGAGTGCCAATGTGGCGCGTGCGGCGGATATTTTGTCTGTTTTAATGATGCAGGGCGGCGCCACAATGGCACTTGACGACGGCACACCGGAATTTCAAGCGATTCCTCAAGGCTACACTCAAGAGGTTGGCCCGGGCGAGCAGGCATTGCGTTTTTACACCGATTTTGCAAACACAACAAAGAAAGGCTATACATGGAATAAAACCATGCCTAATTCTCTGGACGCGTTTACGCGCGGTGTAGCAGGATTTTATTTTGGCTATTCATATAATATCCCGCAGGTTGAGGCGCGCGCGCCAAAATTGAATTATTCAGTAACGCCTTTGCCACAGTTGAATCCTGATGTTCCGGTGAATTTTGCAAGTTATTGGGTTGAGACCGTTGCAAAGAAAAGCGCGCATCAAAATGAGGCGTGGGATTTTATACAATTTGCCGCGCAAGAAAAACAGGTGCAAAGTTACTTGAACAAAACAAAAAAGCCGTCCGCGTTGCGCGCGCTGGTGGCTGGGCAAAAAGACGACGCGGTCATTGGCCCGTTTGCAGAGAGCGCGTTGACCGCCAAGAGTTGGTATAAGGGGCGAGACGCGGCCGCCGCGGACACAGCGTTTTTGCAGATGATAGATGGAGTAACCAGCGAAGCGGCATTGAACGACCCGGACGCATATAAAAAAGCGCTCCAGCAGGCTGCCGCGCGCGTAGGGCAAACAATTGGGCCTTAAAATGGTCTGTCGCCGAATGCCATTTTGGTTGCAATGCGCATCTTTCGGACAAAATTATTTCAAAATTTTTCAGCTTAATTTGCAATTAAACCTCAAAATTTATTCAACAATTTTGTCTCGAAATCTGCGCATTTCACTGCAAAAGCGCATTTGGCGACAGACCCTAAAAATGTGGGATTATGAGGGATACAATAAAACAATTTGTTTTCATGGCGAGTGTTGTGTTGAATTTTGTTTTGGGTGGAGTTTTTTTATTTTCCGCAAATGATGCTTTAGCTGTTATTTTAGTTCAGGCGACCTCTGCGTCAAAACCTGCGGTTTTTGGCGCGCCAACTAATTTGGGAAGTCCGGAAGGCGGTCCGGGAAAAAGTTTATTCATTCCAAAATGCGCGGACAGTGAAGGCACGCCGGGAGGCGGATGCCGCGACGTTGGCGCGTTTCTTGCGCTTTTTGTAAATTATTCAAACGCCACATTTGCTATCATCGGCGCCGCGGCGTTTCTTTTCTTTATTTATGGCGGAGTCTTGCTCCTTATTTCCGCGGGCAGTCCGGAAATGGTCAAAAAAGGGCGGGACGCTATTTTGGGAGCGGTCATTGGTCTTCTCATTACCTTTGGCGCACAGATGTTGGTGCGGTTTGTCATTCAAGGTTTGGTCCCCGCGCAAAACCAAAATCAAAATAATCTTTTGGAGGTTAAATTGCCGGATTCAACAGATAAAAAATAGAGTATGCGGATTAATAAACATTTTTTTAACACGATCTCACTCATTTTTGTTGTTTCAGTATTGTCTTTAATATCACCGTTTTCTGTGCTTGCTGAAAATAAGAGTGAAAACAAACAAGAGACAATTTGTTGTTTCCCTCCAAAATCCAAGCAAGGAGAAATTGCGTGCGCGGAAATAAAGGCAAATTATGATAATAAGACGGAGGTTGATGCCAAGTGTGCGGACGCGCTTGGAGGGGAAGAAAATTTTGACAGTAAGGCAAACAGTAAATGCAGTTTATATTCAGAATGCAAAAGCACCAGTGCAAAGAAAAAAACAGGAGGAGGTGCGGGCACTTTAGGGAAAATAGGTACTCCTCCAAGCTTTAAGCCTGTGGGGGGCGGGACTTTTAAAATTGGCGCGTTGTTTGATCCATTAGGCAATTATTCGGTACAAGGGTTTATTGGCACAATAATTAAGTCCGCACTCTCTGTGGTGGGTTCAATCGCGCTCGTGTTGCTCATCTACGCCGGTATAATGTGGATGACCGCGGCAGGCAATGAAGAACGCACGCGTTCGTCCGCAAAGATAATGCTCTGGACAGTGTTGGGGCTTGTGGTAATTTTTGCCAGCTATATACTGGTGCAATTTGTTTTTTCAGCATTGCAATAATATGAAGCCTATGGACATCACCTTATGAAAATGCACTCCAAGAATTTACAAAACAGCACGATTGCCTCAAAAAATTATTTCGTACTGCAAAGAAAATTTATTCTCTGCGCTGGGTTATGCGCTTTGTTTTTAGGCATAGTTGGCGCAGTGCATTTTGCGCGCGCCGCCGGACAGGCAACTGTTGATTTGGACAATCCATTGGGCACAACGGACATATTTGTCATTGTGGGGGAGCGGGTGATCAAGCCGGTGCTGGGGATAATTGGCTCCATCGCGCTTATTATGTTTGTGTATGGCGGTTTTTTGTGGTTGACCTCTGGAGGCAGTCCTGATAAAATAAAGAAAGGAAGAGATGTGTTTATGTGGTCAGGCATAGGCATTATCGTAATTTTGACTAGTTATATTTTGCTTAAGTTTGTTTTTGACGCGCTTGGGGGAAAGTTATAAAACATTTTAGAAATTTATTACTTAATTTAAATTCTTTATGAATACAAAAAAAATTGCAGCAGCGTTTGCCACAGGAGCTTTAACGCTTTTGATGGCGGCTCCTGTGTTTGCTGACCCTGTGCCGCCGCCAATTTCTCAAGGAGACGCGTTGGGTGTCAATTATGGCGTGTATACCGGCTTGGGGCAAAAAGACATTCGCGTTACCGTTGGGAACATCATCAACGTGGCATTGGGTTTGCTCGGCATTGTGGCCGTTGT
The DNA here is from genome assembly GCA_016212585.1 of Candidatus Magasanikiibacteriota bacterium. Classification (GTDB taxonomy): domain Bacteria; phylum Patescibacteriota; class Patescibacteriia; order Magasanikbacterales; family UBA10146; genus UBA10146. The sequence goes on along the minus strand of JACRFU010000075.1, from coordinate 28,489 downwards.
CATCATCCTGATTGGCGGTTTTGAGTGGATGACTGCCGGAGGCAATGAAGATAAAACAGGAGAAGCAAAAAAGCGCATTATCGCCGGCGTGATTGGTTTGGCGATTATATTGTCCGCGTACGCCATCGCCAAGTTTGTTATTAATAGTTTGGTGAGCGCTACCACATAAATTTTTTGACAAGCAAATTATCTTTACTATTTGAAAGGGGGTGAAAACATGACAAAGAAAAAAATTATTTCATTTTTAGCAACCGCGAGCTTATTGGGGACAATGTTGGTTCCTGCGTTGGCATCGGCGTATACGCCAGTTCCTATTGATACTACTAACGGCAACAAGGCGCTGGGCATTGAAGGTATTGGAAACTCTAATAGTGAAAGTCTAAGTGGATCAACAGGTTTGGGCAATAAAGATATTCGTGTAACCGTTGGCAACATCATCAACGTCGCGCTAGGTTTGCTCGGCATTGTGGCTGTTGTCATTATCCTTATTGGCGGTTTTGAATGGATGACTGCCGGAGGAAATGAAGAAAAAACAGGGGAAGCAAAAAAACGCATTATCGCCGGCGTGATTGGTTTGGCGATTATATTGTCCGCGTACGCCATCGCCAAGTTCGTCATAGACAGTTTGGTAAAGGCCACATCCTAGGATAAAAATAAAATTAAAGTTGTTAGAGCGCGATATTGATTCATAACAAACGCGCGGAATTTTTCAGATATATCTGCCTCTTGCCGGGGCGCGCGCACGCATGACGCGCTCTGGCGAGAGGGTTTGAATAATAACTTTCTTGTGTTTTATTGCACACGCAATCAGATAGAAGAAAATTATTATGGAAACAAATTTACTTATGAAGCGCAACATTTTAGTTTTTTCAGCCTTAGTTTTTTCAGTGGTAAATATTTTAAGTTTGGTAACTTTTCCTCAGTTGGTTTATGCAACAAACGAAGGATGTTGTGTGAATAGCAATAATTTTTGTCTTGACAATGCCACTATTAGTCAATGTAGCGGAAATTTAAAACTTAATCAGCCATGCAGTGTGTTTAGTGAGTGTTCACAAAATAAAACTGAGAGCAGTAAAACAGGAGAAATTAGCGGAGGAAACTACGGTCTCAACGCAACAGCCGGAGCCGCGGGAATAAAAACAAGCGGAACCGTCGCGGGAATTACCGGAAAGATTATTGGAGTGGTGCTTTCACTCGTAGGCATCGCGTTTTTCCTGTTGATGCTCTATGGCGGGTTTTTGTGGATGATGGCGCGCGGAGACGAGACGCAGGCCAAAAAAGCAAGAGATATTATCATAGACGCGGTCATTGGCATTATTATTGTTGCCGCCGCGGGTATTATTACTTCATTCGTGTTTAGTAATGTGGTAACTGCGGTTAAATAATTTTATGCGTTTGAATAAAAGCATTGCGAGTATAATGATCGCGACCGCGGTGCCGGCAGTGTGGTTGGGAAGCGTATTTCCAGCGCGCGCCGCGCTTAACTTTGGCGACGCGGACAAACAATTTAAACAAGCAGCTGGCTCTGGAGGCGCGGGGTTGGATGTTTCAAGCGATCCTGAAAAAAGAGTTGGACAAATTATTCAAGTGGCACTTTCTTTTGTCGGCGTCGCGTTTTTTCTTTTGATGCTCTATGGCGGGTTTTTGTGGATGACGGCGCGCGGAGACGAGACACAGGCCAAAAAAGCAAAAGATATTATCATTATGGCGACCATTGGCATGGTGATTATTTTGCTTTCTTACACCGCCACCTACCTGGTGGCAACCCAAGTATTTAATGCTCCTGGTTAGTGCACAAACATTTCCAACATCTTTAAAATGAGTCTATTTAAATTCAATATAGTAAACATAATTATGAAATATGTTTTCTCTCTCCTGTTTGTTTTTTTTGTTGTATATAGCGTTGTGTGGACAGTGTCTCCTGTATTTGCAGCTGATCCTCCTCCTACGCTTCAAGGACGATTGGAAAAAGTTGGAAGCGGCGTATATGGCGGCACAGGCAAACTTGAACAGGGCGCTTTTGAAAAGCAGGTTGGCGGCATTATTAATATCGCTTTGACGCTCGTGGGAGTTATATTTTTAATTTTAACCGTCTATGGGGGGTATATTTGGATGATCGCGCGCGGAGACGAGACACAGGCCAAAAAAGCAAAAGATATTATCATTATGGCGACCATTGGCATGGCGGTGGTGCTCGCGGCGTATGTGCTGACTAACTTTATCGTAACAAGGCTCACCAACGCGACAACAACCACGGCAAGCCCGTCAGCTAAGTAATCATGGAAGATGCATCATTAAAGAATTCTTAATGCGGTTTCTCAATGTGGTATCCATAAGATTATTTTGAATCTTATTCAAATATTGTTGATATGAAATTTACTTTATTAGCTTTTCTTGCGTTTAGTTTGTTGTTAGTTTTTCCGTTACGCCTTGACGCGGAAACGCCGGAAACCGCGCAAAGTTTACTTCAAGGGGTGGGGAAAAACGCAAAGTATAACACTGCTGGGGATGATACCTCGCTTGCCCAGACAGTAGGCAACATTATATCCGCGTCGCTCGGGATATTGGGCGTCTTATTTTTGGCTTTTACGGTCTTTGCGGGCTATCAGTACCTTACCGCCGGCGGGGATGAAGAACAGATAAAAACCGCCATAAAATATCTTCGCAACGCTATTATTGGGCTGATTATTGTGTTATCGTCTTTTGGTATCACCAAATGGATTGTTGGAGCTATTGTGCAGTCATCTCTCACACAGCCGGCATCCTCAACACCGGGCGTGAAGCCTTAATTAATTTTCAAAGAAGATTTTCAACGCGTTATATGCAAACATCATTACGCAAACATTTTTTTGCCGCCAGCCCTTTTCTTTTATGGGTGGTTGGAGCTGTTTTTGCATTACTACTGCAAGCGCCGCAAGCGCGCGCCGCCTATCAGCTCGCGCAAGAACCGCAAACCAACGCCGCCGCGGATATTAACAAACAATTAGACACCGCGGGCAAAAGCACGGGGCTTAAAAATCAAGACCCGCGCCAGACAGTAGCGTATATTATTTATGTTTCACTCTCGTTGCTCGGTATGGTGTTTGTGGGACTGGTGGTGTACGCGGGCTTTTTGTGGCTTACCGCCGGTGGAGAAGAGGACAAAATCAAAACCGCCAAAGGTTTGATTACCAATGGCGTCATTGGCATTGCGATTGTGCTTTCCGCGTATGGTATTTCTCGTTTGGTGTTCAATTATCTGCTCAAAGCGACGGTTAATCCGCTGTATGATTATTATTCCTCGCAGTATAAGTAAATTACGGTGTGTAGCGATACACTATTGAATTATCGTCATGAAAAAGAGCTTGTGCGCGTGGCTCTTTTTTTAATTGATAGTTGAGGTTCCCATCTTGTGGGAGCGTGATGAGTATATACGGAGTGTTGAAGGCATTGAAGATTGCTTCTGCTGGTTTATGAACACTCCCTTGCGCGATATCTATATAACGGCGAAAGAGTTCTGGGTTGGCAAGATAGAAAAAGGTTGGATCAAGCCCTGCCATATAACGGTTGTGCGTATTGTGGAAAAACAAAAGCGGCGCGTCGCTCCAATTGGTGTGGAACACGAGCGTTGTATCAGGCGTATGCGCGGCAAGATAGGCGCTTGATTTTTCAAAGCGGGTCCATGGCAATGTTTGCGTTAAGAAAACGCGGATCGCTTGCGATTCGTACGCGCTCCAACCGATATAAAAAATGAGCAGTGCAAACGCGAGCATGCGGTACAGTGCGCGGTGCGGTTGCGCATATTTTTTTAGATATGTCCAAGCGCCAAGTCGAAGAGATATTTCCATCAAGAAGGCTCCCGCAATCAGCGCGGTTGGCGCGAGGTACTCTACATAGCGCGCGGATTTGAGTGTGAGCGTAAACCATAGTCCCGCAAGTATGGTGCTATGCAATAGTTTGACCGCAAGCGCGCGGGTGCGCGGCCGGAGTTCATTTTGTTGAGTGCATAGGCAGAGAAAAATAAATGCCGCGAGTGCGACGGCGAACACAATCCAAATACCAATAAGTTCTGTGAAAAGTTTGGCAATAGGGAATGGGTACCACTCGTTGCCAACATTAATTACTGACTGATAATTCACGAGTCCAATCTGCACTGCTTGTTGCCAATAAAATTTGAGGTTGTTAGGAAAGTATGGGTTGAATACTATTCCAAACAGCACCCCGCCGCCTATAGCCCATAACGCGCGATCGATGAAAAGTGTGCGTATATATTTTGTACTCATGCCAAAAATGTTGTTTCCATAAATAGAGGGTAGTGGATTATCTTTGGTAAGGATTCGTGCGAGTATCCATGTGAAGTACACTACACCCATACTCATCCAACCCGCGTGCGTCCAGACATATAAAAATGTCGTGAAAAATAATAATGTATATTTTTTATGCCACAAGCCGTATGTACCTAACAATAACAATATGAGCGCGAGCGAGCCTGCTTTGGCAAGATTCAGGCGCACTATAAATGGGCTGGTGGTGAGGAGAATAAAAATATAGATGAGACGATTGCGGATTCCTGTTCGTTTTAATATAAAATCAAACACCACAAAGAAAAGCACCGCAAGAATTACAGCGATTGTCTTAGTCACTACAAGAGGAGATATAAATAAAGTGAAAGGCGCAAGGAGAAGATGATAGAGAAATTGATGATCAACAAACTGTCCGTTGAAATTGTTAAAAGTAAACCATGCGAATTGTTTGAGTATTATTTGTTTTTGCCCCATGATAGTGCTTACGCCTGCGTGGTAAAAAGAATCAGGATCGGCAAACCCAGCGCCCCATTGGAGGTAGATAAAATACCCTGCAATGGCAAGATAGGGGAGGGGTGTGGTGATTTTTTTGAATGGAGTGCACATACAAGTGTTTTAAGTATAACATGAGTTGCGATGCGTGTCGTCATAAATGATTTTTTTGCATTTTTGCTATTGACTTTGGCTTAAAAAAATGGTATACTATATGCAGAATACATCAAAAGTTAAAGTGTATTCAAAAAATTTCTAAAATAAAAACAAAAATAAAAGCGTCGTCTTATGTTATCTCAAGGAGGATTACGAAAAATTTTAAGTTTATTAAATACAAATACTCAAATTTTGGGTATTTTTTAATTATTTAATTTTAGGCATATGCAACTATTTTGCAAGCCGGGGATCATACATCATCGTCACTACCCCCATGTGTCGGCTGTTGTGTTTTCACTTTTGGCGTTTACGGTGTTGGGAGTAGGCTTCCCAATGCTTTTGCTTGCTCAGAGCATACAAGGCAGTGCTCCTTCTCCTGTGGGTGGTTCACCTGCTCCTATGAATGCTCCAATGTCACCTCCACCAGGCGGTCAACCAGGCATGCAACCGGGTTCTGGCGGTCCTAACCAGCAGGGTTTTGGCGGTGACCAAGGTCAAGGCATGGGCAATCAGCAGGGTACAAATCAAATGCAAAACTCAAGAGGTTTTGGCGGTCCTAATCAACAAATGGATACTAACCAAAGACAAGGTTTTAGCGGTCCTAACCAGCAGGGTTTTGGCGGCGACCAAGGTCAAGGCATGGGCAATGACCAAGAAAATGGTGATAATGGCATGTCAGAAAAACAGCAACAACAACAAGAAGCTCGCCAGAAACAAATGGAAAAACAGCAGTTAGCACAAATGAAGAAAGGTATGAAAGGCATGGAGCAAGGTATCAATATGTTTGATAAGCAAATTACAAAACTTACCAAACAAGGTATTGTTGTACCTACCGAATGTTCTGATAATCTTACAAAGGTAAAAACTGTCATTGCGGCTGTCAAAACCGCGGAAACCTTTGAAGCTGTTCAAGAAGCGGGTATAGAGGATTTGCAAGAGGCCATGCAGTCTCTTGACGGTTGCCGTCAGCAGTTAGAGATGCTTGCTCGTTGGCCGCAAACCATCAAACAACTTAACAGCGAAATTAAGCGATTAGAATCAGCATTAAAGAGAGATAAATCAATTGTCGCGAAGTTATCAAAACAAGGTATTGATTTATCCGATGAATACAACGCGTTTGAAACTGCTATTAGCGGACTCAAGGCAGTGCGCGATGAAGCTGATTCAAAAATTAAGTCTGGTGATTCAGAAGGCGCGTTTAGCGCGCTTGAAGACAGATTCTTTGGCGCCATGCAGGATGTGTGGCAGAACGATCGTATTATACAGACGATGAGCAATTTGGGTCGTTTCACCTCTGATTTCAAACGCGGTATCGCAGACGCGCAGAGAACCATTAAATCTCTAAAACGCAGTAAAGTTGATACCTCCGCGCTGGAAGATGTACTCGCGCAATCACAAGCAAAAGGACAAGAGATATTTGCTCTATTAAAGACAAAACCATTGGATGAAGAAGCGGTGATGTCTGCTTTGCAAGAACTTGAGGATTTGCGTCAGCAGTTTGATGCCGCGCGCCAAGAGCTCTCTGGAGCGCAAGAATCGCGCCCATGGGAACAAGGTCCTCAACAATTCAAGCAAATCAATTCCGTTGACTTCAGCCAATTTGGTATTGGAGGCGGTCAGCAAAATATCGCTCCGTAATATATCTCAATCCTGCGTGGAATTTGGATGCAGGAAATATGCACAACTCTTAAAAACAGCTCCGCGGCCAGCGGAGTTGTTTTTTGATGTTCACGCAATCTCGCGCATCTATATCCTTGTCCCCCAATAGCATTTCTGCTGCAATTGCCAAATTTCGGTCAAAATTATTTCAAAATTTTTCAGCTTAACCGCTGTTAAACCTCAAAATTTATTCAACAATTTTGCCTCAAAATTTGGCAATTTCGTAACGAAAGCCTATTTGGGGACAAGTCTTATGCAGCAAGGGTTACTCTTTGATGACTTGCTCAAGAATCGCGCGAGCCGCATAAGGACGCGCTATTTTTTTCATGTTTTTTGTGAGTTCACCGCGAAGTGCCGCGTTGGTGAGAATGCGATGAATTTTATTGAGCACATCAGGAGTTTTTTTGATTTGAAGCGCGGCCTTGTGTGTCTGCAAGAAATTCGCGTTTGCGGCTTCTTGTCCGGGCAGAGGTTCGGTGATAATGAGTGGCACTCCGCGCGTGATGCATTCGGTTACCGTCAGTCCCCCTGCTTTACTGATAACAACATCCGCGAGCGCGTAGAGTTCATGTATGGCACGCACAAAATCATATATACGCACCGTAATATGTGATGGTGATTGAAGCGCTTCTAATTTTTCCTTAAGTGCTTTGTTGGAGCCAGCTACGGCGCATATTTGAAGTGGCAATTTGCTTGCCATGAGCGTTTGAACAATTGTTGAGGTATCTTGCAAACCAAACCCGCCGGAGAGCGCGAGCACTATAGGACGCCCTTGTTCTACCACATAATGTTCATATAAATGCGGTGATCGTTCAGTAGCAATGACTGCGGTGGATACTGGTATACCGCTTGCGGTAATACGCTCGGCAGCAACTCCGGCGGCAATTAAATCTTTTTTTATTGTCTGTGTCGCCACAAAATAATGATACACTCCCTCAACCATCCAAAGATGATGTATTTGATAATCGGTAATCACCATTGCTACCGGTGTTGCCATACCGCGCTCCTTGAGTATGGAAGTTGCGATTTCAGCGCATACAAAATGTGTGCACACAATCATGTCTGGTTTGAAAACATCTATAAAGCGCGCAAGACCAGCTGCCAGAAGTGTTTGAATGTGTGAGGTCGCGTGGATCGTTTCCCGCACCATAGGCGAGTTTGCGGTTTTGTAAAGGTACCCCCATACGAGAGGGGCATTTTTGGTCATAAAAACATAAAAATCCCGGTATATCAGTTTGAGAGGTTTATGTACAAATTCAATAATATCACGATGTTCAACAATCGCGTCTGGATACGAGTTGTGTGCTTCTTCACGAAGACTTTCAGCCGCGCGGACATGCCCGCTTCCTGCTGAGAGCGAGAGCATGAGGATTTTTTTTGGCATGGGAAATTAGTATATGGACAGTGTGCCATGAAATTGCATGGCTTGCAAGGTTTCTCGGGTTTTGTTATACTATTCTGTGTAGTAACTAATTACATCTATGGTGCGAAATACAATAAAAATATTTGGAGATTTAGAAGCGGAAATTATGGATATAGTTTGGGAAGCGGGACAAGCTAATGTGAGAGATGTTCTGGCTCTGTTGAGCAAAAAAAGAAAAATCGCCTATACCACCATAATGACGGTTATGGCCCGTTTGAGCGATAAGGGGGTGCTCAAACGGAGAATGGACAAAAGCGGCGCTTTTTTATATGTTCCCGTGAATGATAAAAAATCTTTTTTGGAAAATGCTTCCGAGAAGATAATTAAAAATTTTATTAAGACTTATGGGGATGTGGCGGTCGCGCAATTTCTTGATATTATTGAAAAATCAGACGCGCGACAATCCGGCCGATGGAAGGAAAAATTAAAAAAGTTTATAAAGTAGTATGCGCTCGCCATTTGCTCAAAAGACAGGTAAAGCTTTTATACAAGCCATTTTTTTAATTGGTATTATTTTTGGCCTGCTTACTATGGCTTTTTTTAAAATTTACGAGAAAATTTGGTTGTATCTGCCAATGATAACACACAAAATTAAAACGACGTGCGGATGTTCTCAAATGGCTTCGCTTGCTTCACATCCTTATCTTTTTGCGGCTTTGGGGGCGTTGGGGATCTTTGCCACTTCGTTTTTGGGGTTTGCGTTGTATACCTTGGTAAGTTTGATGATACGCACAAGAAAATACTCAATAGATTATTTAAAATTATCCAAAACAACTCATTCTTCAAAACTCAAAAGATCGCTTGATAGTCTTGGTATCGCGCCGGGCAGGGTTGTGGAGATAAGAAGTAAAGAGCCTATAGTTTTTTGTTTTGGTATTGTACGATCAAAAATTTGTATTGCAAATGGCTTGACTGATATTTTAGAATATGCTGAATTAAGCGCTGTGCTTTTGCACGAGCGGCACCATCTTATTTCTCATGATCCATTAAGGCTTTTTGTCTTGAAATATTTTCAACGCGTATTGTTTTTTGTGCCGGGAATAAAGACAATTATAAAAAAATACATAACATTTTCCGAACTGGCCGCGGATGAGCTGGCGACGAATAATTTTTTGAACAAATCAATTCTGGCGCGGGCAATTTTTAAAGTGGCTCAAAGAGAAGAAAAAAATATAATACGCGCGGGACTCGCATTGTCTTTTTTTAGTTCAGTCATAGATGAACGAGTCAATAGGCTGTCCGATGACAATTATATTCCGAGGTTTGGATTGTTTGGCAGAGGATTTTTGCTTGGTATGTCATCAATCATAATTGCGTCTCTTCTTTTGTTTGTTTTTTTGACAGACACTTCAAAGGCGTTTGGTTCTTATGAAAATAGCTGTATTTCATCTGAACTTACTCAATTAAGCGGTACTATGTGCAAAGTCGATAGTTATTATCAACGTTGCTCAATGAGGCATGTTGCGTATAAAAGTGTGGACTCTTGTCAATTGCCTTAATGGGTTTGCCGCCGAATGAAATTTTGACTTGTGGATAAGATTTTTTGACCAGATTTGACATTTTAATGAAAAGCTACTATACTGTGTAGTAGCTATTTTTAATTTATTTTTTATGCATGAAATACCAAAAGAATCAGACAAAAGAGAATCGGCGTATTATTCACGTCATGGTACGTCATGGTTGAAAAGACGTTCAACCATTAATAGTGTTTTGCTCGTAGTAATAACCATTTCACTTTTTACCAATCAATTTGTCCTTTCAAAAAGCAGAGAGTTTGCCGGTGTGCAATCAAATAATTTTCTCACTAAGTTAAGTGTAAAATTAAATGTCGGCACCAACAGAGGTTTGACAGGAAATGTGGGGCAAGACGCGATAAAACTGGCGCTTGCTCAAGGCGTGCCAGAAGTATATGGAAATGAGTTGGTGGTAGATTTTGCGAACGTCCCTCAATCTATGAATATCATGAAAGACTTTGATCCCACGTATGGCAGTAAAAAAATCCAACTCTCCGGTGATTTGTTAAAACGATACATTAATGTGGGCACAAAAATTGCTTGTGAGTTTTGTTGCGGAGCTACGGCTCTTATACAGCAAAATGGCGATGCGGCGTGCGGTTGCGCGCATTCTCAAGCCATGCGCGGTCTGGCGGCGTATTTATTGGAGAAACACGCGTTAGAGTATACCGATGATCAGATTTTGCGTGAATTGGCGCGCTGGAAAGGCAGTTATTTCCCCAAAGCAATGGTTGATAAGATTTCAAAACAATTGGTGAGTGGGCAGTATACGCCGGATGTTGCTGCATTACTGCTTACCTTAAAAGTTCCTCAATACAGCGCGGACAGCAAAAGCGCGCCTTTGCCAAGTGAGGTGAAGCTCCCCGGACAAGTTGGTGGCTGCTAGCGCAAGATCAATACATTAAATACTTATTTTTTAACATACATTTATATGACAACGCATATACACAAAAATAATGAAGAGGCGGAGACAAAATCATCTTGTTGCGCCCATGACTCAATTCATGGCCAAAAAATGTATGATAATTCTAACAATGTTACAGAATATTCTGTTGCGAGCGAAGATCATGAAAATTTTAAGAGTGTTCCACCAGCAGAAGGCGCAGTGTTGGAAGAATTGAAGAACGAAATTTTGATGAGTATCAACAAACAGCACCGCGCGCCTTTGTCGTGGGGGAGTGCCACAGTGAGTGTTGTTTTAGGTGTGTTAGCGTTGCTTTCTATACTCCAGACCGTTCAGACTGCGTCACTGTATAGTAAATTAAAATCTGGAGATTTTAAGTCTTCGCCAGCCGCTGTTGGTGTGCCTTCAGGTTCTGGACAAGGCCTGCCGAATCAAGTTGGGGGTTGTTAAGTTTATATTTTGAGTAATCTTTAAAATATGCAAAATTCTGACGCGAACGTTTCCATAAATTTTTGGATAGTGGGGGTTTTTTTTGCCATTGTGCTTGGCGGCTCGAGTCTGGGTATTTTGTTTATGACGCGCGCGAACTCCATAGTCAAGACCAAGATAGCTGAAAATAAAGAAGCTGCGCGTCCGGCGCGGATAGATGCGATAACGATACAAGACAAAAGTTGCGCGGATTGTTTTGATGTGGCGCCGATGCTGAAAAATTTTTCTAAGACAAATGTTGTGTTGTCTTCTCATCGCGCTATAGAAAGAAACGATGAAGAAGCAAAAACACTGATTGCCAAATATAAGATAGATAAATTGCCGACGATTATTTTGCGCGGGGAGGTTCAAAAAAACGCTGATTTGAAGACGTCGCTCTCGCGCGTAGGCAGTATAGATGGCGATACCTTTGTTTTGAGGCAAATCGGCGGGCCGTATGTGTCTGTCGCGACTGGCGAAATAAAGGGCAGGACGGAATTGGCATTGATTACTGATTCTTCATGCGGTACTTGCTATGATGTAAAAAAACATCAGGCGATACTCTCTCAATTTGGCCTTAATTCCAAGACAAAAATTATTGACATAAACACTCCAGAAGCTAAAACCCTCTTAGAAATTTACAAAATATTTCTTGTGCCAACTTTTGTGCTTACGGGAGACGTAAAGGAGTATCAGGGATTGCTCAAGGTTTGGCCACAAGTCGGTGTGGTAAAAAATAACTCGTATATTTTTGATAAAGGAGTAGCGTCAATGGGTGTCTACAAAGATTTAAAAACAGGAAAAATAATTGATCCGTCCGCGCAAACAAAGAGCGGTGTCGCTACTCCAAAAAAATAATATGTTTTTTGCAATACTTTTTTCCTCATTGAAAAGAAAACGATATTTTTTGACGGCGCTCGCCGCGGGGTTTGTCATGTTTGGCATTTCGTATTATTTGATGATATTTAACATTACCGGCAAAAGCATCTACGCGTACGCGCTTATGAACGGCGCGTGGTTTACTATTTTGTCTGTTGTGCTCACTTTGCTCGTTTCAATATTTTTTGGCTTGTACGCCACGGTGTGGCTTTTGCGGAGAGATATTATTAAGCAAGGAAAGGCGGCTACTGGCACGGCATTGGGCGCAAGTGGTGCGTTTGGAGGCATTGTTGCTTCCGGGTGCCCAACATGCGGAGCCCCGCTTTTGGCGCTCATTGGCGCGCCATTTGCGCTTATGTCCTTGCCTTTTAAGGGGTTGGAATTAAAAGTGATAAGCTTAATTTTTTTATTCGCGTCTATTTATTGGCTTATTGAAAATATTTATAGACAATTGTATGGAGCATGTAAAATAACACCTCAATATAATTTTAATTCGTTTAATTTAAAGAGTTAATCATATGCAGTTTCCAAAACTTTCCACTATGCTCGGCATAGGTATCGCGGTCGTAGCCGCCATTATTATTTTGCCAAGATTGTTTCCTAATTTAGGGGGCAACTCTTTAGTGTGGCTTTTTGTTATCGCATGTCCTCTTTTGCATGTTTTTATGATGAAGGGGCATGGTGGACACGGCCAAGATGGACATTCCGGGCAATCTGACAATAAATCCGCGGGTGGTGGTTGTTGCAAATCCGGCGGCGAAAAAAAAGAAAAAGAAATATCAACAGATATCAAATAATAATTTTGTGAATGTACTCATTGGCACCTCATTGGTGGCGGCATTTGTAGCTGGTGTGGCGGCGCTTTTCGCGCCGTGTTGTATTACGGTGTTGTTACCATCTTACCTCGGCTCAATATTTCGGGAGCGCAAAAAAGTTTTTGTAATGACTTTTATTTTTTTCTTGGGCATCCTTTTGGTTTTTTTGCCTCTGGGGTTGGGTTCTGCCGCATTTGGGCAGTTATTAAGCAAAAATCATAATACCATTTTTGTTTTTGGTAGTATTTTTCTGATGATTCTTGGTTTGTTGCTCCTTACAGGCAGGCACTTTACCTTGCCCTTTCATGTGAGTCCGACGCTCAAGAATCATCATCCATTTTCTGTTTTTATGTTGGGCGTATTTTCCGGAATTGCCACCACCTGTTGCGCGCCGGTGTTGGCCGGCGTGTTAGCGTTATCGGCTTTACCCGGATCGATTTTTTGGGGAGTACTCTATACATTGAGTTACGTGCTTGGCATGGTAATCCCTTTGTTTTTTATCGCTTCTTTCCTGGATAAAGGCGCGATAACAAAGAAATTTATGGGTATGCGTAAGCCGATTTCGTATTCATTGGGTACAGTAAAAGTTAGTTTGACAATCGGCGAATTTATTTCAGGCATAATGTTCATGGTAATGGCTGTAGTAACCATGAGCCTCGCATTTTCCAATAGGCTTACCATGCAATCGTCGTTGCAGGTTGACGTAAATATATATCTCACTAACTTATTTAATTCCGTACGAGGATTCATCACTCTCTTGCCGGAATACGCGTGGGCGGCACTGTTTTTATTATTGTTCATCGGTTTAATAGCCAAAACTATTTACTTATTTAAAAAAGAAAAGTATGAGCAAAAAGACACACCACGACAAGAATGAAAATTCGGTTATTCTGGCAGGTATTGCTTCGTTTACCATTATAGTAGTTGCCGCGATTTGGTTTTTGAGCAGTGCCGCGGAAAAAGAAAATAAGAATACTGCTACTGCTAAAACGCAAGAATCGCAAGATGGCATAGCGGGACATCATTCCGGGAATGGAGGCAAAGCCTCTACCGCGGGTATTGACGCTTTAGTCGGAAAATCCGTTCCTGACTTTGCATTTGTTGATAAAGATGGCAAAACCTATAGCAAAGAGAGTCTCAAAGGCAAAAAGATCGTTCTTTTTTTCAATGAGGGGTTAATGTGTTATCCCGCGTGCTGGGAACAAATTGTCCAACTCGCTTCCGACAACAGATTGAACAACGCGGACACCGTAGTCCTATCTATAGTGGTTGACTCTGCCAAAGATTGGCAAAGCGCCGTTAAAAAAATGCCGGAATTAGCTAAGGCAACGGTAGTGTTTGACACAGACAAACAAGTTTCCAATAATTTTGGTGTGCTCACCACGCCATCATCCATGCATTTTGGGTCTTTGCCCGGGCATAGTTATGTTATTATAGATAGAGAGGGAATTGTCCAGCATGTATATGATGATCCAAGAATGGCGATTCATAATAACCAACTCGTGGATGAATTGGCGAAGTTAAAATGAAGTATTTCAAACCAATATTGTACGGATTGGCGGCAAGCGTGATGTTGTTGGTTTTTTATTTTTCTATTTTAACTCTTGTCTCTGGATGGAGATTCACTAAAGAACAATTTGGCGATTTTTGGTACTATATTGTTAGTTTGGCTTTAGGCTTTGGCATACAAATCTGTTTGTATATGTTTTTAAAAGACGCCGTGCGTGAACGGCGCGATTCTGGGAAAGTATTGGCGGTATCAGGCACAACCTCAACCGCCGCGATGATATCTTGTTGCGCGCACTATCTGGCAAACATTGCTCCGATATTGGGAATCGCCGGAGCCTTGAGTTTTATAGCTCACTACCAGATACGGTTATTTTGGATTGGACTTGCGTTTAACATAGGAGGAATAATTTTTATTGCTCGCAAGCTGTTTATGTTTAAGAAATCAATACTATGAAAACACGAACGATGATTTTTTGGGTGGTGTTGATGGCGGTGAGTGTGGCAATCATTATTTTGATTTTACGCAATACGCTTACATCAAAAAAAATATCTGCAAGACCAAATGTTGCCGCCAGCGCATCGCTTGATGCCGCGTTTGAAAGCCGTGTGGACGAACAAAGGGGGGTAAATATTGAGGTGACCCCGGCAAAAATAGAGCTAAATGTTCCGTTACAATTTGATATCAATCTTAGTACCCATACCGTGGATTTGGACGATGATTTGGTAAAACAATCTATTCTGTTGGATGATCAATCCAACGAGTATAAGCCAGTGAGCTGGACTGGGTCAGGACCTGGCGGGCATCACCGGAGCGGAACATTATTTTTTGCTCCTTTTAATACCATACCAAGATATTTTGAATTAAGAATAAGAGATATTGGAGAAGCTCCCGAGCGTGTTTTTAAATGGAATGTGAAATAAACAAAACGCACGCCATTGACAATTTTTGGAGGCACTTGACAAATAGGGGGCGGGGGTATATGATAGGAACTGATATAACATTGAGCATATGTTTCATCAACCTGTCATGGTAAATCAAAAACTCAAAAAAAGGGCTCTTCACAGAGCAAGAATAATTCGGGGCCAGTTGGAAGGTCTTATTAAGGCTATTGATCAAGAACTGTACTGTACCCAATTACTTGAGCAGACCCGTTCTATTCAACGCTCGCTCAAAAGTCTTGACGCCTTTCTTATTGAGAATCATTTGCGTTCCCATGTTAAACATCAGATAAATGGTAAAGAAGAGTCCAAAACAATCAGCGAATTGATTAAACTTTATGTTTTGTCTAATAAATGATTTTGATAGCACGATATGAAACATGGGACGCTTGTTCTAGTGCGGCACGGCGAGTCTCGCTTGAATGAATTAAATATTTTTACCGGCTTGATTGATATTCCTTTGAGTAAAAAAGGACTTGATGAAGCGCATCAAGTCGCCGATCATTGCAGGCAATTTGATTATGACGTTGCTTTTACATCGCACCTTGAACGCGCGCACGAAACCCTTCTGGTTATTTTGTCGCATCAGAAAAAGATTGGAATCTTTCAACATGAGAAAAATCGCTCTTATAACCATTTTAGTAAGTCGCCGGAGGATTTTATTCGTGAAACATTTCTTATTTTTACGAGTACACATCTTAATGAACGATCCTATGGTGATTTGCAGGGGTTAGACAAAGCTCTAGCTTCTCAACAATTTGGCTTAAAAAAAGTGTCTAGGTGGCGCCGTGGATTCAAGGATAGACCGCCTAAAGGTGAAAGTTTAAAAGATGTATTTGACAAGGTAATTCCATATTTTCAAGAGTGTATCCACCCAAGAATAGGGCAAGGACAGAAAGTGCTAATTGTCGCGCACGGAAACACGTTACGCGCGATTATCAAATTTTTAGAAAATATAGAAGATGATCAAATTCCATTTTTAGATCTTCCAACAGGTCGTCCGCTCATTTATTCTTGTGTGAATAATAAATTTATGAGAGTAGAAGGAGAATATAGTTTTGATCGTCCGTTGCGTTAATTAATGCAAAATAGTTTATGCAAACAATAAATCACGCGGGGCACGACATGTCCAAAATGTCGCACATGAATCACGAAGCTGCGATGACCAATCCCCAGACAGCAAAAGCGATGGAAGCGGATATGCGCCGTCGATTTTGGATTTCTTTAATTTTATCCATTCCCATATTTTTATATTCGCCGGTTGGTAAAAATTTTTTCAAACTTAATCTGCCAACGCCTATTCCTGTTAATTGGCTTCTTTTTATTCTCACCACGCCGATTGTTTTTTGGGCTGGATCAATTTTTATTACCGGCACATATTATTCGTTCAAAAAAAGAAAGCTGGATATGTCTGTTTTGGTATCAACCGGCGTTTTGGCGGCGTATCTTTTTAGCGTTGTTTTAACCGTGATGCAGCAAGGAGTTGAAACTTTTTATGAAGCGGCAGCACTTTTAGTGACGTTTGTTTTGTTCGGTCATTGGATGGAAATGAAGTCTCGTCGCGGCACTTCCGAGGCACTCCGGGCTTTATTTGATTTAGTTCCTCCGCAAGCGAGAGTTTGGCGCGACGGCAAGGAAGTAATAATCCCCAGCGTTGAAATTGTGGTCGGAGATATTGTCATACTTAAGCCGGGTGATAAAGTTCCTGTTGACGGCGAAGTTATGGAAGGCGAATCTTCAATTGATGAGTCATTAGTTACTGGCGAGTCAATCCCCGTTACCAAAAAAATCAACGACAAAGTTATCGGCGGGTCAATCAACCAAACCGGAGTGATTAAGTTTAAAGCGATTAAAGTTGGCGGCGATACGGTTTTGGCGCAAATTATTAAAATGGTGGAAACCGCGCAAAATTCCAAAGCGCCGGGGCAAAGAATCGCCGACAAAGCCGCGGCGTGGCTTGTTGTTTTAGCGATCGGCTCGGGACTGGCAACTTTTTTCGGTTGGTATTTTATTGCAGGAGACACTGCTCTAGTCGCTTTAACTTTTGCTGTTTCTACGATTGTGATTGCTTGTCCGGATGCTTTGGGGCTGGCCACACCGACGGCCATTGCCGTTGGCACGGGAATTGGCGCCAAACATAATATTTTAATCAAAGACGCGGTCACGCTTGAAAATACTTCAAAATTAACCGCTATTGTTCTTGATAAAACAGGAACGCTTACAGAAGGGAAACCAAGAGTGACAGAGATTGTGGCGGCCGAAGGTTACAATCAAAGTCAGGTTTTAGAAATAATCGCGATTGTGGAGACCAGTTCCAATCACCCTATCAGCGCCGCTCTCATTAAAGAGGCAGAGAATAAAAAATTGGAATTTAGAAATAAAAAAACGGAAAAATTTGAGAGCCTCGGCGGGCATGGAATAAAAGCGGAAATTGACGGAAAAATTGTTTTGGCCGGGACCGAGCGTTTAATGATTGACAATAAAATTGATTTCGGAAAAATGAAAACGGAAATAGACCGCCTTTTGTCTAATGGAAACACTATCAGCATCGTGGCGGTTGACGGAAAAATTATCGGCGCAGCGGGCATCGCCGACGAGGTCAAGCCAACTGCAAAAACAGCGGTGGCTATATTGCAGGAGATGGGAATTGAAGTAGCGATGATAACCGGAGATCATGAAGAAGTAGCAAAGAAAGTCGCCAATGATTTGGGGATTAAACGCTATTTCGCGCATGTCCTGCCGGAAGACAAAGCAAAATATGTTAAAAAACTCCAAGAAGAAGGAAAATTTGTGGCAATGGTAGGTGATGGTATTAACGATGCCCCGGCGTTAGCTCAAGCGGATATAGGAATTGCTATCGGCGCTGGCACCGATGTTGCTGTAGAAACCGGCAATATTGTGCTGATGAAATCCGATCCGTACGATATTGTGGCGGCAATCCGTTTAAGCAGGGCAACTGTGGTGAAGATGAAGCAAAATCTTTTTTGGGCGGCGATTTATAATGTGCTCGCCATCCCAGTCGCGGCCGGAGTATTTTATACTTCATTTGGCATTTCTCTACGTCCGGAAATTTCCGCGCTTTTGATGTCCGCTTCTTCTATTATTGTTGCCACTAACGCGGTTCTTCTAAAGAGAGTTGAGGCAAAATTATCGGATTAATTTTTAGTATTTAAATTTATTTATTTTTAATAAGTATATATGAACAAAAATATACGTCTTAGTTTTGTAGTCGTATTTGCGGTTGCGTTTTTTTCTGTTTCAGGCGTCTTTGCCGCCGCTGATGTGCCTGTTGCGAGCACCGACGAGTTTGCAAGTGCAAAGTTATTGATCAGCCAAGGCGCTCCATGCGGGCAGTTGAGCCAAGACCAGCTTGAACAAATGGGTGATTATTATATGGAACAGATGATGCCTGGACAAGCGCATAAAAATATGGAGCAAGTTTTGGGCGGCGAGGGTTCTGAAAATTTGAAACAAATGCATATTTTAATGGCACGCAGATGGTACTGCGGTGATGCGGTTGGTATGGGAATGATGGGTATGATGAGCGGTTTTTACAATCAATCAATGAGGGGTGGTTCATTCAATCAAAATTGGGGTCGAGGCTATGGTATGATGGGGAGTGGTTATGGATTGGTGGGGTTGAACGCGGGTTTTGGATGGGCGAGCGGTTTGATTATGCTCTTGACGGTACTGCTTCTTATGTCGGGTATTGCGGCCGCAATAAAATATCTATTTAAAAAATAACTTTACTTTTTTCGTATGCATGTTATTAAAGTACATATTAGATGTAGTAAAGAAGATTGGACGGGAACACTCAAAGAAGCACTAGGGAGGCAAAAGAGTGTTTTGCAGGTAGATATTAATGAATCGCATAAAAAAGCGCGTATCGTGATTGCAGATTCGATGAATCTAGAAGTAATCAATAGTGTGCTTAAAGAGCATGGTATTGAGCTTGCTGTTTATGAAGTTGGTGCTGTCGCAGAGAATCCATGCGAATCGTCAACAGCGTGTGCGCCACAGTGCGGAGAATTGAAAATCGGTGTTGATGGCATGACGTGCCGTTCTTGTGAAATCACCATTGAAAGGAAGTTTAAGAAAATTGAAGGCGTAGTCAAGGTGAATGTGAATGCGTCAAAAGGTGAGGCACGCGTGGTATATAATTCCGCGCAGGCGCCGTCGTTTGATGTGTTACAGTCGGCCATTGTGAATGATGGATATTGTGTTCGTTCGCTTGCGGGTAATCATGCGCGCGCGGATCGTGTTGTGGCGGAAATTGGTGAGAAAAAAGATCAAAAACTTTCTTTCAATCAACTCGTTGGAGTTTTTGTTATTGTGGTGGGGGTTTTGTGGATACTTTCTAAGGTCGGACTATTTAAAACAGGTTTTGTGATTGGGCAAAATACGGGTTTTTGGGCAGTATTTGTTATAGGGCTCATTGCCGCGAGCTCTTCATGTATCGCGGTTTCGGGAGGTCTTTTGCTTTCTTCGGCGGCGCGATTTCATGAGCGGTTTAGTGCCACAGGATTAGGTCGTATGTATCCGGTATATATGTTTGTAATAGGGCGCGTAGTGTCCTATGGAGTTTTAGGTGGGTTGATTGGACTTCTTGGAAAATCGTTGTCGCTCCCGCAATGGATTACAGGAGTTATTTCGCTTATCGCGGCGCTCTATATGTTGATTATGGGATTGGAAATGCTTCATATAGCACCGTCTTGGCTTAGGGGTATTTTACCCAATATGGCATCAAAAGATTTATCGCACAAAGTGCTTGACGCAGGTCAAAAGAGTGAGCATCCTTTGGCGCCATTTATGCTTGGAGCCTCTACATTTTTCTTGCCGTGTGGATTTACACAGGCGTTGCAGTTGTACGCGCTTACCACCGGTAGCGCCGTAACCAGCGCGCTTTTGTTATTTGGATTTGCGTTGGGTACCGCGCCGGCGCTTTTGGCGCTTGGTTGGGCATCCAGTTCGCTCAAAGGTAAAGCAGGGAGATTGTTTTTTCAGTTTGCAGGCGCCCTTGTGGTGGTGTTGGGGCTTTACAATATTCAAAATGGTTTGACAATTTTGGGGTATCCATTGCCAACGATTTCATTTAATTCAAGCTCGGTCGTGGCCGCGGACCCCGGGAGCGATGGTGCGGCCAACGACCCAAATGTACGATTTGATAGCAAACAACAAATTGTAAAGATGACTGTAGATAGTTACGGTTATACACCGGATGAATTTACGGTGAGAGCGGGGGTACCGGTGAAGTGGGAAATAGATGGGACAAACGCGGCTGGGTGTGCCAGTGTTTTGCAGGCTAGAGATTTTGGTTTGCGCGCGATGATTTCTGGGAAATCAGATAATGTGCTTGAGTTCACGCCGGACAAGCCCGGGCGATATTTGTTCAGTTGTTCTATGGGCATGTATCGCGGCTATATTAATGTAATACCAAAACACAATATATGACACACATACCTTTTGATTCAGAGTTTGACTCGCGATCCAATGTGGCGCAGGGGTCGGCTTCTGTGTCTGGATCTCAATCCAATGGAAATTTTTCCTCAAAATTCGCGTTTATTTTTGGTGCTGTAGTTGCTTTTGTTGTGGGAATTATCGCGGCTAATATAATACTTTTTAAATTAATTTTTATTAAATAATATGGTTACCAAACAATTCCGCATTACGAACATTGAATGCCACTCGTGCGTGGGATTGAGCACCGATGTGCTCAAAGATTTGCCCGGCGTAAAGGATGTTCAAATTGATCAAAAAACAGGTATGGCTAGTTTGACCGCCGAGCGTGAAATTCCATGGGCGGATATTCATAAAGCATTGGAAGAAGTAGGTAAGACTTCTGAAGAAATCGTGAACACATAATGTGTTCAATCATAAAATAACGTTGGCTATATGGAAAATAAAAAAGACTTCGTGCTTTTGAGTCTGCAGGGCATGCATTGCGCGTCGTGCGCCGGAATTATTACACGCGCGCTCAAAAAAGTGCCTGGCGTTTCCGACGCGAATGTAAATTTTGCCGCGGAAAAAGCGCGTGTAGTATACGACGCTGAAACAACCGATGCCTCGCATTTGATTACCGCTGTTGAAAAAGCCGGTTACAAACCAAGCGTGTATCAAGCCGCAGACAGTGAAGGCGTTCAAAAAAGAAAAGAAGAAGAAATGCGCGCGTATTGGCGCAAGTTTGTGTGGGGTGCCGTGTTGAGCGCGCCCATGCTCTATTTTATGTTTTTTGATTTTTTTGCGTGGATGCCATTTCGTGCCGCGTTGTTGCCGTTTGTGGGTATTATTTCTTTTGTTCTCGCCACGCCTGTCCAGCTTTGGATTGGTGCTGGATTTTATAATGGCGCGTGGAGCGCGTTGCGCATGAAGACATTCAACATGGACAGTCTTATTGCGATTGGAACGAGCACGGCATATGTATACAGTTTGGCGCGGTTTGCGGGGCATGTTCTCAATTATGGCACGATTTTGGGGATAAACGGGGCAAAAATTCCTGATCTTTACTTTGAAACCGCGGCATTTTTAATTACATTTGTCATCTTGGGAAAATGGCTTGAGACGCGCGCCAAAGGGCGCGCTTCTGATGCCATCAAGAAGCTTATGGGTCTACAGCCCAAAACCGCGCGTGTGGTGCGTGAAGGTAAAACATTGGATATTCCGCTTGCACAGGTAGTGAAAGGCGACATGGTGGTGGTGCGACCTGGAGAAAAAATTCCGGTTGATGGCGTAGTGCAAAAAGGGGATTCTGCAGTGGATGAGTCCATGCTCACTGGTGAAAGTATTCCGGTGGAAAAACACGCTGGTGATACGGTCTATGGCGCGACCATTAATAAAAATGGCAGTTTTGAATTTCAGGCAACTAAGGTTGGAGCGGAGACAACGCTTGCACAGATTATTCGTTTGGTGGAAGAAGCACAGGGGTCAAAAGCGCCGATTCAAGATTTAGCGGACAAGATTTCCGCGGTGTTTGTTCCCATTGTAATTGTATCCGCAATAGTAACTTTCGTGGTGTGGTTTTTTGCGCTTGGCGCGCCGCTTACCTTTAGTTTGATGGCATTTACCGCGGTGATTGTGATTGCGTGTCCGTGCGCGTTGGGGCTTGCAACACCCACTGCAATAATGGTGGGTACCGGCAAGGGCGCGGAGAATGGCGTGTTGATTAAAGGGGGTGAGCCGCTGGAAGCCGCATGCAAAATCAATGCCATGGTGTTTGATAAAACAGGTACGCTCACCAAGGGTGCGCCGGAGGTAACTGACATAGTTGATATAGCAATGAACAATGAAAAAAAACTGATCACACTCATGGCGAGTTTAGAAAAAGTATCCGAGCACCCGCTTGCCGAGGCGATTGTGCGCTACGCGGAAAAAAGCGGCGCGGATTTTTATGATATGGAGCATTTCAAGGCGATTCCTGGATATGGTGTTTCCGCGGAGCATGAAGGTATCACCTATATTTTAGGTAATCGCGCGCTCATGACGCGTACCGGCATAGAGATAAGCGCGCATGAAAATCATGTGCAGGCGCTTGAGAATGAAGGCAAAACGGTGATGTTTTTTGCGGATTCAAAGATTCTGCTTGGGGTGATTGCGGTGGCAGACACCCTCAAAGAAACTACTACGGGAGCTATCATGGCATTGCAGAAAATAGGGATTAAAGTATATATGATTACCGGTGATAACGAGCGTACGGCGCTTGCTATTGCGCGTTTTGTTGGCATTACGCATGTGCTTGCGGAAGTTTTGCCGCAAGACAAAGCGCTGGAAGTTAAAAAGTTACAGTCAGAGGGCTTGAAAGTGGCAATGGTGGGGGATGGTATCAACGACGCGCCAGCGCTCGCGCAAGCGGATTTGGGAATTGCCATGGGAAGCGGCACTGATGTGGCAATGGAAACTGGTGGCATTGTGATTATCAAAGATGATTTGCGCGATGTGTTGACCGCCATACAACTTTCAAGAGAGACGGTTGGCAAAATCAAACAGAATTTGTTTTTTGCGTTGTTTTACAATGTGATTGGGATTCCCATTGCCGCGCGTGTGTTTATCGTATACGGGTTGGTGCTGAAACCCGAACTTGCGGGGTTGGCAATGGCGTTTTCCAGCGTTTCCGTGGTGTCAAATTCTTTGCTTTTGCGGCGGTTCCGTTCAGGTAAGTGGAATTGGGCATCTACTTTGGCGCCGCTTGTTATGGGTGTGGTATTTACGGTTATCTTTTTTCTTTTTGCCCGTTTGAGTAGGATGAATTAAATTTAAAATTAAAAATACCTTGAGGAATTTTCACGCAATCTTATAGTATCGCGCGGGTAATAGCTGGAACCACACGCGCATCAAATATGGAAGGAATAATTTGGTCTGTGGTGGGATTTTTAACGCATCCCGCAAGGTTGTGTGCCGCTTGCAGAAGCATAGAGGTGGTTATTTTTTTTATTTTATGATCAAGTGCGCCTCGGAAAATACCTGGAAACGCGAGTACATTATTGATCTGGTTTGGAAAATCCGATCGTCCGCTTGCCACAATAGCGGCTCCAGCTTTTTTTGCCGCATTGGGCATCATTTCCGGTATCGGATTTGCCATGGCAAAAATAATAGGTTCTTTATTCATAATACGAATCATGCTTGCTTTGAGGATACTCGCGGCACTCACTCCAATAAATACATCTGCTCCGCGTAAGGCGCTTGTAAGGTCTCCAATGATGCATCCATCGGCGCGGAGACCTTTAAGACACGAGCGATTTGTAATCTCAGCAAGCATATGTTTTGCGCTATTCAGCTTTGCGCGTCCTTTGTAAATCACTCCTTGCGAATCGCAGAGTACGACATGCATTATTCCGTATGAGATTAAAAGCTCGGCAATCGCCGTGCCTGCGGCGCCCGCGCCATTGATGACGATTTTGACATGCCTTTTTGAGCGTTGTGTGATTTTGAGCGCGTTAATAAGCGCGGCAAGCACTACTACTGCCGTTCCGTGTTGATCGTCGTGAAGTACTGGTATATCAAGCTCGGCTTGCAGACGGCGTTCAATTTCAAAACAACGCGGCGCTGAAATATCTTCCAAATTAATGCCGCCAAATACGGGAGCGATATACTTGATTGTGCTGATAATTTTTTCCGTATCTTGAGTAGCGAGGCAAATAGGAAATGCGTCAATATGAGCAAATCGTTTAAAGAGCGCGGCTTTGCCTTCCATGACAGGCAACGCGGCTTCGGGGCCTAAATTGCCCAACCCAAGAATAGCTGAACCGTCTGATACCACTGCTACGGTGTTTTGTTTTATAGTATAAATGCGCGCAAGAGATTTCTGTTTTCCAATTGCTGTAGATACTTGCGCCACTCCCGGAGTATAGGCACGCGACAAATCCGTGCGCGTTTCAAGCGGTACTTTGCTTATTATTTCAAGTTTGCCATGTGTGCGTTTGTGTAAACGCAACGCTTCTTTGTAAATCCGTTCCATAAATATGTTGGTTGGCGCTGATTTTATTTTGATTCATCGGCAAAGGGCAATATCAGATTACCTCGTACAACGGTATCGGAAATTTTAATTTTGGTTGATTGGTCATCATACAGCGTTTGGCAATCTTTGATTGATGTTGGCTCGTTCTTGTTTGCCTGAAAACATTTTCCGTTCTCAAATACACCGTCATTTGAGGAGATATAATTCAGATTGGAGGAAAAGATGGCTTTAATTAAGCCAGTATTAGGCGCACGGCGCACGACTAATGAAGAGGTGGTATTTAGAATATCTTTTCCTAATACATAAGAAGGAGCCGGAACACCTAACAGATTAGCCAAAGTTGGATACAAATCCAAATGGCTTGACATGATTGTATTATCTCCTTCAAGTTTTATACCCGGATCCGCGATTATCAAAGGAACTTTGCTGTCTTTAAAATTATTAAGCAGACCTTCGTCTTTTCCGAGCGCTTGGCTGATATTGGTGTAGCTTCCATGGTCTCCTACAACCACAATCAATGAGGTGTCAAAGAGTTTTTCTTCTTTGAGTTGGTCTATGAAGGTGCCAATAGATTGATCCGCGTAATGAACGCTTTGGAGATATTTTTTTTGTTCATCATTAAGATTCGTATCGGCGGGGAAAGAAAGTGTCTGGAGATCTGGGGGCAGTTCAAACGGCGTGTGGGAACTCAATGTAATGAGCGTTGCCATAAAAGGCTGTGGAAAGTTTTTGAGTTTTGGTATGGATTGTTTAAAAAAATCGTCATCTCCCAGATCTTGAAAACCAACAGGGCGAGGAATAGTGAAATCGGCTTTGGTGAAATATTTTTGATATCCTAATCGGGGGTAGATATTGGAGCGATTCCAAAATGTAGGAACATCGCCATGCAGAGAATAAGTATGATATCCGTTTTTTGTGAGCAAACTCGGCAATGCTTGATATTTATTTTGCGCGTAATCAATAAAAGCCACTTGACTAGGCAGAGGGTATAAAGAATTTAAAATCACAAACTCCGCGTCCGCGGTATTGCCTTGGGAGACTTGCGTAAAATAATTAGGAAAATATATTCCTTGTGTTATGAGTTTGTTGAGGTTCGGTGTTATTTCCTGTTCATCTATTTTTGTATTAATGGAAACGGTTTCTAAAGATTCCACTTGAATAAAAATTAAATTCCTGCCTTTGGCCAGTCCAAAGCCAGCAGTGGAAGTTGCGGTTTTTTGTCCATTGAGCCATTCTTTGGCGAAATTTTTATCTTGGACAGTTACTTTTCTGCCTTTTAACCCCAGTTTTATTGCGTCTTCAATAAAAAAATTCACAATCCCTACTTTGCCAACCAGCATATTAAGATCCCATAAGTTGGCATATAGTTGTTTGATATTCCCCCAATCGCGGCTTTCAGCATACGCGACCCAACCATAACCCATCGTCAATATCGTTATAATAACGATGACCGCAACAATTTTTTCAAGTTTTTTTAAAATAATTTGGCGTAGTTTATTTTGGTGCGCCAGTAAAGTGGCAATGAGTATAATTGGAAAATTAATGGTAAATATAAAAATCTTGGGAGTCAATAGTGTAAGTATTGTGCCCCCCACCGCTAGAGATTCTTTAAACATTTTTAACGCGCTGGCTTGCAAAAACGCGCGATAATAAGAATAATAAAGATATTCTGAAATGAAAAGCAGGGAGATAATAAAAGAAATGAGTAAAAGATACCAATATCTTAGTCTTTTTTCAAAAAAGACCACGGGTCCATACAGTAATATGCCTAAAGCAAAAGTTACTACGCTTGCTCGTACAAGATACAGTTGGGGGACAATATGAAGCCAGAAATTGAAAATTTGGTTTTGTACAACAAATATGCCAGCTAAGACAATAGGTAAGCGGGCGGCGTTGAGATAGAAAAGCAGTTTTTTGAGGAATTTCATACGAATTATATCATTATACTTGGAAAAACATTTTCTTGCCAGTTTTATCACTAATAATTGAAAATCAGTATGTATCAATCCAAATGTCAAATTTGTCCTTAGATAAAACAAAAATAGAGCCTTTTTGCTCCGCTTCTCTTGTCTGGGGTGGCTAACGGGAATCGAACCCGTGCTAAAAGCTCCACAAGCTTCTGTGCTACCATTACACCATAGCCACCATACGCGTGGTACTATACGCTATTTGAAATTTTTATTCAAGATACCATGGTTCATGCTCATTTTTTTAGCAATTGCAGAATCAGGCGAGTCACTCGCTCTTTATGCTTTGAATCGCTTTCAGCAACAAATAATGTTAAGGCAGTAAGAGCTGGCGGGGTCATTTTTGACGCATCAAGTATTCCTGCTTTTTTAAGAAACAAGATAAATGCCTATGGACATCACACTATGAAATTGCACTCCAAGAATTTACATATTTGCCAATCTCGACTGCCTTTCACAAAAATATTTAATCGCGCCCTGCTATGGCTACGCCTCTTAAATATTTTTGCTCCAAGTAAGCCGATATTGCCAAATCTGAAAATCTTAAGTGCGATTTCATAGTGTGATGTCCATAGGCATCAAGGGAAACCCATGTGTCGGCAAACGCGGAAATCAGTTCCAAAACGCTTGCGTGATCTATATGCGTGCCAGCAGGCAAAAGATGTTTTTCGTTTTTTACTATATTTTTTTATAATGTTTTTTCAACTTTTCCTTCCTGGTGCGCCCGGTAGGAATTGAACCTACATCTCGACCTTAGAAGGGTCTTGCTCTATCCATTGAGCTACGGGCGCGCAATATATCAGCACCTTATCAATTTTTTGTCCGTTCGTCAAAGTTATTTAATCCTGCGTTTTTAGTGCGCGCAAGATCGGATCTATTTTCTTCCTTTTCCATGAAACGACTTATGCACCGCGCGCAATGCCTGGTCTGTCACGTGGGTATAAATCTGCGTAGTGGTAATGGACGTATGGCCAAGTAAAGCCTGCACACTGCGTATATCCGCGCCATTGCGCAATAAATCCGTTGCAAATGAATGCCGCAAAGTATGCGGGCTTACTTTTTTGGTAATGCCTGCGGCTTTAGTGTAGCGCAAGACAAGCCGCTCAATGGAGCGGGGAGTGAGGCCTTTGAAATTTGTTTGTTTTTTATTTTTTACTCCGGTCATTTCTTCCCGTGCTGTTTTATACACCCGCGCTTCGTCCGCGCGGTCATGGGGGACAAATAAATATGGGTTTACATCCGCGCGCTTGTCCAAATACATCTTAAGCCAGTACTTTGCCTGATTGGACAAAAACACCACGCGCCATTTGCGCCCTTTGCCCTGAACACTTAACTCATCGTGTTTCAAGTTAATTTCATCGCGTTTGATGCCTGCCAATTCCGAAACGCGCAGACCCGTGCTAAACAACAATTCCAAGATTGCTTTGTCGCGCAGTTGCACCAAATCAGTGCCCGACGCGGATTTTTTGGAAGCATTTTCTGTTTTCATTGGCGCGGAAAGCAAACGCTCCAAATCGCCTTGCTCCAAAAAACTCACCTGTCGTTCCGGCATTTTGCCCAATTCAATTTTTTCCGGCGCGAGTGTTTTTATGTCTCGTTTGGAGAGATATTTAAGAAATGCACGCAATGCGATAAGATGGTAATTTTGTGTGGAACTTTTGAGCTCTTCGTTTTGTGGCATACGGATGCCGTGGAGGTGCAGGCGATATTTGCGCACTATGTCCGCGGTAATTTGTTCAGGAGCGTCAAAGCGCGCAAATTCAAAAAAACGCTTAAGATAAAACGCGTAATTCCGCCGTGTGCGCTCGGAACGGTTTTTTTCTATGATGAGATGGTCTAAAAAATTTGTGAGAAGGGTTTCTAGTTTGGACATAAGTGATTACTCCACATATTATGGGTCTGTCGCCGAATGCCATTTTGACTGCAATACGCATAGTTCGGCCATAATTGTTTCAAAATTTTTCAGCTTAATTTGCAATTAAACCTCAAAATTTATTCAACAATTCTGTCTCGAACTATGCGTATTTCGTTAC